>WHTC01000453.1 GCA_009379795.1 Nitriliruptorales bacterium | reverse complement strand
CCATGACGCGCGCCAGCTCACGGAAAGCGCTGGCCGAGTAGTGCGTAGCACCGATCAGCCTGACGCGACCGTCCTCGCGTGCCGCTTCAAGCATCGGCAGATGGTCCTGCCACCCGGCCAGGTTGTGGATCTGCATCAGGTCGACGTGGCCCCCGAACCAGTCCGCGGCCTGCTGCAGCTGTGCCCGCCCTTCTGAGCGCGAGTGAGCCCACACCTTCGTCGCGACGAAGGCCTCCGCACGGCAGTCGAAAAGGGCATCCGCCAGCAACCGCTCGGCGCGCCCGTACATCGGCGAGGAGTCGAACACCCGCACACCATCGTCGACGGCGCGGTTGACCAGTTCGTGATGCCGGCCGGCGCGGGCTGCCGCCTCGAGGCGTTGCCAGGTGCCCAGGCCGACAACGGGTACGCCAACGCCGGCGCGACCCAGAGACCGCTGCTCCATCTGTTGCATTGCAATGTCCTTCGTCTGCTGGCGACCGCATCCCCGGGGTAGTGTGCCCAGCCGTGGATGGACGCGACTTCGGGGAGCACCTGGACTTCTACGCTCAGGCGAAGAGTTCGCTGATCAACGAGATCATGGGCCGTGCGGAACGGTGGGCCGCACAACGAGGCTGATCCTCGATCGACCGATGAGTTCTCCACGGCCGCTTGGTCTGTACCGGTGACACCTCCGTCACAGCAACCAACCCCGCAGGAGGAGATCATGAAGCGATCCAGCCTTGACAGCTTGCTGCTCGCCAGCACCGACCCTGAGCGGCTCGGCGACTGGTACGCCGCTGCGCTGGAACCCGAAGAAGACACGAAGATGGACGGCTACCGGGTCTTGAAGTTCGGTAGCTTCTCCGTGCTGATCGACCGTCGCTCCGATATCGGAGGCACCAATCCCGAGCCCGGACGGGTCATCCTCAACTTCGACGTGGCCGACGCCCGTGCCATCGCCGCGCGCCTGGAGAAACTGGGCGTGAAGTGGCTGGCGGAGCTCGAGGACCGCGACGGAAGCCTGTTCGCGACTGCGATCGACCCGGACGGTAACTACGTGCAGATCATCCAGCTCAGCGACGAGCAACGTGCGGCCATGCAGCAGGCGTAAGGAGCCATCGCCGCTCGGCGCGCCGAGCTGACCTGGGACGACCTCCAACAGGAAGGGGGCGGCGCGCCGAGATCATCCGGAATGCGGCGTCCCGCCCCAGCGGTTGTCGTGGACGGTTCAGCCCAGGGGCACGGAGGGAGCAGCGATGCGTCCCGTCGATCAGCAGAGCATCCTCGTCACTGGCGCCAGCGACGGGCTGGGAAAGGCCCTGGCCCGCCACCTGGCCGCACGCGGCGCGATGGTCCTCCTCCACGGCCGGAGCCAGTCGCGGCTCGACGAGACCGTCCGCGAGATCCGTCAGGCGACCGGGAACGACCGCCTTCAGGCCTACCTGGCGGACTTCTCCGCGCTTG
>WHTC01000028.1 GCA_009379795.1 Nitriliruptorales bacterium | reverse complement strand
CCTAGCTGCAACCGCAGTTTGGACCGGGCAGCGGAGCGGGCCGCGGTCGGCGGCTCAGGTGCGGACGGCTCGAAGATGAAGGAACAGGGGGATGCGCTGCCAGCGCCGCTGTTGCGGACGCCGGACCGCGGCCTCGGGCATCGCGGGTTCCCGCAGGCAATCCACGAGGAAGCCAGCACTGGACAACGCTTGGAAGTAGGTCCCGAGTGGGCGTTGGGCGCTCGCAAAGGTTATTGCCAGCCCGTCGCGTTCGATGTGGTCGACGTAGCGACGTTGCGCTGGTACAGGCCGCCGTCCTCCGCACGCGTGTTGTCGACGAAGATGACCCCGTAGACGTCGCGCAGGTCGGGGATCTCCGGATGGACAAGCTCCCGAGCGCTCTCGACCGCGGCCTTGATGGCGCGACCGTGCGCGATCAGCTCGGGGAGGTCGCCGGGACGACGGCACAGCCGACCGCGGACGCGTCGAGCACGGCGTAGAACGCGCCGCCGAAGGCAAGGTCAACGCTCACGGTCCCTTTGGGCAACGTCACCTCGACGTCGGTCGCTTCGACGAATGACGGCACGTTGATGAACCGCACCCAAACGACGCGACTGCCCTCGACCGTCGCGACCGCGCGCAGGCGCCCGGAGGGCGCGTCGACGACCACCCGGGTCTGTGGACCGGCGATCGGCACCACGCCGCTGTCCAGCGCCCAGGTCACCAGGGCGATCGTCCCGTGGCCGCAGGCCGTCGAGTAGCCGGCGTTGTGGAAGCACGCGACACCGAGGTCGCCGCCCTCGTCGTCGGGTTCGGTCACAAAACAGCGGTACATGTCGGCGTGCCCCCGCGGTTCGTTGGCGAGGAGTCGCCGCACGTGGTCGAGGCGGGCTGCGGCGTTCCGCCGGCGCTCCAGCACCGTCACACCACGAAGGGGCGGCACACCACGACAGACAATCCGGAACGGCTCACCGGCGGTGTGGTAGTCCACCGCAGACACCGCCAGCGGCTGATGCATCACCTGCTTCACTCCCCCGACCCGCGCCATGCCCGGGAGCATGGGCGCGGGCGGCGCCCGGGTATCCAGGATTGCGGCGTGGTGTGCAAGCGGCGGTAGGTTGAGGTGCGTCAGCAGCGGGGACAGGAGCCAGCGTGGGATCGTTGAACGGCGAACGAGTCGTGGTGACGGGAGGAGCCGGCTTCATCGGCACGACCATCGTCCCGGCGCTGCTGGCGGACGGGGCGGACGTCACCGTGGCCGACCTCCGGGTCCCGACGTCGCCTGATGTGAAGGCCGTGGTCGGTGACCTGCGCGATCCCGCCGTCCGGCGGGCGGCGGTCCCGGCGGGCACGACCGCCATCGTGCATCTGGCAGCGCTGACGTCGGTCCTGCAGTCGGTCAGGCGGCCGGCGGGGTTCCGGGCCGTCAACGTGGACATGACCGCGGCGCTGCTGGAGCAGGCCCGCGAGCTCGACGTCTCGCGCTTCGTGTTCGCCTCGACCAACGCCGTGGTCGGGGACGCCGGTGGGAAGGTAATCGACGAGCAGTTCCCCCTGCGGCCGCTCACCCCCTACGGGGCCACGAAGGCTGCCGCGGAGATGCTGCTGTCCGCCTACGCCCACTCCTACGGGATCCAGGCTTGCGCCCTGCGGCTGGCCAACGTCTACGGCCCCGGAATGCAGCGCAAGGACAGCTTCATCCCGCGCCTGATGCGCGCTACCCGCGAGGGTGCCACTGTGGAGATTTACGGGGACGGGCTCCAGGTGCGTGACCTGGTGCATGCCGACGACGTGTGCCGGGGGCTGCGGGTCGCGTGGCACTCGGGATGCTCAGGCCCCCTGATCGTAGGCTCCGGGCACTCGGTGAGCGTGCTGGAGATGGTCGAGACGGTGCGAGCGGTGACAGGGCGGCCGCTGCGGACACGGCACGTTCCGTCGAAGGAGGGCGAGATGCGGGCCGTCACCGTCAGCATCGACGCGGCTCGGGCGCTGGGGTACGAGCCGCAGATCGAACTGGCCGAGGGGCTGGCCTCGGTGTGGGCGGAGTTCGCCGAGCAGGCGCCGGCACCTCTGGGCGGATGAGCGCTCCGGATCTGCGGACGCGACGGGCGGACCTCCCGTCCCGGCCGCCTCGCGCCACAACGCGACGGCGTTTGCCGACCGCGCTCCGCTCGCACTGGCTGTTCGCCGTCCTGTTCGCCCTCGGGTTCGTGCTGCGGGTGATCACGCAGGTGGCCTACCGGCCTGCGCTGCTCTACATCGACTCGTTCTCGTATCTGCGGGACATGACGGAGCTCGTCCCCCGGGGCATCCGTCCCCTCGGCTACCCATTCCTGCTGCTGCGCCCGCTGTCGGTGTTCGGCGACCTGGCCGTGTTCGCGCTGGCCAACCACCTGCTGGGGCTGGCGATGGCGGTGGCGATCTACGCCGTCCTCCTGCGCCACGGGTCGCCGCGCTGGCTTGGCGCCCTGGCGACCGCCCCGGTGCTGCTTGACGCCTACCAGTTGCAGATCGAGCAGAACGTCCTGGCGGAAACCCTGTTCCAGGCGTTGGTGCTCGCCGGGCTCGTGCTGCTGATCTGGCACCGGCGCCTCGGTCCGCTGGTCGCCGGGGTCGCCGGGCTGCTGCTCGGGCTGTCGGTCACGGTGCGGTTGGTCGGCCAACCGCTGATCGTGCCCGCCGTCCTGTTCCTGCTTCTCGCAGGCGGTTCCTGGCGACGGCGCCTGACCAACGCGGTGGTGGTGGCGCTGTGCTTCGCCCTGCCGGTCGTCGGCTATGGCCTGGTGTACCAGCAGGAGCACGGCGAGTTCGCGTTCAACGCGGTCGGCGGGCGCGTGCAGTACGCACGGGTCGCGCGGTTCGCGGACTGCCAGGCCGTGTCGCTGCCCGAGCATCTGCGACCGCTGTGTCCCACTCCCAGAGAACAGGAGGAGCTGACCCCCGACGAGTTCGCCTGGACGGACTCCCCGGCACGCCGGTATGAGCCTCCTCCTGGTGTGCACATCGACGACGCGCTGGGCGACTTCGCGGGCAGGGTCAGGATGCAGCAGCCGCTCGACTACGTCGGGGCGGTGGCCTGGGACTTCGCCAAGTTCTTCCAATGGTCCAAGACGCAATTGCCGGAGGATCCTCCCCTGGAGCGCTGGCAGTTCCAGATCCAGCACCCGGAGTTCCCGTACCCGGATCCGCAGCGCAGGCTGGAGACGGCCGTCGAGACGCACGGCGGGTCCGGCCCAGCGGTCAGCGAGCCGCTCACCCGCTTCCTCCGCGCCTACCAGTTGGGCGGCGGCTACACCCCCGGGCCGCTGCTGCTCGTGGCGCTGCTGGCGGGCGCCGCCGGAGCTCTGGGGTTGGGCCGAGCGCGGCGCACGTCCCTGCGGGCCCCCTGCCTGCTGTTCACCCTGGCCGGAGGCGGCCTGCTGCTGGCCGCCTCGCTGTTCGAGTTCTCGTGGCGCTACCAGCTGCCGGGGCTCGTCTTGCTGCCGGTGGCCGGAGCCCTGGGGATGACGGCGCTGCTGGGGCGAGCGCCCGCAGTGGGGCGTACCGAGGCCGCGGACGTGCCGGGTGCTGTCGATGAGGCGGCGCTGGACGATTTCCATGCGCGCTACGGGCGGGTGCGGCTGGCGCCCGTGGTGATCGTGATCGCGGCGTACAACGAGGCCGACGGGATCGGGCCGGTGCTCGACCAGTTGCCCGAGCGAGCCTGCGACGTGCCCGTTGACGTGGTTGTGGTGGATGACGGGTCCTCGGACGAGACGGCGAAGGCAGCGATCGCCCACGGCGCCTACACCTGCGTCGTCCCTCGCAACCGTGGACAGGGCGCGGCGCTCCGGCTCGGATATCGGATTGCCCGCGAGGGCGGCGCCGACTTCGTCGTCACCACCGATGCCGACGGGCAGTACGACCCGACGGATATCCCGCTGGTTCTGGAGCCGATCGTGCGCGGCCAGGCGGACTTCGTGACCGGATCGCGCCGGCTCGGGCGAGCCGAGACCGACGACCGCCTGCGGCGCCTGGGTGTCCGCGCGTTCGCCAGCCTCGTCAGCGCGATGACCGGCCAGCGGATCACCGACACGTCCAACGGGCTGCGTGCCATGCGCGCGGAGATCACCGGAGCGGTCACCCTCTCCCAGCCGCAGTACCAGGCCTCGGAACTGCTGATCGGGGTGCTTGCCGGCGGCTACCACGTCGCCGAGCGCCCGACCACATTGCGGCGGCGCAGCGCCGGCTCGACGAAGAAGGGCAACAATCTCGTCTACGGCTTCCGGTACGCGCGGGTGGTGCTGTCCACCTGGTGGCGGGAGCGGCGCTCGCGACGGTCGGCGAACAGCAGCCGGTCGAACACGACGAACTTGCCGACGAACAGCAGGCCGTAGGTCGCGCCGAACGCCAGTGTCACCAGCGCAACCTGCAGGGGCCGGCTGGTGGTCAGCTCGCCGACGTGGCGGTCGACGAAGCTGGTCACCGCGGCTGCCGCGACCACGCTGGCGAGGACGACCGCCACGTAGGGCACCACCTCCCGCAACACGTCGGGGCGTCCGCGGCGCCCCCAGGTCCAGGACCGGTTGAGCAGGTAGTTCGGGATCGCGCCCGCGAGGAAGCCGACCACGCTCGCCACGCGCGTGTCTGCCAGGGCCGTGCCGTATACCAGGAGGAATCCGACCTCGCTGCAGAGTCCGGCGATGACCGATCCGGCCGTGTACCGGCTCAGCTTCCGGCGAAGGGGCCCGTTCATCCGCGTGCCGTCCGAGCGACGCACAGCACCGACTGGCCGAACGGCGGGGGCCGCCAACGCTCGATCGCGCGGGTGACCGGTACGACGAACCGGTCGTAGAGCGCCACCAGCCTGGGCCGCGGTGATCCGGTCCCGCCCAGCCGCACGGCCAGCCACCACGCCAACCCGCCCAGGAAGTTGACCGGATGGCAGCGTTCGACGGTGAGGCCCGCGGTCTTGACCACGGCGCTCAAGGCGTCCGGGGTGTAGCGCCGGTAATGGCCGACCTTGTGGTCGAAGTCCCCGTAGAGCGCCGGGTAGGCTGGCACCCACAGGATGATCGATCCTCCCGGCCGCACGAGCGCGTTGAGCGCGCGAAGCGCTGCGGCGTCATCTTCGAGGTGCTCGAGGACGTTGATGGCCACGACCGAGTCGACCGGCCCGTGTGGCTGTAACTCGGCGTCCAGGTCGAACTCCCGTACCTCGACCTCTGGCCGTCCGGCGAAGCGCACCTTCAGCAGCCGCACGGCCGCAGGGTCCACATCCGTGAGGACCAGGCGCTGGAGACCGGTGAACTGCGCGGCGAAGTCGCCCTGCCCCGAGCCGATCTCGAGGACCGAGAGGCCGCAATGCGGCGCGATCAGCGAGAACTGGTAGCGGCGATAGCGTGGCTGCTGCGACGACTGCTCCACGGCCCGGCCGGTCGCACGGGTGAAGGCGCCTGGCTCCTCGTGATCCTGCATCCCATCACGCTAGCTGCCGTTTGCTGGGTACTCGTACTGCGGTAGGACAACCTTCACCTGATGGCGTAAAGGAGATGCCTTGCGAACACTGGTTCTTGGCGGCGACGGCTACCTGGGGTGGCCGACCGCCCTGCACCTGTCGGAAGCGGGTCACGACGTGGCGATCGCCGACAGCTTCGTGCGCCGGCAGTACGACCACGAGCTCGGGGTCGAGAGCCTGGTGCCCGTCGAACCACTCCACACGCGGGTCGGTGTGTGGAAGGAGCTGACGGGCCGTCAGCTGTCGATGTTCAGGGGCGACATCACGGATGCGGAGTTCACCTATGAGATGATCCGTGGGTTCCGCCCCGACACCATCGTCCACTTCGCCGAGCAGCGGGCGGCCCCCTACTCCCACATCGACCGCCAACACGCGGTATACACGCAGGTCAACAACCTGGTCGGAACCCTGAACATCCTGTTCGCGATGGCTGACATCGATCCGGCCATCCACCTCGTCAAGCTCGGGACGATGGGCGAGTACGGCACGCCGAACATCGACATCGAAGAGGGCTGGATCGAGATCGAGCACAAGGGCCGGAAGGACGTGCTGCCCTACCCGAAGCAGCCCGGGTCCTTCTACCACCTGTCGAAGGTGCACGACAGCCACAACATCATGTTCACCTGCCGGGCGTGGGGGCTGCGGGCCACGGACCTCAACCAGGGCATCGTCTACGGGCAGCAGACACCGCAGACCGCTCTCGATCCACGACTGGCCACGCGCTTCGACTACGACGCGGTGTTCGGGACGGTTCTCAACCGGTTCGTGGTCCAGGCCGTCCTCGCTCACCCGCTGACGGTGTATGGCTCCGGCGGGCAGACGCGCGGGCTGATCGACATCCGTGATACGGCGGAGTGCATCCTTCTGGCGGCCGAGAACCCGCCGGAACCCTGCGAGTTCCGCGTCTTCAACCAGATGACCGAGAGCTTGTCGGTGGCCGAGATCGCCAAGACGGTGGCGGAGGCCCGCGGCGAGAGCGCTCGGATCGAGTACCTCGACCCGCCAAGGGTCGAGGCCGACACCCACCACTACAACGTGGCTCACAGCCGCCTGATCGACCTTGGGCTGGAGCCCCACCTGCTGTCAGAGACGCTGTTGACCTCGCTGTTCGCCATCGCCGAGGCGCACAAGGACCGCGCGGACCCGGAAGCCATCCGGCCCTGGATCGACTGGCGCCGCACCACCAACCGCCCGCCCCTCACGTCGCCCTCACCATGATCAGCCGCCTGGGCGCATGGCCACGGCGTGGTGGATGAGGCCACGGCCGGGCCGAGGCCATTGGCTGTCTGGTCCATCAGTTCCACCCGAGGCCCGGCGGGTCGTCGATACGATCCGGCCCTCTAATGGATCCGACCGTCGTCGACCAACTCGTCACCGCTGCCCAGGCGGATGCCGCTTGGGCGTTCGAGCGCCTGTATCGCCACTTCGCCCCCGGCGTCTACGGCTACCTGCGGACGCAGGGCGCCGAGGACCCTGAGGATCTCACCAGCGAGGTGTTCTACGGAGCGTTCCGCCGCATCCGATCCTTCACCGGGAACGGCCAGGCCTTCCGCTCATGGCTGTTCACCATCGCCCATCACCGGCTGATCGACGACCGCCGGCGCCGCGGCAGGGCGGTCCTCACCGCGCCACTCGACCACGGCGCGGACACCTGTGTCGGCGGCGACGTCGAGGATGACGCGCTCGCCAGCCTCGGCAGCGTCCAGGCCGTGCGGCTCCTGGACGGCCTGTCGCCGGACCAGCGGGAGGTCCTGGCTCTGCGGGTCATCGCCGACCTGACCGTCGAGCAGACGGCCCGCGTCCTGGGCAAGCAGCCCGGGGCGGTCAAGGCTCTCCAGCGTCGCGGCCTGGCGGCCCTGCGCAAGAAACTCGAGCGCGAGGGCGTAACCCTATGAGCGGGTTCAGCGATTACCAGGACGACATGACCACCAACCGGACCCTGGATGAGCGGACCATCGAGGCCCTTCTCGCTGGTCGGGCTCTGTATGACCGGGAGGACCTGACGCCCCTGGCGTCGCTCATGATGGAGTTGCGTGCGGTCGGCGACGGCATTCCGCCGGAGCCGAACGCTGCTCTGGCGGGCGTCCTGGCCCATGGTCTCCCAGCCGATCCCACGACTGCGGACGACGACCTGCCCGTGCCGGCAGGTGGCCAGATCGTGAGACCTGCCAAGCAGGCGTCCGGACTACCGACATGGAAGCGAGTGCGGACGATGATCAGCGGATTTGTCAGTGCCTTTGCTGCGAAAGTGGCAGCCCTCGGGGTTGTCGCGAAGGCCTCCCTCGCGGTGACCGCGACGGCGGCCGTCGCCGCGGGCGCGGTAGCGGCCGACGTGCCGCAGACGGTGAGCAACTCCCTCGGCGGCGGCGCGCACGTGCCCGCCAGCATCGAAGCGGGGGATGCGGGACTGGAAGCCAGCGCGGACGCCAGCGCCGATGCCGATGCCGATGCCGATGTCAGCGACATCGAGGTTCCCGAGGCGTCGGACGTCGTCGAGGGGGCCGACGAGCAGGTCGACACGCTTGAGGGGACGATCATGAACAGCCCCGCGGGCGGCCCCGCCAGCGATGCGGTGGGCCAGGCGGGCAAGGCGATTGGCGATGTCGAGGAGCAGGTTCCTGATGACGTGACCGACGCGGTCGACGATGCTCGCGGGCAGGTTCCCGATGACGTGACCGACGGGGTCGACGATGTTCGTGGGCAGGTCCCCGTCCCCGCTGAGGTGGACGGCGCGGCCGAGAGGGTCCAGAAGCGGATCCCCAGCCAGGTGAGCGACACGGCCGGCGGCCTCCTGCCGTAGGGGCTTGAGCGGGCCTGCCCGAAGGCCACCCTGGCAAACCGAAAGTGACCGGACCGCAATGGTCCGGTCACTTTCGGGTTTGCTACTTTCGCGATCGTGCCTCCCGGTGACCTCAGATGCGCTCGCCGTTGAGCAGCCTCAGCGCTCGGGCGCCCAGAACCTCCGCGCGCTCCTCGCTGGGCAGCCCGAGCTGTTCGAGGGCGTCCAGGTAGGGGCCGGTGCCGCCGGGGATGTGGGGGTAGTCGCTGCCGAAGACCAGCCGCCCGGTGCCGAAGGTCTCGCAGGTGCAGCGCAGCGCCGGGACATGGGTGGTTGCGGTGTCGTAGACGAGTTCGGCGAGGATGGCGCTGGGAGGGCGGGTGATGTGCTCCCGGCACTGGGGGAACTGGTGGTAGTAGTTGTCCAGCCGGGGGAGGAGGAACGGGGTCGTGCCGCCTGCGTGGCAGAAGACCCAGCGGATGCCGGGGTGGCGCTCGAAGACACCGCTGAACGTCAGGCGCGCGAGCGCGAGGTTGGTCTCCTCGAAGAAGCCCAGCGCGATCGCCAGGCCGTAGTCCTCCAGGCCGGTCGTCACGGCCGGGAGCGTCGGGTGCACGGAGATCAGCGCCTCCAGCTCGCTGGCGCGCTCCCAGAACGGCTCCAGGCGCGGCGAGTCGAGCAGCTCGCCGTCGACGTTGGTCAGCAGCATCGCGCCGGCCAACCCCAGCTCGCCCGTGGCGCGCTCGAGTTCGACGATGGCGTCGTCGACGTCCTTCATGGGCAGCGCGGCCAGCCCGTGGAAGCGGTGAGGGCGATCGCGGATGAGCTCGGCGAACCCGTCGTTCACCGTCCCAGCGACCTTTCGGGCGGCCTCCCCCTCGACGAAGTACGCGCTGGGGGAGGGGACGGACAGCACCTGCATGTCGACGCCGAGTTCGTCCATCATCTCGATGCGCTGGGCGACGCTCGGGTGTGGCTGAGGGATCGCCAGTGCGACGCCGCCGCGCCACAGCGCCACGATGCGGCCGTCATCCCGGATGTAGGTCTCCAGCGTCGGCGCCGACCGTATCGCCTCGACGTATTCCGGGAGGTAGTAGTGGACGTGGAGGTCCACGATCATGTGGCTTTCCTTTCCTGGGTGCAGGGTGGAGGCGGCGTGCTGCGCACCGGTGGCGCGTCCCGCCGCCGCCAACTCCTCTCTGATCTCCTCGCTGTGCTCGCCCAGCCGCGGCGGGGGACGCGCGTGCCCGCGCTGATCGGCCGCCCCAAGCCCGTCTCCGAACAGCATTGGGCTGGCCACCAGGTGCAGCGCCCCCCGCACGGAGTCGTCCACCTCCTGGACCATGGCCCGGCCCTCGGGTGAGGCGAACACCTCGTCGATGCTGCGCACCGGCCCGCAGGGCACCCCGCGCTCGCCGAGCGCCGCCAGCCAGTGGGCCAGGGGCCGACGGCGAAAGACCTGGGTCATGCTCTCCACGACCTCGGCGCGGTGCTCGACGCGCGCCGCGTTGGTCCGAAAGTGTGGGTCGGCCGCCAGCTCAGGAGTCCCCAGGACGTCGCAGGTGATGCGGAAGAGCTTGTCATTGCCGGCGGCGAGCACGAGCGGGCCGTCGCTGGTCGGGAACACCTCGTAGGGGACGATGTTCGGGTGGGCGTTGCCGGTCCGACGGGGCACCGCCCCCCCGATCAGGTGGTTGGCTGCCTGGTTGACCAGCCCCGCCACGCTGGCGTCGAACAGGCTGACCGTAACCTTCTCGCCGACGCCGGTGCGGGCACGCGCCCGCAGCGTGGCGAGGATCCCGGTGGCGGCGTACAGGCCGGCGATCACGTCCAGGACCGCGACGCCGACCTTCACCGGCTGAGCGTCCTCGTGGCCGGTGATGCTCATGAAGCCGCTGTAGGCCTGCATGATCAGGTCGTAGCCGGGACGCTCGCCCGAGGTCGTGTCCGAGAACGCCGGGATCGAGCAGTACACGACCGCTGGGTTGAGCCGGTGGGCGGACTGATAGTCGAGCCCGAAGCGCGCCATCACGCCCGTCCGGAAGTTCTCGATCACCACATCCGAGTGGCGGATCAGATCCTGGGCCGTGGCCGCGTCGTCGGGGTCGTGCAGGTCGAGTGCGATCGAGCGCTTGTTGCGGTTGACGGACAGGAAGTAGGCGGCGTCGCCGTCGAGGAACGGCGGGCCCCAGCCGCGCGTGTCGTCCCCCTCCCCAGGACGCTCGACCTTGACCACGTCGGCCCCCAGGTCGCCCAGGATCATCGTGCACAGCGGCCCGGCGAGGATCCGCGAGAAGTCGGTGACCCGGATGCCGCGGAGCGGGGCTTCGGCCATCGCGCTCACTGCTCCGCTACTTCACGGCGACCGGGTTGACGGGGGTCCCGACCGCACGGGTGATCGGCAACGGCGGGGCCGCGAAGAAGAACTCATAGACCCCGTCCCGCGCGCAGTCCTCGGCCAACGCCTCCAGGTCGAAAATCTCCCCGAGCGTGAGGCCCATCTTCACGATCAGCAGGATGTGCAACGGCATGCTCACGTCGGCTGTCTCGTTGGGCAGTACCTCGGCACCCCACGTGTCGGTGGCCAGCGCCGCGATGTCCTTGCCGCGGATCCACGGGACGCTGTCCAGGCCGAGGCCCGGCGCCCGGGCCGAGTAGCCGGCCGCGTAGTCGCCCCAGTCGCCGCGATGGCGGACCATGCCGATCTGCCCGGTGCGCACCAGCACGATGTCGCCTCGACCTATCTCGACCCCCTCGTGAGCGGCGCAGGCCGCCAGGTCATCCCCGGTGATCACCTCGCCGCCGTCGAGCCAGGGCTTACCCTTCCATCGGGCGACGTCCAGCAGCACGCCGCGGCCGACCAGCTTCTCGCGCGCTTTGGCGATGTCGTTCCTGAGCGCGCCGAGGCTCGAAACCTGCGTGGCGTCGTACCCGTTGTAGATCTTGCCCTCGAAGACCATGTGGGCGAGGGCGTCCCACTGGGTGCCGCACTGCAGCGGCATGATGATGAGGTCGTCGGTCCCGCGGACGTAGCCGTCCTTGCCGCCGTAGAAGTCGCGGACGGTGGTTCCGGTGACGGCGTCGTTGCCGTCGCGCATCATCAGGTGGATCGGGTTGAAGCGGCCCCACCCGCCCATCTGAGGCCCGGAGCTGTCATAGGGGACCGCCAGCGAGAAGACCATGCCGCGGCGGATGCAGGACTTGCCGGCGAGCACATTGTCCTGAGTCAGGAGGTTGAGGGTTCCCAGCTCGTCGTCGCTTCCCCACCGCCCCCAGTTCGAGCACTGCTCGGCGAGCCGGCGGACGTCCGCGATGCTTGGTTCGACCATGATGTCCGTACCTCCTGCGCTAGCTGACGCGCGCCTGTCCGTGGGACCGCTCGACGAGCCTCACCAGCTCCATGCTCCCGAGCCCCAGCAGTCCGATGAAGAGCACCACCGCGTACAGCTCTTCCACGGCGAACGCGCCCCCGAGGCGCTGGACGCGGCCGCCGAGCCCCAGCAGCCCGATGATCTGCTCTGTGACGATCGCGCCCTTGACGGCGCGACCGACCGCGATGCGCACGCCCGCCAGGGTGATCCCGAGCGCCGACGGCAAGACGATGCGGCGGATGACCAGCGTCCGCCTGGCGCGGAACGAGCGCGCCATGTCGAGCAGGCCGCGGTCGACGTTCTCCACGCCGGCCTGGGTGCTCAGGGCGACGACGAAGAACGTGTAGACGAAGATCGCGACGATGACCGCGGTTCTGGTGAGGCCGAACACCAGGAGGAGGACGGGCACGAGAGCCGTCAGCGGCACCGACAGGAACATGGCGACGTAGGGGGACAGCAGCCAGGCAACGACCCGGAGCATCCCCATGATCACGCCCACGACGATCCCTAGGCCGATCGCGATCGGCAGCCCCAGGGCGATGGCGGCGAGCGTGGTCGCCGTCGCCGACCAGAAGGCCGCCGAGGTCCACTCCTCTCCGATCGCGGCGAGGACGTCGGAGAAAGGCGGCAGGGCCGAGGAGATCCCGGCCCGCCCGGCCAGCTCCCACAGTGCGAAGCCGGCCAGCAGGCTGAGAGCCGGCAGGACGCCACGGCGGGAGGCGAGCGCCGTCACCGGCCGGCCCCCGCCGTGGGCTCCTGGAGGCTGTCCCTCAGCCGCTCCCAGATGTAGGACGTGACGTCGATGAACTCCGGTGTGCGGCGGGCGCTCGCGTCGCGAGGGCGGGGCAAGTCGACTTCGATGGTCTCCTGGATCCGGCCCGGGCGGGTGTCCATGAGCAGCACCCGGTCAGAGAGATAGACCGCCTCCTCCATGGAGTGGGTGATGAAGATCGTTGTCTTGCGCTTGTCCTCCTGCCACAGCTGGAGGAGGTCGTCCTGCAGCAGATGCCGGGTCTGCGCGTCGAGGGCTCCGAACGGCTCGTCCATCAGCAGGATCCGAGGGTCAACCGCCAGCGCCCGTGCGAGCCCGACCCGCTGCTGCATCCCGCCGGAGATCTGGTGCGGGTAGTGCTCCTCGAACGACTCCAGGCCGACGCGCCGCAGCTGCTCGCGCGCCAGACGGGTCCGCTCGGCCTTGCCGAGTCCGCGCGCCTCCAGCCCGAACGCCGCGTTGGTGAGCACGTCGGCCCACGGCAGCAGCACGAACGTCTGGAACACCACCGCGCGTTCGGGCCCGGGACTTTTCACCGCCCGCCCCTCGATGAGGACCTCACCGGCCGTCGGCGTGGTCAGGCCCGCGAGGATCTTCAGCAGCGTGGTCTTGCCGCACCCGCTGGGTCCGATGATGCTGACGAACTCGCCGTCACCGATCACGAAGTCCACGCCGCGCAACGCGTGGAAGTCACCATACGCCTTCCCAAGCCCACGCACCTCGATCAACGGTTGCGTCATTCCTCACCCCAGGGCTCAGGCCGATAGCTGAGGATCCTCCGCTCCATCCAGCGCAGGAGACCCTGGAGCGCCAGGCCGAAGATCGCGAGGGACACGACCAAGGCGTAGAGCTCCGCGCTGCGGAAGGTGTCCTTGTAGCGGAGGAGCAGCAGGCCGACCCCGACGGGGACGAGCAGCAGCTCCATCACCACCATCCCCACGACGGCCCGGGCGGAGCCGACCCGGATGCCCGCAAGGATGCCTGGCAGGGCGCCGGGCAGGATCACCCGCCGGAACCGCCGCCACGCCGTCGCCTGGAACGACCGAGCCATCTCGGACAGGTCCCGACTGATCTCTCGGGCTCCCGCGGCGGTGGTGAGCAGCACCTCGACGACGGCGAAGAGGAACACCACGGCGGTGCGTGCGGCGATGCCGATGCCGAGGGTGATCACCACCAGCGGGACCAGCGTGGACACCGGAAGGGCGTTCAAGAACGCCACATACGGCTTGGAGAGCTTGTCCATCACCACCAGTCGCCCGATGACGAGGCCCGCCACGACCCCGACCGCCACCGCCAGCAGCCACCCGTAGAGGAAGGGCACCAGGGTCTGGCCATAGGCCGCCCAGAACTCGCCGGTGCCGAGCGCCCGCCAGAAGGCGGCCCCCATCGCCGTGACCGTCGGCAGGAACAGCTGCGTGTCCTGCGTCCGTGCGGAGAGCTCCCACACGACGAGCCCCAGGCACAGGCCCGCGACGCCTGTGACGACCCGCCTACCCGTCATGAACCGTCGAGATTGGCGAGCGCGTCCTCGAGCAGGGAGAAGTCGAAGTAGTCCTCAAGCTCGATCGACGCGGGGTCGATCTCGATCTCGCCGACAGAGAAGAAGAAGTCCATGGTCTCCTGGGCGCGCTCCTCCGTCAGCAGTCCGTCGGGCGGCCAGATGTCGCGCTCCTGGTACTCCGCGATGGTCTCCTCGAGGACCGCGGGATCCACCTCCGGCAGGTTCTCCGTGGCCAGTTCCAGGGCGTACTCGGGGTCCTCGCGGAGTCGCCGGATGCCCTCGAGCAGGGCGGTGACGACCTCGACCGCCAGTTCGCGGTTCTCGGTGACCCAGTTCGCGTCGAACCAGATGTCCTGCTCGATCAGATCCGGGAAGCTCTCGCCGATGGTGACGAGCACTTCGAACTCGCCTGGATAGACCTGCGACAACTGGATCACGTCAGGCAGATCGATCACCGACGCGTCGATCTCGCCCTGGGCCAACGCCTCGGCCCGGACCTCGCTGCCCGGGATGATCAGTTGCTGGTAGTCGAAGCCCTCGCGCTCGGCGTACCAGTCCGCCACCGCGCGGGTGAACGACGCCTCGCCGTGGACGGCCAAGGTCGCGCCGTTGAGGTCCTCGAAACTGTCGATCTCCGGTTGGACGGCCAGCGCCCAGGTCGGCCGCTGCGTGGCGATCACGTCGACGATCTCCGCGCCGGCGTCAGCCGCGGGAACGCCGACGTTGACGCCGATGTTGGTGCCGATCTGGGCCGCCCCTTGCGTCATCGCCTGGATGGCCGTGGACGCCTCCTCGGCGTAGCGCTGCTCCACGTCGATCCCGCGCTCGGCAAGGACGTCCCACGCGGCGAGCGGAACCAGCGCAATGAAGTCGGCTGAACTGCCGTGCATCGCCACCAGCGACACCGGCTCGTCCGCTTGCTCCTCGGCGCCGGCGTCCTGGGCCGCCTCGTCCCCTTCGGCCGCTCCACCGGCATCGCCCCCGCCGCATGCCGCCGCGAGCAGCGCGAGGGCAAGGAGGATCAGCAGCGCCCTGGATTTCGCTGACACGCGTACGAACCATAGCTCTCGCATCCTGACCACTCCTCGGTTCCACTGAATGGAACAGAACTTGCTGTTGGTAGAACAACACTATGGACCGATCTTTGGATGGGTCAAGAGGCGTGGTGTGAGGAGGTCGCACGACCCGGCCGGCGCCGAGGCGTCGGCGAACGCGTACTCGCAGGCGCCTATGTTGGTGATTCGAAGGAGGACTGCATGTGCGGCCCGAGCCTTGTCGACGAAGTGCATCGAGAGCGCATCGCCGCCTACGCGGCGAGCTTCCACCAGGTCACGCAGAGCCCGTTCGGCCCCGACGACGAGATCGGGATGCTGAACCTGCTGTCCGCCGACACAGCGCGTGACCTGTTGCGCGCGGCTGACGGCGGGAGGGTCTTCGACCTCGGCGTCGATCTGTTCGTCGGGATGCCCACGTGGACCGCCGGGGGCGAGCCCCCGTTCCACATCACGATGGTCCATACGCCCCGCGGTACTGTCGTCGACGACCCGGTCGGGGTGGGTCGGGCGCAGAACGAGCTGGTCGGCTGGTCCGCGGACGCCGTGTCGATGTTCACCCACTGCGGCACCCACCTCGACACGCTGAACCACTACGGCTACGGCACCAAGATCTGGAACGGCTTCGACGCTGACGAGCACCTGGGCAGCCTCCACTGGACCGTGGCCGGGGCCGATCGCCAACCGCCGATCATCGCCCGAGGGGTGCTGATCGATGTCGCCCGTGCCCACGGCCTGGACGTGCTTCCCGAGAGCTACGGGATCGGCGCGGAGGATCTGCGGGCCGCGCTGGACGCGCAGGGTATGGCGCTGTGGCCCGGCGACGTGGTCATGCTCCGCACCGGGCGGGGGAGCCTGTGGCCCGACGCCGAGGCCTACCTGGCGCGCGAGCCCGGCCTCGACCGGGAGGGCGCGGAGTTCCTCGCTCGGAGCGGGGCAGTGGTGGTCGGTGCGGACAACATCGCCCTCGAGCAGCTGCCCTCGGCGGACCCCGATAACTGGATGCCGGTGCACACCTACCTGTTCGCCGAGGCCGGCGTGCCC
The DNA here is from genome assembly GCA_009379795.1 of Nitriliruptorales bacterium. Lineage (GTDB taxonomy): Bacteria > Actinomycetota > Nitriliruptoria > Euzebyales > Egibacteraceae > WHTC01. The sequence continues at coordinate 6,290 of WHTC01000028.1, read as the reverse complement.
ATCGTGGAGGTGGTCAACCTCGAGGAGCTTGCCGCCGAAGAGTGCTACGAGTTCGCGTTCGTCGCCGCCTGCCTGAAGATCCGCGGCGCGACCGCTGGCCCGATGCGGCCGCTGGCGCTGCCGTTGGTGAGCTGATCGCTGCCGCGCGTCCGGTCAGCGCAGCGCAGGGGCGCTGACCACCAGCAGCGTCGCCTCCTCGTTGCCGTCGTTGGCGATCCGGTGGGGCCGGCCGGCGGAGATGGTCACGGCGGTCAGCGGGCCGAGGTCGTGCACCTGGTCGTCGACGGTCACCGTGCACGTGCCGGTGAGCCCGACGTAGATCTGCGCGGACCGCTCGTGTACGTGGGTGTCGGAGCTGCCGCCGGACTGCAGCGTCCCGTGCCAGATGCTGACCCGGTCGTTGCCGAGCTGCCGTCCGGCGAGGAGCCGATTGAGCACGCCCTCGTGCCCGTCGGGCTCGTAGGCCGGTTGCCCGTACAGGTCGACGAAGGTCACGTGCCTGCCTCCACCGCAGGGGCTGGCTCCCCGGTCAGCCAGGTGTGGGGCGAGCGCCGCTCGATCTGCGCGCGCTGCTCGTCGGTGACGCCGGGGGCCCGCACGAGATGGCCTCGTGGGTCGGGCTCACGGACATCGAAGGGGCTGTCGGTGCCGAGCACCACCCGCTCGGCGCCGGCGACGCGGACGAGGTAAGCCAGCGCCTCGGGCGAATGGGTCAGCGTGTCGCAGTAGACGAGGTCAAGGTAGTCGCTCGGCGGCTTGGCGATGCGCTCCCTGGTCTCGGTGCGGACCCGCCAACCAACCTCCCAGCGGCCGTACAGGTAGGGGGCCGCACCGCCGCCGTGCAGGAAGCAGAAGCGAAGGTCGGGGTGGCGGTCGAGCGTCCCGGCGAAGACCAGATTCGAGAGCGCGGTCGCAGACTCCACGGGCATCCCGACGAGATTGATGAGGTAGTAGTCCGACAGGCGCACGACGGGGACGAAGTCTGGGTGGACGAGGATCGGCAAGCCAGCCGCCTCTGCGGCGGAGAAGAACGGCTCGAGCCGCGGGTCGGCCAGGTTCGAGCCGTGGACGTTCGTCCCCACGATCACACCGGCCAGCCCGAGCTCGCGCGTGGCGTGCTCCAGCTCGGCGATCGCCGCGTCGGTGTCCTGCAGCGGAACCGTGCACAGGCCCAGGAGCTCATTGTGCTCATGGACCACCGCCGCCAGCGTCTCGTTCAGCGCGCGGCACAGCGCTGCGCCGTCGGCGGGATCCTCCCAGTACCGGAAGGTGAACGGCGGTGGGGACAGGATGCGCTGCTCGAGCCCCTCGGCCCGCATGCCCTCGAGGATCCCGTCCACCGAGGCGAGCTGGTGGATCGTCGCGCCGACCGGCATCCCGTTGGCCGTGATCGAGTTCTCCACGCCCTCCACCGTCTCCATCTGCACGCGGACCGTACCGCGGTCGAGGCGGCTCACCACCTTCTCTGACAGGTAGTGCGCGTGGACGTCGCACACCGGAAGATCGATGAACGTCGCCTCCGTCATCGGCGTCCCCTCCCGTGAGGTGTGTTGACCGTGCTGGTGGCCATGTATTACACAGTGTCCTGGCAGGAGCAAACTCAGTTCCATCTGCTGAAACGGGGCGGGGCGTCCATGGGTTGGCGCAGCAAGGTGCAGCACGGGATGCAGATTGATATCGACGTCCCGATCGAAGCCGACGACGGCACCGTGCTCCGCGCCGATGTCTACCGCCCGATCGACGACGCCGCTCACCCGGTGATCCTGTCCTCCGGTCCCTACGCGAAGCTGCTGCATTACCAGGATGGCTCGCCTCATCAATGGGGCCGCATGAGCGAGGAGCACCCCGAGACCGTTCAGGGCACCTCGAACACCTACCAGAGCTGGGAGGTGGTCGACCCCGAGAAGTGGGTGCCCGACGGATACGCGGTCGTGCGGGTCGACTCGCGAGGGTCAGGCCGGTCGCCGGGTCACCTGGACCTGCTGTCGCCACGCGAGACCCAGGACCTCTCCGACTGCATCGAGTGGGCGGCGGCGCAGCCGTGGTGCAACGGCAAGGTAGGCCTCAACGGCATCTCCTATTACGGGATGAACCAGTGGCAGGTCGCGGAGCTGCGGCCTCCGCATCTGGCGGCGATGTGCGTCTGGGAGGGAGCTTCCGACCTCTACCGTGACATGTTCTGGCACGGGGGAATCCACTGCAGGTTCGGCGACGTCTGGTTCCACGGGCGAGTGATCCCCCGCCAGCACGGGGTCGGCTCCCGCGGGGCGCGCAGCCGCCTCACCGGTGACTGGGTCGCCGGTCCCGAGACGCTCCCGAACGAGGTGCTCGAGGCCAGCCGGTCCGACTTTCCCGGTGACGCGCTGGCGCACCCGCTGCTCGACGCCTACTGGGACGCGCGGGTACCCGACTTGTCGAAGATCGAGGTCCCGTTCCTGTCGGCCGGCAACTGGGGCGGCGCCGGCCTCCACCTGCGCGGTAACGTCGAGGGCTTCGTGCGCTCGGCGTCGCGCGACAAGTGGCTGGAGATCCACGGCCGCCAGCACTGGACGCATTTCTTCACCGACTACGGCGTGGCGCTGCAGAAGCGCTTCTTCGGCCACTTCCTGAAGGGCGAGGACACCGGCTGGGACACGCAGCCCCGGGTGCAGCTGCAGATCCGCCACCCCGGTGAGCGGTTCGTCGAGCGCCACGAGGACGAATGGCCGCTGGCGCGGACCGGCTGGACCCGCTTCTACCTCCAGCCGGATGGCCTTGGACTGTCGACGACCCCATCGGAGGCAACCGCCGAGCGCAGCTACGACGGTCTCGGGGACGGGCTGACGTTTCTTACCGCCCCCCTGGCGGAGGAGACCGAGATCACCGGCCCGGCCGCTGCGAAGTTGCTGGTGTCCTCCGCGACCTCCGATGCCGACATCTTCTGCGTACTGCGCGTGTTCCGCCCGGACCTGCGCGAGGTGACGTTCCACGGTGCGAACGAACCGCACGCGCCGGTCGCGCAGGGGTGGCTGCGTGCCTCGCACCGCAAGCTCGACCCGGACCTGTCGCAGCCCTACCGCCCGTTCCACACCCACGACGAGCACCAGCCGCTGACGCCGGGCGAGGTCTATGAGCTCGACGTGGAGATCTGGCCGACGTCGATCGTCGTGCCGGCGGGGTACCGGATCGGCCTGTCGGTCCGGGGATGTGACTACCTGTGGTCCGGTGCCGAGCCGACGAGTCTCCCGGCGACCGGCCAGGGCGCGACGGCCGGTGCGGCCTTTACCGGCGTCGGGCCGTTCCGGCACTCAAGCGGCACGGATCGCCCGCCCAACGTCTTCGGCGGGAAGGTCACGCTCCACTGGCGTCCCGACTGCCAGCCGTACCTCTTGCTCCCGGTGATCCCGCCGGTGTGAGGGCAACGTCATCACGGGATCGGCCACGACCGCCGTCGTTGACGGGCGCAGGTGCCGGGGCGTATGCTAATTTTCATTGGTGGCAATCATATTTTCATCTGGTGAAACTCGACGCGGCCCCTGGTCGGCACGAGGCCGAGAGTCGCGGTCGGTGCGGCGTGGAGGTGCCAGCCATGAGCTCAGGACGCCGAGACGGACCGAGGGCTCGGCTCCTGGCGGTCCTGGTCATGCTCCTGGCGCTGGTCGCGGCGGCCTGCGGCGCGGGGGAGGAGGCCGCGGAGGACGCTGAGCCGACCGCGGCCGAGGAGGGCGAGGCCACAGCCGAGGACGAGGTGCCCGCCGAGCTCGAGGAGATCAGCGTTCTCTTCCCGATCAACACGCCGATCCTGCACGGCTTCCGGGTGGCGCAGGAGGCCGGCTACTACGCCGAGGAGGGGCTCGCGCCCAGCTTCGATTTCCTCGACGGGGGTGGCGAAGTCGTCACCCAACTCGTGGCCGGGAATGCCGACCTGGGCCTGATCCCCGTCGGCAACGTCGTCGAGGCAATCACGGAGGGCAACACGGATCTGCGAGCCATCTGGAACGAGATCTACGGCTCGATCTTTTCCATCGCCGTACCGAGCGACAGCGACATCCACACAGCGGAGGACCTGGCGGGTAGGTCGGTCGGCATCTCCTCCAGGTCGGGTGGCGAGATGCCGATCGTCCGGGGCATCATCCAGTCCGCCGGCCTCACCGAGCAGCAGGTCTCGCTGACGCCCGTCGGCGAGGGGACCGCGCTCGCCGTCCGTGCGCTCCAGGAGGGGCAGGTCGACGCGTTCGGCGGCTCGGTCAACGACATCATCGCCCTGCAGGTCCAGGGGTTGGACTTCCGCTACATCCTTCCCGAGGCCCTGCTGGAGTTGCCCGCCAGCGGCATCGTGGCCAGCCAGGAGACGCTCGACGAGCGTCAGGATGCGATCGAGGGCTTCCTGCGCGCGAGCACCAAGGGCTTCTACTGGGCGCAGGTGAACCCCGATGCCACCCTCGCCGTGCTCATGGAAGCCACCCCCGAGCACTTCGCGGAGGAGACCGGCGAGCTGATCTTCGACGCGGTCCAGCCGCTCACTTGGGCCCCGGAGGGCACGCCGATGGGCTTCCAGTCGGCCGACACCTGGAGGGCGTTCTTCGACTTCGTCGGCGCCGAGCAGCCCGACATCCCCTTGGAGGACATCGTTGTCCAGGACTTCATCGAGCCGGCGAACGACTACGACCAGGACGCGGTCGCTGAAGACGCCAACAGCTACGCGCCGTAGGCGCGGCCCAGGACCCTGACATGCACGCTCCCCGCCCCTTCGAGGAGAAGGTCGCACCGCACCGCACCGCGGTGGTCGTCGTCGACTACCAGCACGACTTCGTGAGCCCGGGCGGCGCGCTCGACCGCGCCGGGTTGTTCCATCCGAACCTCGGTGAGATCGCTCCAACCGTCGCCGCAGTGGCGGACGCCGGCCGGGCCGCGGGGTGCCTGGTGGTGTTCGTGCGCTGCCACTTCGACCGCGAGCGCTACCTGTCGGAGGCGTTCCTCGAGCAGGCGGCGCGCCGCTACCGGGGGCTGTACGTCGACCTCCCGGTCTGCGTCGCCGGGACGTTGGGCGCCGAGTTCGCCGGCGGGCTCGCTCCCACCGAACGGGACGTCGTGGTCACCAAGCACCGCTTCAGCGCGTTCGAGGGCACCGACCTCGACCTGGTGCTTCGCACCCACGACATCCGAACCCTCGTGGTCATGGGGGTGGTCACCCATGTCTGCGTCGAGTCGACCGTGCGGGACGCCTTCTTCTCCGACTACAGCCCGGTGGTGCTGGAGGATGCGGTGGCCGGATGGCAGCCCGACTGGCACCGGACCTCCCTGGAGGTCATGGACTGGGGCTTCGCCGAGGTCGTCTCCGCGTCGCGTCTGCTCGTCGCCTGGGAGGGGGCAGATCGCACCGCGGTGTCGAGCGGGAGTTAGGAAACGGAAAGAGAGGTCGAGATGCGATCCGACCCGGTACTCGGAGCGCGCGGCGCGATCGTCGCCCTCGCGATCCTGCTGGTGACCGCTGCCTGCGGAGGTGGCGCCTCCGAACCCGAAGCGGCCGACGACACCGAGCCCGGGGTGACCGGCGGCGCCGAGGCCGCCGGCGCGATCACCGTCCTGCTGCCGATCGACTCGCCGAACGTCTACGGGTTCAAGCTCGCCGAGTCGCTCGGGTACTACGAGGACCAGGGCGTCGACGCCACGCTCCAGTACGTCGACGGCAGCGGCGAGGCGATCCGGCAGCTGCTCGCCGACAACGGTGACATCGCGGTCGTCGGCACGGGGACGGTGCTGGACGCCCTTGAGGAGGGGCGGGACGAGGTCCGCGTGATCGGCAACGTCAACTACGGCAGCGTGTTCTTCCTCAGCACCCCCGAGGACAGCGATATCACCTCGGCGGAGCAGTTGGCCGGCCGGACCGTCGGCATCTCCGAGCTCTCCGGTGGCGAGGTCCCGGTGGTGGAAGGGATCATCCGCTCGGCCGGGCTCGAGCCGGGGGTGGACGTCCAGCTGCTCCCGATCGGCACGGGCACCGCCCTCGCCGTGCGCGCGATCGAGGAGGGGCAGGTCGACGCGTTCAGCGGCTCGGTGAACGACCTCATCGCCATCGAGGTCCAGGGCTTGCCGCTGCGAAGGATCCTGCCGGAGGTCCTGACGACGCTGCCGGGTCTGCCGGTGGCCACGACGCAGAACGTGCTCGACGAGAAGCGGGACGCCATCGTCGCGCTCATGCGTGCGATGACGATGGGGCAGGAGTTCGGCCAGGCCAACCCCGACGCGGCACTGTCCGTGCTGGAGGAGGCCGACCCGGAGCAGTTCACCGACGAGACCGGCGGGCTGAT
>WHTC01000406.1 GCA_009379795.1 Nitriliruptorales bacterium | reverse complement strand
GGCACCAGGCGACCCAGGTTGAGATCGAGGAGTCACGCCTGGATATGGTCAGTGCCTACGCCGAGAGCACCACTTGCCGCCGGCGCTATCTGCTGAATTATCTGGGCGACGAGTACCACGCCGAACTGTGCCTGCGCTGCGATGAGTGCCTGCGAAAGGCCCAGCGCCGGGGACCCGAGGACTGGGACCTGCTCAGCCAGCAGAAGCGCATGGCCGAGAAGCGCAGGGGCCCCTTCGCGCCCGGCGATGCCGTCAGCCACCCGGAGTGGGGCCCCGGATTGGTGCAGCGCATCGAGGGCGACGTCCTGGTGGTGCGCTTCGAATCCGTCGGCTACCGCTCGATGCACGCTCCCACCGTCGTCTCCCGCAACCTTCTGCGGCACGCCTGACGGCCGCTCCGGGCCGCATGCCGCTCCCGAGGCCGAGCCGCGGCCGGCGGGCAGCCGGGACGGGTGATCCTCAGGTGAGGGCAGCGGCGATGGTGTGCAGGGTGCGCTCGGATTCGGCGCGACCGGTGCCGATGCAGGCGATCGCCGGGATGGTTATGCCAGCGTCCACGTACGCCTGTACGCGGCCCGCGACGTGGTCGGCGTCGCCCACTGCATAAAGGGTGTCGATGAACTCGTCGCTGAGCGCGCCCGCCGCACCCGCCCGGTCCCCCTGGCTGAGAGCGGCCAGCAGTGCATCCATCTCGTCGGTGAAGCCGAGCCAGCGGAAGAAACGGTTGTAGACCCGGGTCGCGGCGTAGGGCGCGAACGACCGGCGCACCTCGTTGCGCGCGGCGGGCACGTCGTCGGTCACCCAGCAGAACAGGCGCGCCATCACGCTGAGGCCCGCTGGGTCCCTGCCGGCCTTCTCCGCGCCCGTGGCCACCTCGGACAGGATGTCCTCCAGATGCGCCACCCCGCACTGGTTCAGGCACACCCCGTCCCCGAGCTCGCCGGCCTGGCGCAGGCTCGCCGGGTTCAGCGCGCCCACGAAGATCGGCACGGGCGCCGGGGGCGGCGCGAACAGCCGGTAGCGCTGGATGCGCAGATACTCACCGTCGTGCGACACCCGCTCGCCGGACAGCAGTTGGCGCAGCACCTCGACGGTCTCGCGCAGGCGTGCCAGCGGATGGTCGAACGGCAGGCCCGACCACTGCTCGACGATCACCTCGCTGGACGTCCCAACCCCGAGCGAAAAGCGCCCGCCTGACAGGTGCGACAGGCTGGAGGCGGTCGCCGCCAGCAGCCAGGGGGCGCGAGTCTGCATCGGCGCCACGGCCACGCCCAGATCCACGTCGACCTGGCCCGCCACCTGACCGAGCAGGGTAGCGAAGTCCGGACCGGCCACCTCGCTGGCCCAGGCGGCGGTGTACCCGCGCTCGGCACAGGACCTGACGAAGGGCACGGTCTCGGTCAGGGGCATGCCGTTGACCGGCAGGCTGACAGCAAGCTCCACGACGGCCTCACCTCCGTCGCCGATGCTAGAGCATGGTCTCCAGCGCGCCCTGGGAGCCTCAGCGGAAGAGGCTGATGCGATAGGGATCGCCGAGAGCCGTCAAGGTGCGGTCTGAGGTGAGGACCGGCAGGTCGCGCAGGAGACCGAGCGCCGCGACGGTCCGATCGCCCCATTCGAGCCGCCACTGCCCCGTCCGCCTGTCGTCGCGCTCGAACTCGACGAGATTCGGGACCTGTGCCTGCAGCCACGCGAGCCGCAGGGTCAGCGGCTGGATATCGACATCGAGAGCCCGGAGACGAACGGCAAACCGGTCCGGGTCAACGTGGGGTGCACAGCGAAACAACTCTCCCAGGG
>WHTC01000044.1 GCA_009379795.1 Nitriliruptorales bacterium | reverse complement strand
GCGGACCGGAACCCGCGGCGCCGTCGCGGAAGGATGGAGGACTACGTCGGGCCTATCCTGTTCTTCTGCTCTGACCTCGTGGACTACACGAACGGCGTCAACCTCGACATCGACGGCGGCACCCACTCCAGGCGATGACGCCCCAGCGACAAGGAGACCGGCAAACCATGGCGACACGGATCCCGATCGATCAGTTCCGGCCCACGCCCCCGGAGACGATCCCCCGCTTCGACTACCCGGCCCACCGGTACCCGGCGTACCTCCGCCAGGAGCGGGCGACGGACCTGGACGAGCTGATGCCGATAGCGCGGGCGCATGTGCGCAGCCGCTACGGCCGGTCCGGCCTGGGTGACATCCAACCCAGCGACAAGCTTCTCATCATCACCTATCCGCACCAGCACGAGCTGGTGTTCGAAGCGATCCGCCGGGCGATGCTCGAGCAGGGCGCGGAACGGGTGGACCGGATCGACATGACCGATCTCGGCGTGCCCCGTGCCGAGTACAGCGCGGCCGACGGGTGGCGCGAGATCACCGACCGGCTCCGTCCGATGATCGAGGAGTCGGTCGAGTTCAATGTCTCCGCTGCGGCCCTGAAGCGCTACCTGGAGGATCGGCCGGACTACACCGGGGTGTACGCCGGCGAGGCCGGACGGCGGCACTGGAAGCGTGCGGCCGGCAAGCGCGTGCGCAACAACTGGCTCTTCGGCACCTACGAGGACTTCATCTCCCGAGCGCACGCCTGGCCTGACGAGCTGTGGAGGGTGGTCGACGTCCGGGTCGTCGAACAGTTGGACGACGCGGCCGAGATCCGGATCACCAGCCCCGAGGGCACGAACATCGGCTGGCAGGTGACCGAGCACCAGAGCGAGCTCTGGCAGAAGGGGGCCTGGCAGTCCGGGCACATCATGGCATCGACCATCCAGGGCATCCGGTTCGCTCACCCGGTCGAAACCTTCAAGAAGGAGGCGGAGATCCTCTTCCCGACCCTCAACGGGGTCGTCGGCGGGACGAGCAACCACACCGGATACTTCCCGCACATCCAGGTGCACATCGAAGGGGGAATGATCGCCAAGATCGAGGGCGGTGGCCGCTACGGGGAGCTCTGGCGTGAGGTCCTCGAGCGGTACAAGGACGTGCAGTACCCGGGGTTCCCGTACAAGGGGTGGGCCTACTTCAACGATTCCTCGATCGGCACCAATCCCAAGAGCTACCGCCACATCGAGCACATCTGGTCCTACACTGACTCGTGGACGAACCTCCCCGAACGCGCCATGGCCGGCGTCATCCACTTCGGCTTCGGTGCCGAGCACTGGGATCAGAACTTCCTGAAGTTCGCCAAGGAGCACCGCCTCCCAACCATGCACTTCCCCCACGTCCACAATCTCTTGTGCACGTACTCGGTGCGGAAGCGGTCCACAGGGCAGTGGCTCGACGTGATCCGGGACGGTCGCTTGACGGCCCTCGACGACCCGGATGTCGTGCGCGTGGCCTCCACCCTCGGCGGCCCGAATCTGCTCGAGTACGACTGGATCCCGGCCCTGCCAGGAATCAACCACCCGGGGGACTATCAGAGGGACTACGCCCAGGACCCGGTCTCGTGGATTCAGCGTGAGCAGAACGGCGAGTTCGTGTCCGAGGTGGAGAACGCGCTCAACGGCAACGCAGGAAGGTGAGATGAGCGCTGCAACCACCAAAGAGCCGTTCTACATCCCGCAGGCCGACGAGGTCGACATCTTCCGGGCGGCGTACCTGAGCAGGACGCCGGTCCTGCTCAAGGGACCGACCGGGTGCGGCAAGACCCGGTTCCTGGAGTACATGGCGTGGAACCTCGCGGACGAGGACGACGGGCCGCTCCGACTGGAGACGGTGTCGTGCAACGACGACCTGACGGTCGGGGATCTCGTCGGCCGCTACGTGCTCGAGGATGGCGGGACGACCTGGATGGATGGTCCTCTGCTGTCGGTCGCGAAGACGGGCGGCATCTGCTATCTCGACGAGATCGTCGAGGCCCGCAAGGACACGATGGTCGTCATCCACTCGTTGACCGACCATCGGCGCCTCCTGCCGGTCACTCGTCTCGGGACCACGTTCGAAGCGCACGAGCACTTCCAGCTCGTCGTCTCGTACAACCCCGGGTACCAGTCGACGGTCAAGGACCTCAAGGACAGCACGCGCCAGCGCTTCGTCGCCATCGAGCTGGACTTCCCACCGGAGGACGTCGAGATCCAGGTGATTGTCCACGAAGCGGGCGTCGAGCGTGACATCGCCGAGCGGCTGTGTCTTGTCGCGCGCAAGATCCGCTCGATCCAGGAGGACATGATGGTGGAGGGCCCCAGCAGCCGCGTCCTCATCCATACCGGACGGCTCATCCAGAACAACGTGCCAGCACGCAAGGCCTGCAACGCGGCGATCGCGCTGGCCATCAGCGATGACCCGGAGGTCCACGCCGCGGTGCGCGAGCTCACCAACGCGGTCTTCGCGTCCGATGACTGAACCGTCCCGCCACGCTCGGACGCCGGTTGAGAGGCCGCAACGGTGAGCACACGCTCGCTCGAGCAGATGCTCCCCACATGGGAGTGGGTGTTCAGCGCCCTGTCGGGCGAGCCGGCAACGCGTATCAGCCTCGTGGAGAACGAGGACCAGGTCGCCGTGGGGGATGCGAAGGACCGCATCCGCCTTCCCCACGAGCTCCCGTACGAGATCGGCATCCCGGCGTTCGACTGGTACCGGCTCGCGCTGGTTCATCGTGCCGCCCACTACGAGTTCGGGACCTTCTCGTTCCACCTCGCCAGCCTCGACGGCGTTCTCGACGTCGTGGGCGCGGACGACGACGTCGACGGACGTGAGCAGCACGAGGGCGAGAGCGATCTCGAGTACGTGCTGGCACACCTCTCCGAACGGCGCGTGGCCGAACGGATCTTCACCGATCTGGAGGATCTCCGCATCGAACGAGCGCTGACCCGGCTTTACGGGGGGTTCCGGGAGCACCTCGACGCCGTGCAGCACGCCGAGCTCCAGGAAAGGGAAGAACTCGAGTCCATGCCGCCCAGAAGGATGGCGATGGAGCTGCTCTGCCGGCGGTCGTTGAACTGGGACCTGGCCGCTGCGCGGGTCCCAGCCGATCTGGCGCCGATGGCGAGGACGGTCGACGCTGCCTGCGCCGATCTCGCTCGATATGACGCGACGGTCACCGACTCCGTGCTGTGGATGGTGCGCTCGCATCGGGCCCTCATGCGCCTGCCGAGCTTGAGCAAGGTCTCCACCAGCTTCGAGACCGTCGGTCCGCCGAGCGCCGCCGTGCAGCCTGGCCTCGATCCGCTGGCGTGGGAGCCGCGGGTTCAGCTCGAAGGGCAAGAGGTCCTCGAGGCGTCCGAGGTCTTGCTCCCGCGCTACCGCGACGGCCTGGGCTTCCGGCACAGCGCGCAAACGACGACCGGCCGGATGGAGTCCGCCTCGATCTTCCGCTTCATCCCAGGCAGCGGGGACGGACGGCCGGACGAGCCGTCGGTCGAACTGACGGCACGGGGTGAGTCCGGGGAGGAGCGTCCGCAGCTTCCCGAGCCCGGTGAGCACGAGCACTACGAATTGGTCGACCACCACTATCATCCACCGGTCGGCCGGCTCAGGTTCGGAGGTGGTCGGTCGTTCCTGTACCCGGAGTGGGACCACACGCGGAGGGAGTACCGGGCTGGCTGGTGTCGCGTCCGCGAGCGCATGGCCGCGACGGAGGATCGCAACGGCGACGGCATCTACCGGCACGTCGTCCGTCAGTACCAGGGTGAGCTCTCACGCCTGCGTAAGCGGGCCGAGCGACTGGTCCACCAGGGGCGCAAGACGGTGCGACGCACCAAGTGGGGCGACGACGTGGACCTCGATGCGGCGGTCGAGGCTGCGACCGATCTGATCGCGGGGCTCCCTCCGTCACCGAACGTCCACATCTCTCGCGAACCGATCGAGCGGGACGTCGCGCTCGTCGTACTGTTCGACCTCAGCTCCTCGACGGCGGAGCGCGTCCCGATGACCGGCCCCGACGGCACGGTGGAGGTCGTGCCCAGCGACGTGCCATTGGCCATGGGGTCGTCGAAGCGGATCCTCGACATCGAGCTTGAGTCCATGGCTCTGCTGATGGCTGCGTTCGCTGCGACCGGGGACCAACTCGGCGTCTACGGGTTCTCGAGCTCCGGCCGCGGTGACGTCCAGTTCGTCGTCCTCAAGGATCTCGCCGAACGGCTCGCGTCGCGGGTGACCCGCCGGTTGGACGGGATCAAGCCGATCCACTCCACTCGGATCGGTCCAGCGGTGCGCCACGCGACCCGCAAGCTGCAGAAGGTCGAGGCCAGTACGCGGCTGCTGTTCCTGGTGTGCGATGGCCGGCCGTACGACCTCGACTACGCCCCCGATGGAGAGGAGCTGCCGGACATCGCGTACGCCATCGCCGATACGCGCCGAGCTCTCGATGAGGCCGCTGAGGGAGGTCTCCATGTGAAGGTGCTCGGCATCGACCACAACGAACAGCATTTCGTCCGAGAGATCTGTGGGCCTCGGGTGGGGCACGAGCTGCTTCCGAGCGTTGAGTTGCTGCCGCAGCGGATGGTCTCGTTCTCCAGGGACCTCCTGTACTAGAGGAGGGGTGGCAGGTGCACCATGAGTGACCTACTCGAACGCACGGAAACCGGGGAGATCGAAGGCCCCGCCACGAGCGAGGCGCGCAGGAACCTCTGGAAGGCCCGCGGTCGCGCGATGCTCAGGCCGCAGTTCCTGATCCTGGCAACCGTCGTGCTGGTCATCGCGTACCTTGCCCTCGTTCCCTTGGGCTATCTGGTTTGGGGGACCGCCTTCCGCGACGGTGTGCTCAGTTGGGACAACTTCCGGCTCGCGTACACGACGCGAGGCCTGGGCGAACTGTCGTACAACACCCTGGTCTATGCCTTCGGCGCGACCGGCCTGTCGGTGTCCATCGGTGTGGTCCTCGCCTTCTTCACCGAGCGGACCGACATCCCGCTGCGCAGGATGGTGTTCATCGGCTCACTCGTGCCGTTGATCATCCCGGGACTGCTCTACACCATCGCGTGGATCTTCCTTGCCAGTCCGCGGACGGGGATCCTGAACGCGTGGTTGGAGCCGCTGTTCGGACCGCAGTTCTTCAACGTCTTCTCCATGACTGGGCTGATCGTCGTCCAGGGGCTCGACAACGCGCCGCTGGCCTTCCTGCTGATGGTTGCGGCGTTCCGTTCCATGGATCCTTCGCTGGAGGAGTCGGCCGTGGTCAGTGGCGGCAGCCTGATCGACGTGTTCCGCAGGATCACCATACCGATGACCAAGCCCGCCATCCTGGCTGCGATCATGATCCTGGGGGTTCGCAACATCGAGTCCTTCGAGACCCCGGCGCTTCTCGGGATTCCGGCCAACCTCTTGGTGTTCACCTCGCGGATTTGGCAGGTCCTTCAGCGATTCCCACCGGATTACGGGCAGGCAGGCGCCTATTCGGTCTCCTTGCTGCTCATCGTGAGCTTCGGGATCTGGACGTACTCCCGGTACCAGTCGAGGTCGAAGCAATTCCAAACCGTGACGGGGAAGGGTTTCCGGCCGCGTGCGATTCCCCTCGGCACATGGCGGAGACCCATAGGCGTCATCGTGATGGTGTACTTCTTCATCGCGATCGTGCTGCCGGTGCTGGTGCTGATCTACACCTCGACGCAGACGTTCTACGCCGTCCCGACACTGGAGCGCATCGGTAACGCCACGCTGGACAACTACGCCTTCATCTTCGAGAACCGCCAGACCGCCCGGGCGCTGCGGAACTCCATCTTCCTCGGCCTCACCGCGGCGACCGGGGTCATGTTCCTTTCCGCGTTGGGCTCCTGGATGGTCGTGCGCAGCAGGCTGCCGGGTCGCTGGCTGGTCGACAACCTGGCGTTCCTGCCGCTCGTGATCCCTGGCCTGGTCCTGGGCGTGGCGCTCATCTTCGTCTACCTGCGCTTCCCCCTGCCCGTGTACGGGACCATGTGGATCCTGTTCATCGCGTACCTCACGCGGTTCCTGCCGTACGGGATGCGCTACTCGTCGGCGTCGATGTACCAGATCGGCGGTGAGCTTGAGGAGTCGGCACAGGTCAGCGGCGCCACGTGGTGGAAGGTGTTCTACCGGATCAACGTGCCGCTGCTGATGCCCGGATTGATCGCCGGGTGGAGCTACGTCTTCATGGTGTCGGTGCGGGAACTGGGAAGCTCGATCCTCCTGTACTCGCCTGGGACCGAGGTGCTGTCGATCATGATCTGGGAGCAGTACGAGAACGGGAACTTCGTCCAGCTCTCGGCCCTTGGCGTCGTCATGATCGCCCTGATGACCGTGATCGTCTTCGTCGCCCAACGGCTGGGTGCGAAGGTCGGTGTGCAGGCGTCCGGCAGTTGAGCCGGCAGGAAGGTCGGGGGGCCAGCCCGGGACCGTTTCGCCAGATGGCGCCGGTCTACACGGCCGTCTTCCTCTTCGCCTCGGGAGAGCAGGCGCTCCACGTGCTGATCTCGCCGTACATGACTGCGGGTCTGGGGATGCAGCCAGCGGCCATCGGCACCGTCGTTGCCGTCTTCGGTCTGGCGGCCCTGGCCAGCCGGTTCCCGGTGGGCGCGTGGTACCGCATCGAGCGGGCGCGCGGGCTGCTCATCGCCGGTGGCGGGCTCTGCTCCCTCGCGTTCGTGCTGGTCCCGCTGTTCCCGAACCCCTTCGGCTTCGCCTCGCTCATGGCGATCGACGGGGTCGGATGGTCGATCCAGACGACCACGCTGCTCGCCCTGCTCGTGGCATCGCGACCGTCGGGGATGACGACGGCGTCGGCGATGGGGTGGTTCGCGGGGTTCACCGGTCTTGGGAACGCCACCGCGGGATGGTTCGCGGGCGCGTTGGCCGACACGATCGGCTTCCATGCGAGCTTCGTGGCCCTGGCGCTGATCCCCGCGGTCGCGACGGCGGTGCTGGTCACGGCCATGCCCTGGCCGCACATCATGGGTGCCGCAGCGAGCGCGAGGCAGCAAGCGGCGGAGCGCGGGACTGCCCCGCACGCCACAGGGTTGTTGCAGACCGTCCGTGGGATGCCAGCGGTGGTCTGGGCGTCGGTGCTGGTGATGTTCTATATCAACTTCGTCAACAACGTCCTCATCGCGTTCCACCCGATCCTGGTCCTCGCGGCCGGGCTGACATTGAGCCAGATCGGCATCCTGTCCAGCTGCCGATCACTCGCTTCGTCCACGAGCCGCCTGGTCTCTGGGGCGGTGTTCGCCCGTGTCCGCCCCGAGCGTCTGACGACGGGTCTGCTGCTGCTCGGGGCGATCCCGCTCACGATCCTTCCGTCGGTCCCGGGCTCGTTCGCGTGGCAGGTGCCCTTCTTCCTCGCGGTGGGGGTCTCGCGAGGCTTCCTGCGCGTGACCGGTTCCGCGCTCGCTCTCGAGGCGGTGGAAGGGGACGAGACGCGTCAGGGTCACACCGCGGCCCTGCTGCACGCCGGGCTCGACACGGGAAAGATCGTCGGTCCGTTCTTCGGCGGGCTTGTCGCGGGCGCCATCGGTGTCGGGGCGATGTTCCGGCTGCTTCCCCTGGTCCTCGTCGCGCTGTACGCGCTGCTGCGCTACCAGCCCTGGAGGGCGCTCGGGAAGCGGGCCCCGGCCGTAACGGAGTCCGACCGGGCGGGGACGTCGAACGGGCGCTGCGGCACGTGGACGTCGCCCTCGTAGGGCGCGAGCCGCTGGTCGATCCAGGATCGTGCACGGCTTTGCGGTGGCGATCCTGGCCGTCGCCTGGCTGCGGGCGGTGGAGGCGCGGACGCAGGCCAGAGAAGCGACGCGAGCCCGCACGTGGCGGTCCGGGCGAGCGCAGTCCTGCAGCTCGGCGCGGCTTCACTCCTTTTGCTCTTGTTTCAGAGCGTGATCTGGAAGACACTCTGGGTTTCGGCTACGGGAGGAGAGCACCATGGCTGTTGCTCCGAGCTGGCACGTCGCGGGGGATTGGTTCGACGTCTGTAACTGCAACGTCCCCTGTCCCTGCACGTTCGCGCAGGCCCCGACGACCGGACACTGCGAGGGCGTACTCGTCTTCCACATCACCGAGGGGCGCTTCGGGGAGGTGCCTCTGGACGGGCTTAACGTCGTGGCCCTCGGGGCCTTCGACGGCAACATCTGGGCTGGCGAGGCCACCGGTTTCAGGCTCGGGTTCTTCGTCGACGAGCAGGCCGACGAGCGGCAGCGCGAGGCGCTCCAGGCCGTCTTCGGTGGCGAGGCCGGAGGTCCCATGGCGCAGTTGCTCAGCATGTCGGGGCCGCCCGAGATCGCCGGCCTCGAGTTCGCCCCCATCGAGGTGCGGGTCGCCGACGACCTTTCCTCGTGGTACGCGGAGATCCCCGGGAAGATGGAGGCCAGAGCCGAAGCCCTCACCGGCCCGATGACCCCCGAAGGCGCCCGCGTCCAGACGCTGAACCCTCCCGGCTCCGAAACGGGGGGTTCCCCGGCGACGTGGGCCGTGGCGAGGACGAATCACGTCGAGGCCCACGGGTTCGAGTGGCAGTGGGACGGGCAGTCCAGCAAGCACATCCCCTTCGACTGGAGCGGTCCGTGACAACGGGCCGGCCAACCTCGATCCCGCAGCCTGAGAGGTCCGTCTCGACGCTTTCGCTTTTCCCCCGCGGGGTCACGCTCGTGGTGGTCGGCTCGCTGCTCTCACTGGCGACCGTGGCCTGGGTCCTCAGCGTGCGGCAGGCGGCGTCGATGGCCGACATGGTCTCTGGGCTGGCTCACATCGGCACCAGGATGCCGAGCGGCACGACCATCCCGGTCTTCCTCGGCATGTGGCTGGCGATGATGGTGGCCATGATGCTCCCCACGGTCGCCCCCATGGTGCTCGCGCACCGCATGGTGGCGAAGCGGCGGGCGGAGGGGGAGTTTCCCACGGTGGCCTTCGTGCTCGGCTACCTCGCCGTGTGGTCCGCCATCGGCGTGGTCCCCCTCCTCGCGTGCCTCGGGTTCCGGAGCCTGTCCGCCGGCGCGGCCGGTTCCCGGTGGCTTCCGACGCTGGCGGGCGGCATCCTCGCCGTCGCCGGGCTCCACCAGTTCAGCCGGTGGAAGACCCTCTGCCTCCGGACCTGCCGGAGTCCAATCGGTTTCGTGCTGTCCCACGACTTCGGGGGCGGGGCGAGCAGCGCCCTGCGGGCAGGGGTCTCCCACGGCGCCTACTGTCTCGGCTGCTGCTGGGCCCTGATGGCGGTGCTGGTCGTGGTGGGTCTCATGAACCTGGTGTGGATGGCCGGCCTGGCCCTCGTGTTCCTGGCGGAGAAGAACTGGGAGCACGGCGTCGGGCTCACCCGTCTCGTCGGCACGGGTTTCGTCATCCTGGGGATGGCCGTCATCGTGCGCCCGGACCTGCTTCGCGCCGTCGCTGGAGCATGACCGGTCCGGGGCCCCGCCATGACGAGCGGTGACGGGCCGGGCACCGGCGTGGTCTCCGGCGCCCGGCCCGTGTGGTTGAGCAGTCGGCTACCAGCGGTGGGCGACGTCGATGACGAGGCGGGAGCGGTTGCCGGGGCCGGGGAGGGTGAAGACCCGGAACGGCAGCCGGCCCCGGTGCACTCACCGGGAGTAGCCCTCAGACGCCCAGCTCTCACTCTGGGTTGCCGGCGTTGCTCTATCGGACGGGCAGTCCCACGTGTGCAAGGCAAGGGGGTGTTGGTGGTCCAACGAATAGGCCACAATGCCTCGAGGGCTGGCGAGCAGCCTCGTGCGGCTCTGATCTCGTTCTGCGATGTGTGGGCCGACCTCCTGGAGCAGCGGGTTGCCGATGAACTGGACGCGTCGAAGTTCAAAGATGGCGAGAAGGCCGGGCATGCCCGCACTGCTTCGTCAACCCGCTGTGGCCGGGGTTGCGGTCGCGGCGCTGCTGCTGGGGTGGACGCCGTCAGCGGACGCCGAACGCTCCGCCGGGCAGGGCACGGCAGCGGGCGGTGGAGTGACAAGGATCGTCATCGACGAGCTGACCTCGCCCGCCTTCGGCGGCGAGGAGTTCGGCGACGCCGGTCAGTATGAGACATTGGCCGGTCGCGCCTTCGGTGAACTCGATCCCAGCGATCCGCTCAACGCGATCATCCAGGACATCGCGTTGGCGCCGAGGAACGAGAACGGCAACGTGGAGTACATGGCCACGTTCTTCCTGGTCAAACCGATCGACATGTCACGGAGCAGCGGGCTCATGTGGCATTACGTGCCGAACCGAGGCGGCAGGATCACACTCCCTGCCAACCTGCGGGCCAACGGCGACATCGGTCTGAGCAGCGGGTGGCAGGGCGACAACTCGGGCGGGACGGCCCATGACCAGGCGGGCCGCGAGATCGTCGATGTGCCGATCGCCAAGAACCCGGACGGTTCGGCAATCACCGGAGAGGTCATGGGGCGGATCATCAACGCCGAGGGCCTCGCATCGCAACCGATGATCGTCCACTCGAATCCCGTACCCTACGACCCGATCACGCTGGACACCACGCAGGCGAGCCTGACCGTGATCGAGTCGGAGACCATCGACGGAGCAACCGGTCCGACCCGCGAGGTCCCGAGCGCCGACTGGGCCTGGGCTCGGTGCACTGAGGAAGATCCGTTCCCGGGCACGCCCGACCCGACCGAGATCTGCGTCGACGGCGGCTTCGAGCAGAACCGGGTCTATCAGGTTGTCTTCACCACGCAGGATCCCCCTGTGCTGGGGATCGGTTTCGCCGCGTTCCGCGACGTCGGATCCTTTTTCAAGTACGAATTCCAGGACCACGAAGCGACGCCCAACCCCGTGGCGGACGGCGTCTCCTGGATTCTTTCCCGCGGCAACTCGCAGTCCGGCAACTTCCTGAGAGCCTTCCTGCACCTCGGCTTCAACCAGGACACCGCGGGACGCCAGGTGCAGGATGGCAACTGGCCGATCATCGCCGGCCGGCGGGTCGCCCTGAACTTCCGCTTCGCCATGCCGGACGGCGTGCTGAAACTCTACGAGCCTGGCAGTGAAGGCCCGCAGTGGTGGGCCAAGTGGCCGGACCACACCCGTGGTCTACCGACGAGGGGTATCCTCGATCGGTGCTCGGCCACCAAGACCTGTCCCAAGATCATCGAGCACTTCGGCTCGGCCGAGATCTGGGCTCTGAAGCTGGGCCCGGAGTGGGTCGGCACAGACCCCAAGGCGGATATCCCGCTGCCGGCGAACGTCCGCCGCTATTACATTCCGAGCACCCGCCATGGCGGCGGCAGCGGCAGTTTCAACGTCGAACCGCCGAGCATCCCCGCCTGCCCCAGCGTTGGCTACGGGCGTGGGACGTTCCCGGACAATCCTGTCCCGCACACCGAGACGCGGAATGCGATCGAGTTCCACTTCCGCAACTGGGTCATGGAGGACATCACGCCGCCGCCGAGCCGCTGGCCGCAGTTGCGGGGGAGAAACCGCGATCTGGTGGAGCCCACCAAGGAGGCCATGGGGTTCCCAACCATTCCGGGCGTGCCGGAGTCAGCGCCGACCGGCCTGATCAACCCCGTCCTCGACTATGACTTCGGCCCCGAGTTCGACTACAGCGACGCGTCGGGTGTCCAGACGGTCGTACCGCCGACCATCAAGCAGGTGATTCCCGCACTTGTCCCGAGAGTGGATGCGGACGGCAACGAGATCGGCGGGGTGCCGGTGGTCCTGCGCGACGCGCCGCTCGGAACCTATCTGGGCTGGAACATCACCGCCGAGGGGTTCCATGCGGGCAAGATCTGCAACTACGCCGGAGGCATGATCCCGTTCGCCACGACCCGGGCCGAACGCCTGGCCAACGGTGACCCGCGCCTGTCCCTGGAGGAGCGTTACGGGGATCACGACGGGTACGTCGCGGCGGTCGAGCGCGCCGCGGCCACCGCGGTCGATGAGGGGTTCCTGCTGCCGGACGACGCCGAGGCGTTGATCCGGCGAGCTGCCGACAGCAACGTTCTCAGGCCGTAGGGGACTGCCCACTGGCAGCGGAAGGAGACCGTCTATGCGCAATGACCTGCCGGAGTTCCTGGATCGCAGCGGCTACAAGCAGCGGATGAACGATGCGCTGTCCGTCGATCCGTCACGAACCGCGATTGTGACCGTCGATATGCAGCGTGAGTACCTCGATGAGCGCGTGGGTCAGTCGGTGGTGCTCCCCGAGGAGGCGGACAGGGTACTAACAGGGAGCAAGAGACTCCTTGACCTTGCGCGGACATCGGGGATGCCGGTCGTTCACGCCCGTGCTGCTCGCCGGGAAGCGGAACTGCGCAGCGGGTTCCACACAGGAGGCCTCGCCTACACCATGACCGCCGCTGAGCTGGGCGAATCGCAGGCGCCGCATCGAGGTGTCCGCACCGGACCGGATCGCCTGGACGGCTCCCCGGCGGCTGACGTTCCCGCTGTGCTCCTGGACCCAGCCGATATCCACGTCACCACGAAGAAGTCCCTCGACAGCTTCCAGTACAGCGATCTCGGCTTTCTTCTCGACAGGGTCCTGCGCGTCGACACCATTGTCCTCGCCGGTATCAACACAGACACCTGTGTCTATTCGACAACCTTCAGCGCCGCAAACCGTGGCCTCAAACCGATCGTGATCGCCGACTGCGTGGCAAGCATGCGGGGCAAGGACTGCCACTGGATGGCGTTGGATCTGATGGCACGCAGCATCGCGTGGGTTCTGACGCTCGATGAGTTCGCGGCGAAGGTGGAGCCTTCCGGCGCGTTGCGGTGACCCACCAACCTCTCGACCTCACTGGCGCGTCCTACGAGTCTCCGGACAGCTGGATCGCCCCGGTGGGGCAGTCGCGCGCAGCGCGCTCAAGCTGCGCCCGGCCGATGTGGGCAGCGCCCGGAAGAACGCGGGCAAGTCCCTCGTCCTCGTCGACCTGGAAAGCGCTCGGAGCGACCAGCGCGCAGTCGCCTGATCCCACGCAGCGTGTCTCGTCCAACGTCACGCTCATCCGCTCGTCCATTCAGCCGCTCCTTGCCATTGGCCGTTCGCCCACAGGCTGGGCGTCACGGTCGAGGAACATCACCGGGAACAGCAGCCACCGCGTACCCCTGGTCGTCCGGCGATCGAGTTCCGGCTTCGATTGAGGGTCGGGGCGTACGCCACGCGCCGCGATCGCCTGGACCATCAGCGCCACGAGACCGTACAGATGTCCTGGGGCTATCCCTTCCCGCAGCATCGTAGCCGTGAGCGGGAACCCACCGGCGACGCTCCGGCCTATGCAGATGTGCGGGCCCGCACCGAACGACAACCCCCAGAGCACCATGTCGTCACCGATCTCGCGATCGGGGTCGAACTCGTGTGGCTGCTCGCCGAACAGATTCGGATCCCTGTTGGCCTTCCGCGCGTCCAGCGCGACCCTGGAGCCCCTGGGGATGCGCTTGCCCGCAGCCTCTACGTCGCGCTCGGCAAGGCGCTTCATCTCCGGGGTGGTCGGGCGCAGCCGCAGAGTCTCATGGACGCATTTCTGCGCGTCCAAAGGGTCTTCGGCCACGCGTCGCAGCCAATCAGTTCGTGGGCCGGAGCCGTCAAGGCCGAACAGGTAGAAGAAGACGTTGCATAGCGTCTGCGCACTCGTGTGGCTGCCTCCGTGCAGGAACAGCCCTACCTCGCGTACCAACAGGCTGTGATCGACGAACATGTCATCGCCAGCGCGTAGGCGCCACAAGGCCCTCATCAGGAGGTCGGGGAGGGCAGCCTCATCGGTCTCACCGGCCTCGACGGCATCAAGAATGCGCTCGCGTCGCCGGCGCGACGGCGTGACGTAATTCTTGTCGAATTCATTCAGCAGCTGGATCGTCTCGGCCTGTACCCGGCCGCGATCTGCAACGACATCCAGGATTGCTGCGGCCTGAGCGATCACCTTCACATGGTCAAAGAGCTCCGCGAGCTGCTCGGCGCTGCCATCGTGGTCCACGCCGGCACGGCGGGCTGCAAGTACCACGCTCAGCGCGCCACCGAGGTTCAAGAGGTCCACATGACCGACGGCAGTGCGCGTGAGGACGTCCGCGAGGACCTTCGGGAACAACTCCTGCTCGTATTGCACCAGCGCCTCTCGCCGGAAGAGTGGATTCTCGAACCGCCGGCGCTCCTTGTGCTCGTCGCCGTGCAGCAGACTCAAGATGCCCGCGCGCGGGTTGCCCTCCTCGAAGGAGCGCTTGTCAAGGCTCCGGGACAGATCCGGGTGGTACAGGGCCTCGCGGATCTCGTCGTAGGTGTCGAGCACGATCTGGTTCTCGGCCATGGTCAGTCCTCTTCCCCGATGCAATGCTGCTCGCTGGCCACTCCGCCGCCTAGTGCATGCATGCGCCGCCGTCGACTACGAGCGTCTGCCCCGTGATGAAGTCGCTCGCAGACGACGCGAAGAACACAACGGTGCCGACGAGATCGTCAGGGAGTTGCACCCGCTGGATTGCGCGACTTGCCACCGCAGAGGTACGCAGAGCCACGACGTCGTCGTCAAGCTCCGCCTCGCTCAAGGTGCTGCCGGGGGCGATGCAGTTCACACCGACCCCGTCGCCACCGACCTCCCGGGCCAGGGTCTTGGTGAAGCCGATGATGCCCGCCTTCGAGGTCACGTAGTGGATCCGGCTCGCAGACCCCTTCAGCGCCGTCCCCGAACTGATGTTGATCACCTTGCCATAACCGCGCGCCTGCATGGCCGGCACGAATGCGCGCGCCATGAGCCAGGCGCCACGCAGGTTCACGGCCATCATCAGATCCCATTCGTCGACCGAGAGCTCCTGGTACCCGGCCCGCGACATCGGCACCGTGGCGAACACCGCGGCGTTGTTTACGAGGATGTCCACGCGGGCCACGCGGCGCTCGACCGCCTCCCGGCAGCGCTTCACGCTCTCCGGGTCAGCCACGTCCACGGCGGCGTCGACAACCTCGAGCCCCTCGTCTGAGAGCTGCTTCATGGCCGTGGCCAGGCCAGGAGTGTCGATGTCCGCCATCACGACGCGGGCGCCCTCGTGGGCCAGGCCACGCGCGTAGGCGAGACCTATGCCGTGAGCCGCGCCGGTAACCAGAGCGGTGCGACCGCCGAGCTGCCCACCATGCGAGCCGCCGAGCTGTGGAGAGGGGGTCACGCAGCAAGCCTCCTTTGGTCTAACCATTAGCATACGGGCGCAGCCCAAACGCCACAGGATCTCGCTTGAAGGCGTGAGCGCCGCCAGCGCTGGGCGTGCCAGCCGCGGAGCGTCAAGGTACGGCCCTGGAGTTGTTGCGTGAACGATCACCAAGACAACCCGATGACCAACCGGGACACTGAGGAGGGGTTGGACGACCACCTGCAGTGTCGAGCGAGGCACGATCTCGAGGAGGACCTGCGACGCAACTACGCCCGGGAGGTGCGGGTGCTCTCATCAGCCGGGGTGCGGATCACACCTCGACCACCATCAGTGCTTGGGCGAGCACGCGCTCGCCCTCGCGCAAGAAGCTGGCCTCGACAAGTTGTCGATCAGGCGGCCCCGTTCAGTTGCGCATCCTGCCGAGCGCCATGCTTGACGCATGCAGTCCGCTTCCTGGATGCGTCTACCTGAATCCGGAGGAAGAATGACGCGAAGCGAGCCAGCTGCGTGCCGCTCCTGCAGCGCGGACCGGTGTGGCGCACGTCACCTACTTAGCCAGGTCCCCGAACCCTCGACCTCACTCGCGGTGTGTCGAGGCGTTTCCCACCCGGAAGCGATGGCTCCGAGCGCTTCGGGCCGGCCATGCCGTAGACTTACACGAGCACCACCAGCAGCCATCCTGGGGCGGCCGCCCGTCGCCGGGTTGCGAACACCGAAGGAACAGGCTGGTCGCCGATGTCCGGAGCACGCGAAGAGATCATTGCCGTCGAGCCCGGGAAGCGTGGCGGGAGACCTACGATCCGCGGCATGCGCATCACTGTCTACGATGTGCTGTCGTACCTTGCGAGCGGGATGTCTCACGAAGAGATCATTCGCGAGTTTCCCTACTTGACCGAGGAAGATATCCTCGCTTGCCTTTCTTATGCCGCTGACCGGGAGAGGCGCAGCCTCGCGGCGCACGCGTGAGGCTGCTGTTCGACCAGAACCTGCCTCCGCGTCTGGTCACCACCCTGGTGACTATGTACCCGGGATCGGTGCACGTGTCGATGGTGGGCTTCGACCGCGCCGCTGACCGCCTGGTAAGCGACTACGCCTGCGACCACGGCTACATCGTTGTCACCAAGGACGCCGATTTCACCGAACTCGCCCTGGCGAGTGGATCAGGGCTCAAGGTCGTGTGGCTACGCCTCGGGAACTGCACGACGTCCAAGATCGAGATGGTGCTTCGCGACTGCCGCGAAGCCATCTCCCGGCTGGGCGAGGACCCGGATGCTCGGGTGCTTTCCCTGGAGTAGGGCTGACCCGCAGAACTCAGCATCCACTGCCAGAAGAACTTGGAAGTGCCCCATCAAGCCCGGTTCGCACGCCCGAGGGGCGCGCGAGCACGTCGGCCGATTCGGCTCGGACGTCCAGCGGTCGGCGCTCAAGCGACTCGCCCGCCTCGACGCCGCGGGGTCGCTGGACGACCTGCGGGCGTTCCCCGGCAACCGGGTGGAGAAGCTGCGGGGCGATCGCGACGGACAGCACAGTATCCGCGTCAACGACCAGTGGCGTATCTGCTTCCTGTGGCCCGACGCCGGGCCGGAGGATGTCGAGATCGTCGACTATCACTGAAGGAGGTGCGCTATGACCACACCCACCATCATCGCGCCGGTCCACCCCGGTGAGATCCTCGCCGACGACCTCGACGAGTTGCAGATCAGCCAGTCGCAGCTTGCGCGGGCGCTGGGGGTCCCCCGGTCCCGAATCAACCAGATCGTGCTGGGGCACCGGTCGATCGAGGCCGACACGGCGCTACGTCTCGCGCGGTTCTTCGGGACATCGGACCGCTACTGGCTGAACCTGCAGGCCCGCTATCACCTGGAGGTCACCAAGGACGCGCTGGGGGACGCGTTGGCGAAAGTGCAGCCACTCAACACCGCGAGCTGAGATCCCGTTCCGTCGGCCGGCGGCTTGGTGAGGGGGTAGTGATCGCGTAGCGGCAGCCAGCAGTGGCGTGCGGTTGCATCGCTGCGTTGGCGGCAGTCACAGGGTCCGCGCCCCGGGAGTCCGTGGGAGCTGGCCTCTTGAAGAAGCTCAGCGACCCGACGGGAGAGACTCGCGTCGACCAGCAGCCCTCATAGGCGCGACGTCGCGGCGTTACCTCCGTCGGACGCGGACGCGGTCGTCGGTCACGACGCAGAGGCAATGGTCGAGTTGCGCAAGGTCGTGACTGAGCAGGAACCTGCGCAGAACGTCGAGCACAGCTTGTGGTTGTTGGTCGCGAAGTCGCAGCAAGACGATCCCGTGGTGATCTGCCGGAGGATACGCGCGCACATCACCGAATCCGACGTCAAACGTCACGAGCAGGCGATGCTCGGCCTGGCACGTCTTGAACTGCGGATCGGATGCGCCAGTCATGCCTTCGTCGGTCACAGTGTCAGTGTCGTAGCCGAAGTCAGTGAGCAGGTCTTTGGCCGCGACACTGATGTTCTCGTCAAGCTTGATCTTCACGAGCCGAGTGACAGGGCGTGGATTTCCTGTTTGGCGAGCCATGCGCCGTATGCGGCAGCGGCGCGGACGTCCTCAGGTGCGATGGTCGGGTAGTGTTCGACGATCTCATCTGCGGTGAGGCCCGCTGCGAGCGCGTCGAGCAGGACGGTGACGAGAACTCGGGTGCCGCGGATGCACGGCTGGCCATGGCAGACGGCCGGGTCAATGGTGATGCGCTCCAGGAGTTGCTCGGAGGTCATGTCTCACCCTTCTCCAGCACCGCACGGATATCCTCCACGTGCAGATCTCGGAGGCCCGCGAGGATCTGCGCCGGAGCCCACAGTGCCGAGCTGGCCCAGCACGGTGGTGACAGGAATCCGGAGGTCGCGATCACACAGCGATCCCGCCATCCGGCTCGGATCCCTGACTATCCACTCTTCGGTCATCGCGATCCTCCCTTCACGCAGATCGTAGCCTCCACCACGGCGGGGCGACCGGGGATGTCCACAGCGCGGGCGGCTCTCGTGGAGCCGGAAGCTTTGGGGACGCTGTGCTCGTGACCACGGTCGCGTGGCGGTTGTGGACAGCGGGCGCTGGCCTGGTCAGACCTTGTTTGGTGCCCCCGACGGGATTCGAACCCGCGCTGCCGGCTTGAAAG
>WHTC01000335.1 GCA_009379795.1 Nitriliruptorales bacterium | reverse complement strand
GTTATGAAGGACTACCCCGACCTCATGACTAGCGCGCTCTGGCATTTGGCGGAGAGCCGACGCCGAGTCGCCACCATTGGCGACGTGCTCGACCAGCTCCACCGCAACGAGTCGCTTCGGCCCTTCGTAGCGCTGGCGCGCTCAGAGCTCCTCTAGCATCAGAGCCACGAGCTCGTCAGGTACCGGTGTAGATGCGCGCGAGGTCGACCAGGGTGGCGCGTCCGGTCGTGGCGGCCTGCTGAAGTGGCGGAGTGAATCCGCGGGCGGAGCAGCACAAGAGTCGGGCATCGCCCGCGTCGTGACCGGTTTGGACGAGGAGATCGCGGATGCGCTCGAGTCGGGACAGCTGCCCCTCGTTCATCACCGTGCCAACCTTCGCCTCGCCAATGGCCAGTATCCGGCCCGAGGAATCTGTGGCGACCACGTCAAGCTCGTGCCTCGCCTTCTGCCGGGCGTCGTTGATCACGCCGCTCCCCACTCGCGTGGGCTGGCCGCCGAGGGTGTGGGGAGAGGCGTGCGTCGCCGTCCACCACCGGCACAGTTGCTCGAAGTTCGGTCCGAGTACGTTGGACGCGAACCGTTCTTGTGAATCGCTCCAGACGGCGGCGGCTGCCTCCGGTCGTTGCAGGCGCGACCGCTCCGGCCGGATGACCGCGTGGTAGAAGGTGATCAACGGTTCGGCGATGCGGTAGCGAGAGCGAGCGCGGCGAAGGGCGTCCTGTTCACGGACGATGAGCCCGGCATCCTCCAGAACGGTGATCGGATGACGAAGCCTGTCGTCGGGTCGACCGACGTAGCGCGCAATCGCGCCACGCGTGGAATGGCCGTCGGCCACTGCGGCGAGCACCGAATGGTAGAGCGCGGGGTCGCGGATGTCGGCTTCTTCGGCGAGCAAATAGCGTGCCTCCTTATGCAGTGGTGATGCGGGGTTGAGCACGGTGCGGCAGACCCACGCGTCGAAGTCGGAGGCGTCAACTGGTGTGTCGCCCCGTACGTACTCGCGCCGGTAGGCGGGTGTGTCGCCTACGACGGCGTGCACCCGAAAGGCCAGCGGCCAGTCGTCAATGTTCCAGAAGGCGGCCGCAGTTCGTGGATCGAACGTGGGAACGGTCAGGTCCAGTCCGGCGCGCCCGCGCAGCGGCGCTGCCCCCGAGAGCAAGCCGCCCATGAATGTCAGCGCTGATCCGCACAGAATCAGGCGTGATCGTGAGCCGGTCCGCTCGGAACGACGCGGGCCCAGCGCCTTTTGGATGATGGATGGCAGCGCGGGCGATGCCCGGCACAGGTAGGGAAACTCGTCGAGGACGACAGGGACGCCGATATCGGAGCCTGCGCCGAGGGCAAGGAGGGCATCGCAGGCCTGCTCCCAGGAAGACAGTGCGAGCGGCACCGGGAGGCCGGTGTGCTGGGCGTGCGCATGGGCGACCAGCCGCAGGGACTCCGCCTCCGTGGCCTCGGTTGCGGCGAAATAGAATCCGCCGGTAGCGGCGCACAACTCTTGCAGCAGCAGCGTCTTGCCCTGCCGCCGCCGGCCCGCGACGATTCCGAGCGTCGCACCGGATGACCGATCAGCGGCGAACTCGGAGAGGGCGGCCCACTCCCAATCGCGGTCGAAGACCGCGTGAGGTTTCTCCACAGCGCTCTCGCAGGAAGGTGGAACTACAGTACCGGGAACTATAGTACCCGATGGCCGCCTGAACCAAGGACCCTGCCGCCTCCGAGTCGTAGTGGGAAAGCGTGGCACGCGCTGCCGTTGGTCACTGCTCCAGCTCGAACGATCCGAAGGTCACCGGGTCGCCCGGCTCATAGGTGTGGACGGCGACACCCGCGCTCGTGGTGGTCGTGTCGACCAGCTTCAACGACCGGGGCAGATGCGTCCGGAACAGGCGCTTACCGCTGCCGACCACGACGGGGAAGAACCACAACTGGTAGATGTCGATCAGGTCGTGCTCCATGAGGGTCTGGGCCAGCTCCCCGCTGCCCTGGATCAGGAGGTCACCGCCTGGCTGCTGCTTCAGATCGGCGACCGCTGTGGCGACGTCGCCCCTGAGCAGCGTGGAGTTCTCCCACTCCAGCCGCTGCAGGGTGGTTGAGGCCACACACTTTCGGGAGGCTGTTGAGCGCCTTGGCGACGGGGTCGCTGTCGTCGACGTGCGGCCAGTGAGCGGCGAAGATCTCGTACGTCCTGCGACCCAGCACGAACCCGCCGAAGCCTGCGAACGCCTCGGTCACGATCCGGCCCATGTCCTCGTCAGCGAAGGGCACGAGCCACCCGCCCTTGTCGAACCCGCCACTGCGATCCTCGTTTGGTCCCCCAGGGCCCTGCATGACCCCGTCGAGGGACAGGAACGTCCCGATCGTCAGCTTCCGCATACTCGATCCCTCCTTCGGTGGTCCCATGGAGGCGCGTTCCCGGGCCCCTTTGGGCCGCTCCGGATCAGCGCTCAGTGGGTAGACGGTCACCGACCCTCGAACTCATCGGTCGGCTGAGGT
>WHTC01000345.1 GCA_009379795.1 Nitriliruptorales bacterium | reverse complement strand
GGCTGGTGCGGCCAGGGCCACGATCAGCGCGGCGGACAATGCCGCGATTAAGCGGATCTTCATTGGCGGGCTTCCCTTTCGGGTCAGGCGGAGCGTCTGGCAGCGCCGTCATGCTCTACTGACGGCCGGCCGCCATGGGCCGTTACTGGCCGTTCCTAGGCCGTTCGGCCAGGCAGCCACGTCCGCCGCCCCCAGGACCAGCGTGTGCGGCGACCGCCTCAGGGCAGCAGCAGGTGAAGGTCGCCGAACTCGTGCCAGCGGTACCCGCCGTCCAGCGCCGCGGCGTAGCTGGACTCCAGCAGCGCCCGGCCGCCCACGGCCTCAAGCAGCGCCAGGTGCGAGGCGCGCGGCTCGTGCCAGCCGGTCAGCAGCCCGTCGACCGCCCGCGCGCCCCGTTCCGGGGTGATCACCAGCTCCGTCCACCCCTGTCCGGGATGGACGCGGCCGCGCTCGTCGCTGACCGTCTCCAGCGCCCTGATGACGGTGGTGCCGACGGCCACGACGCGCCCGCAGGCTGCGCGGACCGCGTTGACCCGATCGGCGGTCTCCACCGGCACTTGGTACCACTCGGGGTAGGGCGGCTCGTGGGCCTCAGGAGAGGAGACGCCCGTGTGCAGGACCAGCGGGGTGACACCGACTCCCCTGGCCACCAGCGCGGTCATCACCTCGGGAGTGAAGGCGCGTCCCGCGCTGGGAAGCTCGGCGCTGCCCGGCTCGGTCGCGTACACGGTCTGGTAAGCCTCGAGCGGCCAGGCGCGGGGCGTGTCCAGGTAGCGGATCGGCTGACCGTGGTGAGCCAGGTAGGCGTGCAGGCCGCCCGGCAGCGACAGGATCGCGACCCACAGTCGCGCGGGCACGCCCGGTTCGCGGTCCACCGGGTAGGGGGTCAGCAGTTCCAGGGCACCGGCCGCCGGAAGCCGCAGGCGCCAGCCGGGACGGGCGCCCGGCTCCGGCCGGCTGCCCTTGCCGGCGCGGCGGCGCAGCTCGACCAGCCACAGCCCGCCCGGCAGCCGGGTCGACAGGTGCACCAGCCCGCCCCACCCCCGCATGCGGGCGGGCAGCGCCGCGGGAATGGTCTTGGAGGTGTTGATCACCAGCAGATCACCGGGATCAAGCAGGGACGGCAGGTCTCGGAAGCCCGCGTGAGCGAGACGGCCGTCGTGCCGGCTGGCCACCAGCAGGCGGACGTCGTCACGGGACCGGCCTCGAGCCTCCGCCGGCTCGTGAGCCTCCCGCTCCGGCGGCAGGACGAAATCGAGCGCTCCCGCGGTGACGTGGGACGGCGGGCTGGGGAGGTGCGGGCTGGGAAGGTGCGGGTGGGAGACGGGGTGGGGCGCGGCGAGCGTGGCGGTCATCGCACCCCCGCCCTCGCCGCGGCGAGCGCCGCCGCCTCGTACCGGCCGCTCGGCAGGTCCTCCTCCAGCAGCCGCAGCAGCCCGGGGACACGCTCCTCGGGCGCGGCGCGGTCGCTGATGTCCTCTCCCGGAAACGCCTCCTGGTGCATCCGGGTGCGCATGTCGCCGGGGTCCACCCGGTAGATGCGCAGGTCCGGGTGCTCGGCGGCCAGGATGTTGGTGAACTGCTCCAGGGCCGCCTTGGACGACCCGTAGCCGCCCCAGCCAGGGTACGGCTCGCGCGCGGCGTCGGAGGTGATCGCCAGGATGCGCCCGCCCGGGCGCAGGCGCGGCAGCAGCAGTTGCGTCAGGGCGAGCGGCGCCAACACGTTGACCCGGTAGACCTGCTCCAGCACGTCCAGCGGGTAGTCACGCAGCGAAGGCTGGGGGCTGGGGCCGAGCAGGCTGGCGTTGTGCACGAGCGCGTCCAGCCCGCCCAGTTCGGTGACGGCCTGGGCCAGCTGGCGGCGGTGCGCCTGGTCGGCGACGTCGCCGGCCAGGGCCCACACCTCAGCGGCGCGGCCCTGCTCGTTGCGGGTGCCCGCTGCCGCGCGCAACTCGGCGGCGACCTCCTCCAGCGCCGGCTCGCCGCGGGCGTCGATCACGAGCGACCAGCCGCGGGCGGCAAGCGCCCGCGACAGGGCGAGGCCGAGCCCGCGGGACGCTCCGGTGATGAGGGCGACACGATTCACTGACCCCCGGTTCCTCAGCCGAGGCTGTGGCTGATTGGTCGGTGATGAAAGGGGGGTCATCGCAGCTCCTCGAGTGACGGGATGTGTCCTCGACGGTAGGCGGGAGTCACCGCGCCGACCTCCGCCCGGCGACCGGTTCTGGCTCAGCAGTTGGACCTAGGACTTCGGGCGGATATGACCCCCTTTTCCTAGTAAGAGCCTGTAGGCGGTTGCCATAGCGACATCCCCCTGGTGCGGTTGTCGGGCTTGGTGTCCCAGAACCGCACAGGAGGATGTCATGGTTCACCGTATCGGACCGTCTCGTGGGGATCGACGG
>WHTC01000135.1 GCA_009379795.1 Nitriliruptorales bacterium | reverse complement strand
CACCCTGATCGTCCACGAGTCCGTCCACGACCAGGTGCTCGCGCGCTTCGACGCGGCCGTGCGCGCCGCGGCGGTCGGCGACCCGATGGCCGAGGTGCTGTACGGGCCGATGCTGTCCCAGCGCTTCGCCGAGCGCTTCGATGGCTGGCTGGAAGCCGTCGAGGGGCACCACAGGCTGCACGGATCGACCGGTGTCGGCGCCGATCACCCCGGACAATCCCCGCGAGGGCTTCGTCGGCGACCCGAGCGCCGGGATCTACCGCCACCCGACGATCGTGGACGGGGTCACCGCCAAGGACGAGCTGTACCGGCAGGAGACCTTCGGGCCGATCGTAACCGTGGCGAGCTTCGCGGACTTCGACGAGGCCGTGGATCTGGCGAACGGGCACGGCTATGGGCTGTCCGCGGCGATCTACACCGCCTCGCCGGTCTGTGCCTTCCGCTTCAGGGAGCGGGTCAGCGCCGGCATGCTCAGCGTCAACAACTCAACCTCGGGAGCCGAGGCGCACCTGCCGTTCGGGGGCAACGGCCGCTCCGGGAACGGCAGCCGCCTGTCGGGCATCTGGGTTCTGGACCAGTTCACCCGCTGGCAGGCGATGAACTGGGATTACGCCGGCCGGTTGCAGAAGGCGCAGGTGGACGTCGCCGCGGTCGACCCCGACATGAGCTTCCGCCTGTAAGGTCCTGGGACATGTCTGAGCCGCCCGCTCCCCGTCCCATCCCGGCCGTCCGGGTTACCGTGGCCCAGCGTGAGATCGCCGAGGCACGGTTACGGCGCGCCGCCGGAGACGGCCTGCTGACGCTGGAGGAGTACGGCGACCGGGTGCGGGTGGTGCTCGAGGCCACGACCAGGAACGAGTTGGAGGTCGCCACCGCCGACCTGCCCGCGTGGCCCAGGAGCCCGCGCCAGCGCCCCGACGCTCCCGCAGGCGGCCCCAGAACCGGTTGCTGCTGGCCATCATGGGCAGCCACGAGGAACACGGCCGTTGGCGTCCCGGGCCACGGACCACGGCGGTGGCGATCATGGGTGAGGTCAAGGCGGACCTCCGGGCGGCCGAAGTGAACGGTGACGAACTCGACTTCACGGCGATCTCGGTCATAGGCTCGGTGGAGATCATCGTGCCCGACGAAGTGGAGGTGGAGGTCGGGGGGTTCGCCCTCATGGGCTCCAACGAGAACCACGCCCGGCACCAGACGCTTCACCCTGCCGCGCCGCTCGTCCGGGTCAGCGCCTGGTCGTTGATGGGCGGCGTCGAGGTCCGCACCGGCCCATCTACGACCGAGGGAACGCCGTTGCGGGGGGAGGCCGGCGCTGGCGAGATGCGCGGCGGCGCCCACCGGGCCGACCTACCGGCGCCGCGATCCTCGCACGTCCCTCAGCGGCGCTCCGGACGCTGGCTGGCCGGCCTCGCGCTGGCCGCTGCCCTGGTGATTGGAGTGAGCAGCGGGGGCCTGTCGTTGCCCGGCAGCGACGGCTTGGCCCTGTTCGGCAGCAATGTCGTCAACCTCTCCGGCGTCACCGAGGAACGGACGGTGGAGGTCTTCGCGGGATTCGGCAGCATCGAGATCATCGTGCCCGAGGGCGCGCAGGTGGAAATGGACGGCGTGGCGGTGTTCGGCAGCCGTGAGTGCGAGCCGTGCACCGGCGGGCCGGGCGACCCGGTGATCCGCATCAGCGGCAGTGCCGCCTTCGGCACCATCGAGGTCGTGGAGGCCCCCTCCGGCTCGTCCTGAGCCGGAGGCCGGTCTCGTTTCAGGCCTGCTCGCTGTGCTCCGCCACGTGGACCATACCTCCAGAGGGGTAGAGCACGGACTCCCGGCCGTCCTCCCACTGAACCCGCAACTGCATGCGGGTGCCATCGGATACGTCCAGGACGGTACCCCGGCGGACTGCACCGCCGACCTTCCGGCTGTTGACCTCGATCACGTCGCCGACTGCAACCTTCATCGGCTCCACCTCCGCCTTCCGCTGGCCTCTGCGTCGACAATACCCACCGTCAGCGGGTTGCCACCACGCATTCGTGTGCACGAGCGTGCGCTGGGCGCAGGGAACAGCACACACAACGCATCCGGGATGATCAGCGGCGCACCTGGCTGGTCCCGTGCACCTCATCCGCAGCGGGCCGCGCGGCGACTCCCTGCTTGTCCCTGTCGGCCGCTGCGCCGAACCCGGCCTGCCCGATCATCTCCGGCGCCCGCGCCTTGCGGGGTCGCTCGGGGTAGGTGATGCGGGGATGGTAGACACCGGTCAGCGTCTCGATGAACGACCGCTGCACCACGGTCAGGTCCCGGAACGTGAGCGAGGATTCATCCAGCTGGCCGTCCTCGATCCGCTCGGCGATCAGGCCGCGGACGATGCGTTCCAGATCCACCTTCGAAAGGTTCCGGTTGTTCTGGGCCGTGGCACGGGCGGCCCCCTCGCAGCAGTCGGCCAGCATGAGCACGGCCATCTCGCGGCTGGAGGGCTTGCGGCCCTTGTAGCGGAAGTGCTCGTCCTTGACCTGCCCGGTGGGTCCGGCGTTGGCCAGCGCCTTGCGGTGGAAGTAGGACACCAGCGTGGTGCCGTGGTGCGTGGCGATGCCCTCCACGACCTCCGGGGGCAGGCGGTGCACGTGGGCCATGGACACGCCATCGGTCACGTGCTCCTGGATGATCATGGCACTGGCCCGGGGGTCGAGCTCGTCGTGCGGGTTGGCGATGCCGATCTGGTTCTCCACGAAGAAGTACGGGCGGCGCACCTTGCCGATGTCGTGGTACAGCGCAGCGACGCCGGCGAGCAGCGCGTTCGCACCGATCGCCCGGGCCGCCCGCTCGACCATCGTGGAGACCGCGATCGAGTGGTTGTAGCTGCCCAGCGCCTTCTGCTCCAACTCCCGGAGCAGCGGATGGTTGCGGTCGGCAAGGTCCAGCAGGCCCGTTGCCGTCATGATCCCGAAGGTGGACTCGAGGAACGGCAGGCTGCCGTTGACGATGATCGCGCTCAGGACGCCGCTGGCCAGCCCGGCCAGGAGCGCCGCGGGAACGCGGTCGAGGTCGACGAACACCCCGGCGCAGACGCCGGCGATCATGGCGTAGCCCACCGTCGACCGCAGGGCGGCGCGACGCAGGTCCCCCCTGGCGGACAGTTGGGAGACGAGCGGGACGCTGACCAGCGACACGATCGCGACGAACACGATCATCGCCGGCTCGCCGGGCATCGCCAGCATCGCGAGCACCGTCTGGGGGATGGTCGCCAGGGCCCCGACCGGCGGGTTGAGCAGGATCGTGATGAGCATCGCCACCCCACCGACCGGCACCACGAAGCTCCAGGCCGAGCGCAGTTCGGCAGGCAGCAGGGCGGCGGCCTGCAACGCCAGCGCGGAGAACGTCAGCAGGCAGGCCAGGAGCAGGATCTCCCCCCCCGAACCCCACATCCTGGGACGGTAGGCCCGCAGGTAGGCGCCGATGGCGAGGGTGAGCAGCATCGCGACGGCCAGCGACTCCAGCAGGGTGCGCCACGGCAACGACCCCTCCAGGCCGCGGGCGCGCAGCGCCTCCAGTTGGACCTCGTTGACGATGTCGCCCTCGCTGACGATCAGCTGGCCCCGGGGGTAGCTCTGGACGACATCGGCCACCGCGTCGGCGGCCTTCTGGCGGGCTGACGAGGTCGCATCATCGTCGATTCTCACCGTCGGGCGGAATGCGTCGCGCAGGATCGGCTCGACCACCGCATCGGCGACCTCGGGATCGATTTGGCGCACGTTGAACTCGGTGCGCAGCAGCCGGTCGGCGACATCCTCGATTCGCTCTTCGCGGACCGCTTCCCGTGCGAACAGCTGCGCGATGGGGATCGTCTCGGCGGCCACCTGCCCGAGTTCCAGATCGGACATCTCCGCGAGCAGCCGCAGCCCGCGCTCATCGAGCATGGCGAGCCGCTCTTCAAGGGCGTCCACCCGTTCCGCGATGGTAAGCGGCGCCTGGGAGGCGTCCGGCTCGCTGACGGATCGCACGGCGCTGAACGCCTCCCGGACGTCCTGCACGATCGCGACGACCGCGTCGTCGTCGACCACGAGTTCAGGTTCGACCGTCTCGGCGGCCTCGCGCTGAGCGGCGTCCGTCGCCATGGGATCGACCACCCGGATGAGATCCGGAGCCACGATCGTGCGCGGCGAAGGCGACCCCACCACGACCGGCCGGTCCCGGATCGCGCCGTCGCTGGTCAGGATCGCGGGGATGACCGCCAGGACGAGAAACCCCGCGGACAGTCGTTGGAGCTTTCGGCGATTCATTCGAGTGCTCACCCGCCCGCCCCCCAGGGTCTTGGCGGCCTGGCTCGTTGAGGTGGCTGGCCGGACCAGGTCAGCTACCGAGGATACCCACCTGCCAGGCACGCGCGGTCAACCCGAAGATGGCCAACCCCACCACCGCGAACACGGAATGCGGCTGGTAGCGCCCGTCACGAGCCAGCCGATGCCCGATCAGCAGGACCACGAACGGGAACCCGATGCCGTAGAGCAGGTGGAACAGCCAGTTGAACCAGCCGCCGCCGCCAGGCGCCCCGCCGCGGCCGAGCGCCCAGTTGCCCACGAGCACCAGACCGAGCACCAACTGCAGGACCAGCAGCAGTTGGGCGACGGACACCGCGCGCCAGAAGATGGGAGTGTCGGAAGAGCCGAGCAGGCGCAGAGCGATCGCCCACAAGCAGATCACGGCCCAGGCGCCGATGACGACGAAGCCGATGACGTACCCGTGTGCGCTGATGATGACCTGCATGAACCGCAGCGTAGCGGGGCCCGGGACCGCGCCCGCGAGTCGCTACCCTGCCTGCATGATCACCATCTCGGGGGTGGGGAGGTCCCACGGCGCTCGCGTGCTGCTCTCCGACGTGTCCTTTCAGATCACACCGGGGCGGCGGACCGCGCTCGTCGGACCCAACGGCGCGGGCAAGACCACCCTGCTGGGGCTGATCGCGGGCGATGAGGAGCCGGACATCGGCACGGTCAACCGGGCCAGGGACACCGTGATCGGCTACCTGCGCCAGGAGGTCGCGGAGAGCGCCGGTCGTGGCGTTCTGGACGAGGTGCTGGCGGCCGCCGGACAGGTCACCGACCTCGAACGGCGCATGCGCCAGACCGAGGAGGCGATGGCGGCGTCGGCGCCGGGCGACGACCAGGACGCCATCCTGGCCGAGTACGGGCGCCTGTCGCACCGCTTTGAGCTGCTGGGCGGCTACGGCCTGGAGGCTGAGGCGCGGCGGGTGCTGGGAGGTCTCGGCTTCGCCGACGAGGATCTGACCCGCGATGTCGGGGAGCTCTCGGGTGGCTGGATGATGCGCGTCGCGCTGGCCCGGCTGTTGCTGGCCTCTCCGGACCTGCTGCTGCTCGACGAGCCGACCAACCACCTTGACCTGGCCAGCGTCACCTGGCTGGAGTCGTTCCTGTCCGGCTATGAGGGCGCGGTCCTGCTGGTCAGCCACGACCGCGACTTCATCAACGCCACCTGCAACCGGGTGATCGAGCTCGACGGGGGGCAGGCGGTCGAGTACGTCGGGGACTACGCGGACTTCGTGGAGCAGCGCGCCCTGCGCATGGATCAGCAGGCCGCGGCCGCGGCCAACCAGCAGCGCAGGATCGCCCAGACCGAGCGCTTCATCGAGCGTTTCCGCTACAAGGCGACGAAGGCACGGCAAGTCCAGAGCCGCATCAAGGCGCTGGAACGGTTGGAGCGGATCGAGGAGCCCGCAGCGGCGCGCAAGACGATGAAGTTCCGCTTCCCGGGCCCGCCGCGGTCCGGCCGGGCAGTCATCCGCCTGTCCGGCGTGGTGAAGCGCTACGGGTCCAAGACCGTTTATGACGGGCTTGACCTGATCCTGGAGCGCGGTCAGAAGGTCGCGCTGGTGGGACCGAACGGGGCCGGGAAGTCCACGCTGCTCAAGCTGCTCGCCGGGACGCTGCCGCCCGACGCGGGCGAGCGCATCCTGGGCCATAACGTCGCCGCCGCCTTCTACGCCCAGCACACCGTCGACGCGCTGCACCTGGACAGGACGGTGCTCCAGGAGCTGTCAGCGGTGGTTGACACGTCGAAGGTCAATCCCCGCACCATGCTCGGCTCGTTCCTGTTCACCGGCACCGACGTCGACAAGCGCGTCGCGGTGCTGTCCGGTGGCGAGCGCAGCCGGCTCGCGCTGGCCAAGCTGCTCGCGCACCCGGTGAACCTGCTGTGCATGGACGAGCCCACCAACCATCTGGACATCGCCAGCCGCGACGTGCTCGAAGACGCCCTGGCCGAGTACCCCGGCACAGTGGTCCTGATCACCCATGACCGTCACCTCATCCGCTCGGTCGCGACCACGATCGTCGAGGTGCGCGATGGCACCGCGACGGTGTATCCCGGGGACTTCGAGTACTACGCGGCCAAGGTCGGCGTGGATGTGGAGAACCGGGAGGCGATGGACGGGTCGGCTCCCGCCGCCGTGAAGGGCTCCCGGGCACCCGGCGGTGATAGCTCCGCGGGCACCCCCAATGGCCGCGGACCCAAGCCGGCGGAGCGGAAGCGCGCCGAGGCCGAACGCCGGAACCGGTTGCATCGCGAGATGAGGGTGCTCAAGCGCGGGCTGGCGAAGGTCGAGGCGAGCCTTGCCGAGGTCGAGGCCGAGGCGGCCGAGTTGGCCCGCACCCTTGCCGACCCGTCGCTGTACGACGAGGCCGAGAAGGTCAAGGAGGTCGTTGCCCGTCACGAGCAGGTCAAGGACCGTGCGGCGGCGCTGACCGATGAGTGGCTCCACCTGTCGGAGCGGGCCGAGGCCGCCGCGGCCCGCGCTCAGATCTGATGTCTCAAGTGGTTGAACGCTCGCA
Source organism: Nitriliruptorales bacterium (assembly GCA_009379795.1). GTDB lineage: Bacteria > Actinomycetota > Nitriliruptoria > Euzebyales > Egibacteraceae > WHTC01. The sequence goes on along the minus strand of WHTC01000135.1, from coordinate 2,236 downwards.
GCGCCGCACCGGGCGGCGGTCGGTGTCAGGCTTGATCGCATGAACATGCCACCGCGACTGGGTGGGGGCCGGGGGATGGTGCCCGGCACCGCCCTGGTCCGCCACGGCGCCATCCTGCCTGAGGACAAGCGGCTGCCGAAGGGGCTGGTCGGCCGCGTGTGGCGCGAGTTCGCCAGGCCCTACCGGCGCCGCCTCACGTTCCTGCTGCTCGCCATCGTCGGCGCCTCCACCCTCACCGTGCTTCCCGCCTGGCTGGTGGGCCGGATCGTGAACGTCCTCGAGCGTCCCGACGCGCCGGGGGCAGACGGCGCGCTCAACCTGCTCGTGGTCGCGCTGGTGGCCGTGGCGCTGGGCGCCGCGGCGTTCTCCCTGCTGCAGCGCTACCTGTCGGCGTCGATCGGTGAGGAGTTGATCTATGACCTTCGGCGCCAGGTGTTCGACCATGTGCAGCGCATGCCGATCTCCTTCTTCACGCGGACCCAGACCGGCGCGCTGATCAGCCGGCTCAATAACGACGTCATCGGGGCCCAGCGAGCACTGACTGGCACCTTCGGCACGCTCACGGCCAACGTGGTGCAGTCGGCGGTCGCGGTCGGGACCATGCTGTTCATCAGCTGGCAGCTGACCGTGCTGGTGCTCGGCGTCCTGCCCGCCTTCGTGCTGCTCGCCAAGAGCGTGGGGCGGCGCCTGCAGGAGCTCACCCGCCAGTCCATGTCGCTGAACGCCGACATGAACACCGTGATGACCGAGCGGCTCAACGTCGCCGGCGCGATGCTCGTGAAGCTGTTCGGCAACCCGGCCCGCGAGACCGACGAGTTCTCCCACAGCGCCCGGGGGGTGGCCGACATCGGCGTGCGCAGCGCCGTGGTGGGGCGGATCTTCTTCGCCCTGCTGGCGCTGGTCGGCACCCTCGGCACCGCGCTCGTGTACTGGCTCGGCGGGCAGCGGGTGCTCACCGGCCAGTTGCCGCTCGGAGACGTCGTCACCTTCGCGCTGCTCGTCACCCAGGCCTACAGCCCGCTCGCGGCGCTGACCAACGCGCCGATCGAGGTGCTCACCGCCCTCGTGAGCTTCGACCGGGTGTTCGAGATCCTCGACCTGGTCCCGCCGATCCGGGATCGCGAGGGCGCGGTCGAGCTCATCGACCCTCACGGCGAGGTCGCGTTCTCCCACGTGACCTTCGCGTACCCCTCGGCCGCCGACTCGTCCCTCGCATCGCTGGAGCGCGGGATCTCGCCGGCGCTGGATGCCGCGCCCGGGGCTCTGGTGCTGCGCGACGTGAGCTTCCGGGCGCGTCCCGGGGAGACCGTGGCGCTGGTCGGTCCCTCCGGGGCGGGCAAGAGCACCCTGCTGAACCTGGTGCCGCGGCTGTACGACGTGACCGACGGGGTGGTGCGACTCGACGGCCACGACGTGCGTGATCTGACGCTGCGTTCGCTGGCCGACGCGGTCGGTGTGGTCACCCAGGACCCACACCTGTTCCACGACACCGTCCGGGCCAACCTGCGCTACGCCCGCCGTGACGCCACCGACGACGAGATCCGGGCGGCCTGCGAGGCGGCGCAGATCCACCACGTGATCGAGGCCCTGCCCGAGGGCTACGAGACCATGGTCGGGGAGCGCGGCTACCGCTTCTCCGGCGGGGAGAAGCAGCGCCTGGCGATCGCGCGGGTCCTGCTGAAGGACCCGGCCGTCGTGGTCCTGGACGAGGCCACCGCCCACCTGGACAGCGAGTCCGAGGCGCTGGTCCAGCGGGCCTTCACCACGGCGCTGGCCGGGCGGACGTCGCTGGTGATCGCCCACCGGCTGTCCACCATCGTCGATGCCGACCAGATTCTGGTGGTGCAGGCCGGACGCATCGTGCAGCGTGGCACCCACGTCGAACTCGTCCAGGCCGGCGGCCTCTACGCCAGCCTGTACCGGACCCAGTTCGCACAGGCGCGTGACGCATCGAGGCCAGGGCACGACGGCGGAGGGGAAGCCGGCATCCCCGCACCGGCTTGAGAAGGGGCATCGTGACCGTCCTGCTGCTGATCCCCGTGCCCGCGGGAGCGCTGAGCTTCGACCTGCCGGTGATGGCGGCTGTGCCGCTGTGCTGCCTGCCGGTGTTCTTCACCCGGATGGCCATCCGCCGCCGGGAGGGAGCGCTGTTCTTCGGCCACTACCCGCCTACCTGGCCTTCGTCTTCCTCGACAGCGCCGGGGTGTCATGCCAGCCCGACGGCGTCGAGCACGGT
>WHTC01000374.1 GCA_009379795.1 Nitriliruptorales bacterium | reverse complement strand
CTGCTCCTGAGCTGTACGACTCCCTCGAGCTCGGGGTCATCGACGGGCTGATGATCGCCGAGAACGGTGTTCACGACTTCAACCTCTTCGACGTCCTCGACTGCGGCGTGGCGTGCGACTGCTACACGAGCCCGATTTTTGTGGTCATGAACCTGATCGCCGACGCCGGCATCGAGATCGTCGAGGTGGACGAGGGCCAGTTGAAACCCTGGCGCGAAGCCGGGGAAGAGGTCATCGACGGCTGGATCGCCGAGCCAGCATCCCGAGACCTACCTCAAGACGGAGCGCAGCCATTGGTTCAACTCCGTCTTCTCCGGAGACGGGCCCGGGGAGCACGATGACGCCAACCTCCGGAGCCGCTATGCAGTTCACGGGCACTCTTGGGCAGCGCTTCAGGAGCAACGTGGCACGATCTCCTTCCCCACCTTGCCTCTTCTACGGGGACAGAAGCTCTGGCCTCTGGCCGCTACGGACTACAGGAGGTTCTATCTCAGCGCGGCGGTGAAACTCGACGCAGAGGGCAGTTTCGTGCCTTTCACTTACTACGCGCAGTTCGATGATGGTCCCGTCGCGCTGGAGCGGTATGATTCTTATCTTATTCTCCCCGTCGCCCCGCCGGCGTAGGACTCAGCAGGCGTCATGCGGGTGCCGCGGCCCGGCTCCGTCTGCGCATCAGATGATCAAGCGAAACTGTTCCTGAACCCGCGAAGACCAGGAGCAGTCCTCCTGCGATAAGCATGAGGTCGATGCGCGCCAGATCCCACCCCATGAGCGGGAGCTTGACGACGGAGAAAGCGTAGATGAACTCCGCCGTGTAGATCGCTCCCAGCAGGCGTCCGGCGAGCCCGAGCAGGAGCAGGATCCCTCCACCGAGTTCGATGGTCGCCACGACGGGCGCGGCGAGTTCGGGATAGGGCATGGGGAACTGCTGGAAAAACTCGACGGTTGCCGGGATGCCGTCGACGAAGAACTTCCTGAACCCCGCCACGATGAGGACCGCAGCCATCGCAACACGGACAGCGAGTATCCCGATGCCAGAAGGTTGTGCGGGCCGCTTTCCAGCCTCTTCGTTCATTCGCGTCTCGTCTCCTCCCAGATGATCTCGTCAAGGGTGAAGTCCCGCTCGTACAACCCTTCCTCCTGGCCCAAGCTGATGAGTTCGTTGAGGATCTGCTCATCGGCCTCCAGGCGCCACTCCTGCATGCGCACCTGTTCGACGATCTCCTCCGGAGTCAGGGTGTTGTTCGTGATGAGTTGGCGAGCGACGTCGGGATCCTCGATGAGGTCGGTCACGGCCCGGTCGATGGCACGCACGAACCGGCGCGCGACGTCCGGGTTCTCCACCGCGGTCACCTGGTCGGGGAAGGGGATCTCGGTGAACTCGAGCGCGTCCGGGTCGGCGCCGTGCAGACGCCTCCACCGTCGCATCATGACCCAGTCGATGCTGAACTGGACGTTGGTGGCGACCACCCTTCCCTCCAGATCCGCGGGATCCTCCACCTCCGGATCGTGCAGGAAGCCGACGGTGAGGGACACGGTCTCCTCAGGTTCCACCGCGTCGTCGGTGGGCTCGGCGTCGTCGGGTGGATCGGCGGGTTCGCCTGGCGCGCACGCCGCCAGCAACACAACCAGCGCCACCCACCCAGCACGGCGCGCCGCCACCACCGACGGCTCCTCGGTCCGATCATGGACCCTGTCCTCCGTCTGGGGCCGGCGGTCCTGCGGGTACCTCGGCGTCATGCGACGTGGGCACAGAACCCTCCGCAACCAACCGCCCCGCCGAGGCCCGCACAAGGTTGAAGATCCGATGCCGCACGTCCAGGAAATCAGAATGTTCCATTGTGTCATCCCTGAAGGAACGGGTCCGTGTCAAGCGCGGGGGTTGGGTCTTTTGGGTTTTCCCGTACCTGCCCAGACGCGCCGGACCTGCGGCGGGGTCAAGATGGAGCGCCCGCAGCGTCAGCGAGGACGACGACCTTGACGACGTCGGCGGGAACGGCGCGAGGTTGTCGGAGGGGAAGAAGTCGGGGGCTCCGATCGGTTTGCTGGACACGGGGAGGGGCAGCTCCAATGTCCACTTCGTG
>WHTC01000064.1 GCA_009379795.1 Nitriliruptorales bacterium | reverse complement strand
TGGGCCCCTACCGGGTGCTGCTGCTCGTGGAGGAGGAGGGCGAGATCCGCTTCGACGTCGTCGGCGCCGATGGGGCGTCGATGCTGCAGTTCGGCACGGTGCCCAGCCAGGCGATGATCGGCGCCATCCAGGGCGCGGTCGTCGGCGCGGCCGGTGGCGCCGATCCCGCAGCGGCCACGCGCCTGGGCAGCGTTGGCATTCGCTACGTGGTTGTGGGTGGTCCCAATCCGGATGGGCTGATCAGCGCCTTGGACCGGCAGGCCGCTCTGCAGCCCGCGCCGCTGGGGACGGGCCGGACCTATCGGGTCACCACCTGGTTGCCCAGGGTCTCCGTGCTGCCGCCGGCGGCCGGCGACACACTGCTGGCGCAGGGCGTCACCAGCGAGTTCGGTGAGATCTCCGAGCTCAACGTGGTCCAGCCGCGCCCCGACCTCTACCGCCTCCAGGAGGTCTCGCCCGAGGGCGGGCTGCTGGTCGTGGCCGAAGCGCCGTCTGCGCGCTGGGTGGCGCGTGCCGGCGGTCAGGAACTGGAACGCCGGACGGTGGCATCGGAGGGTGAGGGCCCGCCGATCAACGCGTTCGTCGTTCCTGCTGGATCGGGGGCGCTGACCGTCGAGGCGACCAGTCCCGGTCACCTCCTCGTGCTCGTCTCCCAGGTGTTCATCTTCCTGGCCGTGGTCTCCCTGGCGATCCGCCCGCCGGGCCTCGGGACTCGCCGCCCGCCGCGGCTGGGTCTCGGGCGCGGCGCCGATCGGCGGGACCTGACTCGCGCACATGACCCAGCCCCGTCGCTGGGCGCTCAGCCGGAAGCACCGGCACCGGCCCCCGTCCCGGAGAGGACGCCGTGAGCGACGACCGCTGGCAGCCGGGCCCGGACGACGATCCCTGGTATGACGAGCCCGGGCAGGACGGCCCCGAGGCCACCCAGGATGGGGGGTCCGGCGCCTGGGGGTCGCAGTCGTGGAGCTCAGAGGCCGGCCAGCACGCCTGGGTGCCCGAGGGTGCCGAGCAGGACCAGTGGGATCCTCACGCGACGGGCGATCTCGGGGGCGGTGGGGTCGCCGGTTCCGGTGACGCGTGGGATGCGCGCTCGTGGGAGCAGGATGCTCAGCAGCCTTGGTCGGATGGGGACGACGCCGGCTGGGAGCAGCGTTCCTGGGGAGTCGAAGGTGAGCTCTGGGACTCCGAGGACGCCACCCTGCCGCCCACACCGTTCGAGGTGATCGCCCCGCACCTCAAGGGCAACAACGGGAAGGTGACCGGGCGGCGGAGGTCTGGGGCCCTGATCCTGATCCCGTCGCTGGTCTTCGTGCTGTTGGCGGGCTTGGCGGTCGCTGAGCCCCTGGTCCTGCCGCCTGCCGAGCAGGTCGCGGCAGCCGTTCCCCAGGAGGCCGCATCGGCCGGGCTGTGGTACTGCCCGGCGGTCGCTGGGGAGGGCGAGGAGTCCTCGCTTGCCATCGCCCCAGCCGGTGATCAGGCCTCGCGCGTCACCGTCGTCCGCCACACCCCTGAGGGGCCCGTGTCCGGGTCGCCGGCGGACCTCGACCCAGGGACTCAACTGGACCTGCCGCTGGAGAACCCCGAGCCGCTGTCGGTGCGCTGGTCGGGTGGCCCAAGCGTGGTCACCTGGCGGGTCAGCGGGGAGGAGAGCGCCGCCGCGTCCTGCGTGGCCGGGCCCTCGCCGACCTGGTACCTGGCGGGCCTGGACACCGCCGCGGGAGCGCAGAGCACACTGCATCTGTTCAACCCCTTCCCCAGCGACGCGGTCGCACGCGTGGTGTTCACCACTCCCGAGGGGCAAGTTACGCTGGTGCGGACCGACAACATCCTGGTCCGGGCCGGCGAGAGCGCCCGGTTGAACCTTGGTGAGTTCCAGCCGGAGGTCGCCGACCTCGGCGTCATCGTCGAGGTGCAGGCCGGCCGCCTGGTGGCCCAGGGCGAAGTGACGAATGATCCGATCGAGGGTGAGACCGGCGCCAAGGGCCGCACGCTGGTGCCTGCGGCGCCGGCGCCGTCGGACTTCTGGGCCTTCGGCTACGCTCGCGTCGACGACAACTCTTCCTCCCGGCTGTCCATCCAGAACCCGAGCGAGCGGGAGGCCGCGGTCGAGGTGCGGGTCAGCTCGCCTGCGGCCAGCGGCTCGCTGCTCGGCGAGGTGTCCGTTCCGGCCGGTGGCACCGCCGGGATCGATCTCGCCGACGTCAGCGAGGATGCCGAGTTCGGCGTGGCCGTCGACGTCGTGAACGACGTGCCCGTGGTGGTGGCCCGGATGGCCGCCTTGCGCACCGACGACGGCCGTGAAGGCGTTGCGACATCGCTGGGTGCGGAGCCGGGGTCCGAGTGGGCGCTCGCCGGGGGCAGCACCGGCGGTCGCTCCGCAAGGCTGGGCTTGTACAACCCCGGGATCGAGACGATCTCGGTAGCCGTGGACGCTGGCCCGGGCACCCCCGAGGATTGGGGCGATGTGGCGGTCGAACCCAACGCCCGCGTGCAGTTGGAGTTGTCGGACGTGGCCCCCGATCAGGAGGCGATCCCGCTGCGTATCTCGTCCGACGGGCCGGTCCTGCCGGAGTTGCGCTCGATCGCTGAGGGCAGCCCACTGGGCTCGTGGACCGCGCTCGCAGCCCCCGCAGCCAGTTGGGCGGGCCCGGAGACCCGGCCGCCGATCCGCCGCGATCCGGCGCTGCCCAGCGTCCCGTTGGTGTCGGCCGAAGGCAGCGGGGAACCGGCGATCGATCCCGCACAGGGCGGGTGACCCAGGCGAGCGGGTGGCCCGGCGCCGGGGTGTCAGGCTCCCGGATCGTCCCACTCGTCGAACTCCACGCCCAGACCGAGCGCGGCGGCGACCTGGCGGCCCACCGCCACGCGGACCAACTCGACCAGTTCGGCGCGTCCCAGGGCACGGGCCTCGAGCGGCCTGCGGTACATGGTCGCCCGCGCCCGGCGACCGCCGCTCGCGGGCGTGAACTCGGTGAGCGGGATGCCGGTCTGGCCCGGTCTGGGCTCCGGCGGGATGTCCTCGACCACCACCTCGGCATCCTCGAGCGCGTCCAGGAGCGGCTCGGGCAGCAGCGCGATGGCCTCCTCGGCAAGTCGCTCGAAGCGGTCGACGTCGCGCACCCGGAAGCCCCCCGAGGGGCGCCGGCGTCGGTCGTTGTCGGCGCGGGTCGCGCGCCCGTGGCGGTTATCTCCCACAGGCGCAGATCGTAGGCGTCGCTGGCGGCCTGCGGGCGGTGGCGGCTCAGCGGGAACAGGCCGGCTGTGCACTACGGTTCATTCCATGGCCGATGAGTTCCGCATCTGCAGCAAGACGGGCTGCAGTCAACCCGTCCACGCATCCCTGTCGTTCCGCTACGGCACGCGGCAGGTCTGGGTCACCTCTCTCACCGCTGAGCCGGAAGCGTCCTGCTATGACCTGTGCGCCGCGCACGCCGACACGCTGACCGTGCCGCAGGGCTGGCACCGCATCGATGAGCGCGGTCAGACAGTGCGCAAGGCCCGGCGCGGCAGGGCTGCCCACAGGCCCACCGTGTCCGCCCGGACCACCGTCGCCAACGGCAGGGCCGCACCGCCGGCCCCGTCTCGTGCCGCACCCCCGCCCGAGACCGCGGGCCCCCTGCTGGCGTGCGCGGCATCCTGCGGTGGCCGGGACCGCTATGCCGCGCTGCGGGCCGAGCTTCCGCGGCTGGCGGCCGAGATCGGCACGACGGTGCCGGCCGCCGAGGAGGCGCGACGCCCGGCCGAGGACGACGCTCGGGCCGAGGTCGAGGGCCAACTCGCCATTCCCGCGGAGCCATCCGCTCACGAGGCGGTCGTGGTGTCGATCGACCAATTCGCCAGTGCTCGGCGCGGCCGCGAAGGTCGCGCCCGTGTCCGCGGGGCATCTCAGCTCAGTCCCGAGCCCGCCGGCTCCTGAGCACATCGGCTCATTGCGGCGGGCGGGCGGCCCGCAACGTCATAGGATGCACGCTCGAGCGATCGCGGACGGGGAGAAGCCTGCATGCTTGATCTCGGCGGGATTGTCAGGGCCTACGACGTGCGGGGCCTGGTGCCGGATCAGCTTGATAATGAGGTGGCCTACGTCCTGGGGCGCGCCGCCGCCGTGGAACTGCACAGCACCGCGATCGTGGTGGCTCGCGACATGCGGGCCTCCGGCGTGTCGCTGGCCGAAGCGTTCATGGCGGGCGTTCGCGAGCAGGGGGTGGAGACCGTGGATCTCGGCCTGGCCTCGGCCGACCTGCTGTATTACGCCTCGGGTCGGCTCGATCTCCCGGGGGCCATGTGGACGGCCTCCCACAATCCCGCCGGATACAACGGCCTCAAGCTCTGCCGCGCCGGTGCCGAGCCCGTCGCCATCGACACGGGCCTCGCCGCGCTGCGCGATCGAGCCCAGGCACGCGACTTCCCCCCGGCGAAGGCGCCCGGAGGCCGCCGGACGGCCGACCTGCTCGAGGAGTACGCGGAGCACGTCCGCGGCTTCGTCGACATCGGTGCGATGCGTCGCACCAGGGTCGTGGTCGATGCCGCCAACGGGATGGCTGGGTACGTCGTACCGCCGGTATTCGCGGGTATGCCCATCGATCTGGTGCCGCTCTACTTCGAGTTGGACGGCAGCTTCCCGAACCACCCCGCCAACCCGATCGAGCCGGAGAACCTGGAGGACCTGCGCAAGGCGGTCGTCAACGAGGGCGCCGACCTCGGCCTGGCCTTCGACGGGGACGCCGACCGCATGTTCTGCGTCGACGAGCACGGACGGCCGGTCTCACCGTCGCTTGTCGCCGCCGTCATCGCCAGGACGCTCCTGGAGCGCAACCCCGGCGCCAGCATCCTCTACAACCTGATCTGCTCACGCGTCGTGCCCGAGACGATCGCGGCCAGCGGCGGGCACGCCATCAGGACACGGGTGGGGCACTCCTTCATCAAGGCGCTGATGAGGGACACCGGGGCGCTGTTCGCAGCTGAGCACTCCGGTCACTATTACTTCCGTGACAACTTCCGTGCCGACTCCGGCCTGATCGCTGCGGTCCTCCTGCTGGAGGCACTCGGCGACCACGACGGGCCCATGTCCTCGATGGTTGCGCCCTTTGATCGCTATGTCGCCTCCGGCGAGCTCAACACAGCGGTCGCCGACCAGACCGAGGCGACCGATCGAGTCGCCAAAGCGTTCGCTGGGCAGGGTGAGTCGGACCGGGCTGACGGGCTGACCGTATCCGGGAACGGATGGTGGTTCAATCTCCGGCCGTCGAACACCGAGCCGCTGCTGCGCCTCAACGTGGAGGCGGACGACGAGCACACCATGGCATCAATCCGTGACCGCGTTCGCCAACTGATCGCCACCTAGCACCATGCAACCAGGAGTTTCGCCATGCCCGCTGTCGCCCCCGAACTGATCGATCTGCTCATCTGTCCCGCATGTCACGGGGACATCGAGTACAAGGAGCGGCGAAACCTCATCATCTGCACGTCCTGCGGGCTGCACTACCCGGTGCGCGACGGGATTCCGGTGATGCTGGTCGAGGAGGCCACGCGCCCGACCAGCCGGAGAGGCCGGAGCGCGTCGAGCGGCGCCGGTGAGGACAGGGGCTCGGACGCCAGGCCGGCCTCTTGATCCTGGACGACCCTGCGGCGTTCTCGCGCCTTGACCCCGGGGATGCCCTCGGGGCCGTGGAGGGCACCGCCGCGCAGTGGCGCGCGGCGCGCGATCTCGCCGGCCTCCGCCTGGATCTCGACGGCGTCAATGCGATCGTCATCGCCGGCATGGGTGGCTCCGGGATCGCTGGGGACGTCGTGGTCGCGCTCGCCGAGGCGGCCTGCGCCGCCGGTGATCGCACCCTGCCGCCGGTCCCGGTCGTGATGCACAAGGGCTACGGGTTGCCGCCTTTCGCCGGGGCCCGGACCCTGGTCGTCGCCTGCTCCTACTCGGGGAACACCGAGGAGACGCTGTCCTGCGCGGATGCCGCCGGGGCGGCCGGGGCCCGACTGGCTGTCGTCACGACCGGCGGCACGCTCGGCGAGCGCGCCGAAGCCTGGGGTGCTCCACTGGTGCGCATCCCTGGTGGGCTCCAGCCTCGGCTCGCGCTGGGTCACCTGGCAGTGCCGGTGCTCGTCGCCCTGGGTCTGGACGGGGGGTTGGACGAGGCGCTCGCGGTCCAGGACGACCTGATCGCGACCAACGCCCGCACCGTCCCGCTGGCCGACAATCCCTCCAAGCGCCTGGCAATGCGGCTGGCCGACGGGAGCCTGCCCCTGAGCTGGGGGGCGCGCCCGCTCGGCACGGTTGCCGCCTACCGGCTGCGCTGCCAGCTCAACGAGAACGCCAAGCTGCCAGCCTTCTCCTCGGAGTTGCCCGAGTTGGACCACAACGAGATCGTCGGTCTCGCCCACGCCTCCGCGCTGGCCGCCGGCGTCGGCGTCGTGGCGCTGCGAGATCCGGTCGGGGAGCACCCCAGGATCATTGCCCGCTTCCGCGTCACCACTGACCTGGTGCGTGGCCAGGTGGCCTGGGTGGAGGAGGTCACCTCCCACGGGCGCTCGCCCCTGGCCCGGCTTGCCTCGCTGCTGCTGCTCGCCGACTTCGCCGCCGTGTACACGGCGTTGGCGTTGGAGCACGACCCGACGCCGGTCCCGCCGATCGATCGTCTCAAGAAGGAGTTGGCCGCCCTGTGACCGCCTCGCTGGCCGACCGGCTGGAAGGGCTGCGCCCCCGGGTACTGCTCACCCTCGGCTCGGGGCTGAACGCGCTCGCCGATGACCTCGTCGATCCCGTCGTCGTACCCTTCGCCGATGTCGGTCTGCCGGAGCCGACCGTGCCCGGTCATCGCGGACGCTTCCTGGCCGGGACGCTGGAGGGCGTGCCGGTGCTGGCGCAGCAGGGACGGCTGCACCTGTACGAGGGGGTGCCCGCCAGTGCGGTCGCGGCCGCCGTGCGGGCCGCGGCCGCGTGTGGCGTGGACACGTTCCTGGTGACCAACGCCGCCGGGGGGATCGCCGCGGACTTCATGCCCGGTGACCTGATGCTGCTCACCGACCACCTCAACCTCACCGGCACGTCGCCGCTGCTGCCCCCACCGGGACGGGCGCCTGAGGGTCCCGCGGACGTCCCGCATTTCCTGGACCTGACGGGGGCATACGACCCTGGGCTGCGCGAAGCCGCCCGAGCCGCCGCTGACGAGGCCGGCGAGCGCCTGGTCGAGGGTGTCTACGCTGGCCTGGTCGGTCCGGCGTACGAGACACCGGCTGAGGTCTCGATGCTGCGCACGCTCGGGGCGGACGCCGTGGGGATGTCGACGGTCACGGAGGTGATCGCGGCTCGGGCCCTCGGTCTCCGCGTCGCCGGCCTCTCGCTGATCACCAACGTCCACCGCCCGGGCGGGACCCCCACCGACCACGTGGAGGTCCTCGACATCGGCGCCACCGCCGGCCCCCGCCTCACCTCCATCCTCGGCGCCCTCCTGCCCCGCCTCTGACCGTGCCGGCCACCGCCCCGCCGTTCAGTCGTCCCGGTCACCGGTCACCGCCCCCGCCGGTCACGTTCACGCGAACTTGACCGGTCATCCAGCGTCCGATCGGCTTCACACAGCGCCGCCGGTCGGATTCACGTGAACCTCATCGGTCAGTACACGTCGCTTCATCATCACGTGAAGCCGACCGGCGTGCACGCGCCGCCCACTGGCCTGCGCGCACACAGCCATGCCCACAGACCTCCGGACCGGCTGGCAGGCTCGGCAGGCCCCCTGTCGTCGACGAGCCGGTTCCATCCCCGCACCCTGATCGCCGTGCGCCCGGGTCGGTTAGGCTGGACGCGAGCCGTTGCGCTCCAAATGTTCAGGCCTGTCCACAACCCCATGCCCGAGGAGATCGAATTTCCATGCCCGAGTTGCCGCCGTATGACGTGTACGACCTCGGCCTCGCCCCCGAGGGCGCCGCACGGATCGAATGGGCTGATCGGTCGATGCCGGTGCTGGCCCGCATCCGCCAGCGCTTCGCCGTGGAGCGCCCGCTGGAGGGCTACGTCATTGCGGCCTGCCTGCACGTCACGACTGAGACCGCCAACCTGGCGCGCACGCTCGCGGCCGGGGGCGCCGAGGTGACGCTGACGGCGAGCAACCCGCTGTCCACCCAGGACCCGACGGCGGCGGCCCTGGTCGCGGAGTACGGCATCTCGACCTACGCGATCCGCGGCGAGGACAACGACACCTACTACAAGCACATCGACGCCGCGCTGGACACCCAGCCCGCGATCACGATGGACGACGGCTGTGATCTTGTGAACCGACTGCTCGCCCAGCGCCCCGAGCAGGCACTGAGGGTGGTCGCCGGCACCGAGGAGACCACGACCGGGGTCATCCGGCTGCGGGCCATGGAGAGGGCCGGCGCGCTGCGCTACCCGATCGTGGCGGTCAACGACACGCCGACCAAGCACCTGTTCGACAACCGGTTCGGCACCGGGCAGTCCACACTGGACGGGGTCATCCGCGCCACCAACATCCTGATCGCGGGCAAGACCGTGGTTGTCGCCGGCTACGGCTACTGCGGCCGCGGGGTGGCCAGCCGCGCCAAGGGGCTGGGCGCTGACGTCATCGTCACAGAGGTCGATCCGATCCGCGCCCTCGAAGCGACGATGGAGGGCTACCGGGTGATGCCCATGCTCGACGCCGCCCCGATCGGCGACATCTTCATCACCGTCACCGGCAACACCTCGATCCTGCGCTCCGAGCATTTCGAGCGCATGAAGGACGGCGCGATCATCGCCAACTCCGGCCACTTCGACGTGGAGATCGACATCCCGGCGCTGGAGAAGCTCAGCACGGATCGCCGGCAGGTGCGCGCGAACGCCGAGCAGTTCGAGTTGGCCGACGGCAGGCGGGTCGTACTGCTGGCCGACGGCCGCCTCGTGAATCTGGGAGCCGCGGAGGGCCATCCCGCCGCGGTGATGGACATGAGCTTCGCCGACCAATGCGTGGCCGTGGAGTGGCTCGCCCGCAACGCCGCGGACCTGGAGCCGAAGGTCTACGACGTGCCCGTCGAACTGGACGCCGAGGTGGCGCGCCTGAAGCTGGAGAGCATGGCCCGCTCGATCGACACCCTGACGAGCAAGCAGGAGCATTATCTCAGCTCCTACGACATCGGCACGTGATCCTCGCCGAGTTGGAAGCGCTTCTGCGCCAGCGGCGTGCCGCGGCGGAGGGCGGCCCGGGCGTGCCCGAGGGCTCCTACTCCGTCACTCTGGTCACCGATCCAGTGCGCGTCCAGCGCAAGATCATGGAGGAGGCGTTCGAACTGTGTCTGGAGCTCGGGCGCCCCTCACCCGACCCCCGACGCACCGCCGAGGAGGCCGCTGACCTCGTGTTTCACATCCTGGCCGGCCTGGTCGGTGCAGGCGTCGGACTGGACGCCGTCCTGAGCGAGCTGGAGGACCGCCGCAGATGAGCTTCGTCGTCCCCGCCTCGTCAGCTCGGCTGGCCGTCCCTTCGAAGGGACGGCTGCGGGAGGAGTGCCTGGCGCTGCTGTCCGCGGCCGGCTTCCCCACCGGCATGCTCCACGGCGCCGGATCGATCGCATCCGTGGACGGGCTGGCGCTGATCGAGATGCGTCCCCGCGACGCGGCCGCGGCCCTGGCCGCGGGGCAACTCGATGCCGCTTTCCTTGCCACGGACCTTGTCGCGGAGTATGCCCTGGAGGAGCTGCCGACTCTGGCGCTGGGCTTCTCGCGCTCCGAGTTGGTGGTCGCCAGCCGCGACGATGACGGCCGCACCGGCATCGCCGACCTCGAGGGTGCGGTCATCGCCACGCACCTGCCCGGGGTGACCACCCGGACTTTCGCCGAGAAGGGCATCGGCATCACGGTGATGGCCATGGGCGGGTCGCTGGAGGGTATCTGCGCCGCCGGCTTCGCCGACGCGATCGTCGACCTGCGCGAGACCGGCACCAGCCTCGCCACCAACCGGCTGCGCGTGCTGGAGGTGTTGCGGCGCTGCGAGGCGCTGCTCGTACGGCGGCGTCCCGACCGCGAAGCGCAAGCCCAGGCGGTTTCGGTCGCTGCGCTCGATGACCTGGTCCTGCGGCTGGAGGCGGTGCTCACCGCCCGCCGGCAGCGCTACGTGATGCTGCACGTGCCGCGGGAGCGTCTCGACGACCTGCGCACCCTGATGCCGGGGCTGGCCTCACCCACGGTGCTGCCGCTGGCCGGGCGCGAGGACCTGGTGGCGGTGCACTTCGTCGTCGGGCAGGAACAGCTGTGGTCACGGCTCGGCGACCTGCGTGCCCTCGGCGCCACCGGCATCGTCGCCCTCCAACCTCAGGCGCTCCTGCCCTGACTTCGTCGTCATCCACATCCGGTCACGCGATCGGTGTGCCCGCTGATCGGGGCCGCGTTAGCGTCGGCGTATGCGCGAGGCGGCGGCGGGGCTGTGGAGGCTGCTGCTGCCCGTGCGCTGCCCGGCCTGCGGAGCCGTTGCCGAGTCGCTCCTGTGCCGCCCCTGCGCCGTCGGGCTGGAGCGGTACGCCCTTCCCGACCTCGGGCTGACCATGCTCGCTGAGGGCGTCGTGACGGTCGGGGCCTATGCCTACGAGGGCACGGTGGCCGAGACGGTTCGAGGGCTCAAGGTGGCGGGCCGCTGGGCCGCGGCGCGCGGCCTCGGCCTGCAGTTGCGGCGGCGCCTGGGGCTGCCACCCGAGGATGCTGTGCCCGTCACGTGGGTTCCGGCCACCCGCCGCCGGCGGCGCCGGCGCGGCATGGACCTGCCGGAACTGCTCGCCGGACCTCGCGCGGTGCGGCTGCTGGAGGCGACCGCCGAGCGACCCGACCAGACGAGCCTGCGACCCGCCGACCGCCGTACGAGCCCCGGCGGGGCGTTCGTCGCCCGCGGACCGGTGCCGCCGGCGGTCGTCCTGATCGACGACGTGCGCACGACGGGAGCGACCGCCACGGCCGCTGCTCTTGCCCTGCGCGCCGGCGGTGCGCGGAGGGTCCTCGTTGCCACCTTCGCCGTCGGTGGGGACGCCGCGCGGGAGACAGCCGCTCAAGACTCCAGGGTTCGCCCCGCGTCGACTTCGAACTCGGCGGGGACCTCGTCGGGATCGGGGACGTGGTAGGGGACGCTGGTGGTCACCACGCCTCGCTCGAACAGCAGCGCGCCCTTGATCAGCAGGGCGGTCTGGTTGTGGAGCGGCTGCTGGAACCAGTGCGGCAGCACGAATTCGGGCAGTACGCACGTGACGATCACGCGACGGCCGTCCGGCTCGAAGGAGCGCACGTACTCGCGCAGCGACAGGGTGATCGACCGGAAGGGGCTGTCCACGACCTCCAGGGGCACCCTGATGTCCCAGTCCTGCCAGTCCTGCAGGATGCGCACCGAGCGGGCGGTGTCGAGGTTGATCGACAGTGCCCGCAGGGACGTGGGCTGCAGCCCACGCGCGTAGGCCAGCGCTCGCATCGTCGCCCGGTTGATGCTGGAGACGAGTACGACGACGTGGTGCTCGGCCGGTTCCTCCAGGGTGTAGGGACCGGGTCCGGCCTCCGGCGAGGCGAAGTCGGTCACCACGAGGTCGCCTTCGCCGAGCAGGCTGCCCTTGATCCGCAGGTCGATCAGGTGATGGCGCACCTGATCCAGCCATCCGCTTGACAACGTTTCGGCCACCAGGGCGGCCGTGAACGCGTTCGGGTGGCGGGCGGCCTCGGACGCCAGGGTCTCGCGCAGCCGGTCGACCGCCCCGCGATCCCCCAGCGACGCGACCACCCGCAGAGGGACGTCGGGAGCCAGGTTCGCCCAGCGGGTGGTCAGCGCCTCGCTGGACTTGAGCGCGAACACGGTGATGGACGCGGGGTTGATCGCCTGGGCGTAGCTGAGGGCTCGCGCGGCGGCCTCGTCGACACGCTTGACCACCAGGCAGACGTGCAGGGGCCGGACCGCCTCCTCCTCCAGCACACCCGCCCGCAACTGCAGGCCGACCCGCTGGTAGTGGCCGTGGACGCGCCGCATCAGGATCACCAGCAGCGGGATCGCCAGCAGCACGATCCACGCGCCGCCGAGGAACTTGGTGACCGCCACCACCACCAGCACCAGCCCCGTGGTGAGGGCGCCGATGCCGTTGATGATCATGCCCCGCTGCCACTTCGGCTCGCGGACCCGCCGGTGGTGCAGGACCATCCCCAACTGGGACAGCGTGAACGAGGTGAACACTCCGACCACGTAGAGCTGGATCAGCCGGGTGACGTCCGCGCCGAAGATCACCAGCAGCAGCGACGCGGCGCCGGCCAGCAACAGGATCCCGTTGGAGAACACCAGGCGGTCCCCGCGGCTGACGAACTGCCGGGGCAGGAAGCGGTCGGCGGCGAGCACCGACGCCAGGCGGGGGAAATCGGCGTAGGCGGTGTTGGCCGCCAGGATGAGGATCGCCGCGGTCACGATCTGCACAAGCAGGAAACCGGGTCCCATCCCGAACACCGCAAGCGCGATCTCGGCGTTGACGGTCCGCACGCTGTCTTCGGTGGCCACCACGCCGGTGGCGGCCGCCAGGAAGCCGATGCCGAGGAACATTGTGATGGCGATCGCTCCCATGATCCCGAGCGTCGTGGCGGCGTTGCGGCTCTGCGGGTAGCGGAAGGCCTGCACGCCGTTGGATATGGCCTCCACGCCGGTCAGGGCAGTCGCACCCGAGGAGAACGCGCGCAGCAGCAGGAACAGCCCCAGCGTGGACTCGGGCTGGACGGGGGTCCCAGCACTCGGCGCCTGCGGGCAGCCACTCGCGCAGCGCACCAGGCCCACCACGATCAGGGTCAGCATCGTGGCCACGAACAGGTAGGTCGGGGTGGCGAACAGGAGGCCGGACTCGCGTACGCCGCGCAGGTTGGCCAGGGTCACGAGCGCCACGAAGCCCAGCGCGATCCACACCCGCGCGTCGGCCAGCCCCGGCGCGGCCGAAGCGATCGCCGCCACGCCCGCGGCGACCGACACCGACACGGTCAGGGTGTAGTCGATCAGCAGCGCGCTGCCGGCGGTCAACCCCGGGACGTCGCCGAGGTTCTCCCGCGCCACGATGTAGGCACCGCCGCCGTGAGGGTAGGCGCGCACCGTCTGGCGGTAGCTGAAGACCACGATGGCCAGCAGCGTGGCCACGGCCAGCGACAGCGGCAGCACGCGCGCGTACGCGGCCGTCCCCGCAAGGACGAGGACCAGCATCATCTCCTGGGTGGCGTAGGCCGTGGACGACAGCGGGTCGGAGGAGAAGACCGGCAGTGCCATCCACTTGGGCAGCAGTTGGTGTCGCAACTGCGTCGACTGCTTGGGGAGCCCTACCAGCAACCGCTTGAGGGCTGCGCCCGTCACCGTGACCTCGCTTCTGGGGGCGGCACTGGGTTGAGGGTCGGCCGCCGCCTGACGCGACCCGGAGTGAGCCGCACTCGGCGGGATATGGTAGGCGCGCCACGGCGGGTCGTCTGCCGGGTCAACGTACAGGGGAAGAGCGGTGCGCGCGATTATCGCCGGCTGCGGGCGCGTGGGCGCCCAACTGGCCGGCGCGCTGGCAGCCGACGGTCACGACGTGGTCGTGATCGACAAGAACGGAGCGGCCTTCGATCGGATCGAGGAGGGCTTCTCCGGCGAGACGCTCAAGGGGATCGTCTTTGATCAGGCCACCCTTGAGCGTGCGGGTATCCGCAAGGCACAGGCGTTCGTGGCGGTCACCAGCGGTGACAATTCGAACATCGTCGCCGCCCGCACCGCCAAAGAGCGCTACGGCGTCGAGCGGGTGATCTGCCGCATCTACGACCCCCCGCGCGCGGAGATCTTCGAGCGTCTGGGAGTCACCGTCATCGCCACCGCGCAGTGGACCGCCGAGTCGGTCCTGCGCCTGCTGGCCGGCGAGGAGGAGCGCATCGAGGGCACGGTGGGGACCGCCAGCGGCGATGTGGTGATGGTCGCGGTGCGCGTGCCCGCGACGTGCCACGGCGTGGAGATCTCGGCGCTGAACCGCCCCGGCCAGAGCGTCCTGGCAGCCATCACGCGGGCGGGCAACACCACGGTGCCCGCGGCCGGCGCCCTGCTGGAGGCGGGCGACCTCGTGCACCTGGCGGTGGAGCGCGGCTCGCTGGCCGTGGTGCGCCGCGCCGTGGGGCTCCTCGGGGAGGAACCGGCATGAGGGTCGCCGTCGCTGGGGCGGGCAAGGTTGGCCGTTATCTCGGCCTCAACCTCGCGGAACGTGGCCATGCGGTGACGCTGATCGAACGCGAGGGCGACGTGCTGAGTGCCCTGGCCGATAGCGATCTGCACCTGCACCGGGGCGACGCCTGCTCCCCGCTCGTGCTGGAGCGTGCGGGGGTGCGAGAGGCGGACGTCATGGTCGCGGCCACCGGCGACGACGAGGACAACCTGGTGATCTGCCTGCTCGCCAAGCAGGAGTTCGCGGTGCCGCGGGTGCTCGGGCGGGTCAACCATCCCACCAACCAGTGGCTGTTCGACGACGCGTGGGGAGTGGACCTGGCAGTGAGCCCACCCCACCTGCTCGCCGCCCTCGTCGAGGAGGAGGTGACGGCTGGTGATCTCATCTCGCTGCTGCGCCTGGAGCACGGCCAGGTTGAACTGCTCGAGGTCCGGCTTGACCACCGCTCCGCCGCGGTCGGTCAGCGGGTCGCCGATCTGGAGTTGCCGGCCGGCGCGAGCCTGCTGGCGGTGGTGCGCGATGGGCACGTCACCCCGTGCCGGGGCGCTACGCCCCTGGAGGAGGGTGACGAGGTGATCGCGCTGGCCACGCTCGACGATTATCAGGAGTTGCGCCTGCGTCTCATCGGATGACACGCACGCGCTCCGCGTACTCAGCGGTAGGGCTCGGCCACCAGAGCATATTCGGGATTGCGCATGCGCAACGACCCGTCTCGTTCCCTCGCGACCGTCCCGGACAGCCGCAGCCCGGTGCCCAGTTCCACACCCGGCAGCGCGGATCGCCCCGTCCAGGAGGCGGTGAGCTGCCCAGATCCGTCCTCGATCGTGGCCTCCAGTCCACGGCCGGGGACGAGGCGGATCTTATGGACGACCCCCACGACGACGGCCCGGTAGCGGGGCGTCAGAGCGTCGATGGCCCTGGCATCCGAATATTCCGACCGCCACCGCCGCAGATCCTCCGCGCGCGTTCTCGCCGACGCATCCACCGTCGCTCCAGTTGTGTTGGTGCCGGGCCGCGAAGTCTAG
>WHTC01000217.1 GCA_009379795.1 Nitriliruptorales bacterium | reverse complement strand
GTACTACCTCGGCATTCACCGAAGCAAGTAAGGGATGGCTATCGGGCAAGGATGGGCCCAAGCCGTCACAGCGCTTCTGTCCCGCCGGTAGGAACGGTGAACCAGGAGGTCCCGAACCTCGCAACTTGGCTGGGCGATGAACCGTCCAGCTCACATCCAGCTTGGCCTGCTTGTCCCGATAAGGGGAACTGAGCGGCGAGAAGGGAAAACGGAGGTACGGAAACAACCACCACGCTGCTGCGCAGAGAGCGCAGCGTTGGCGCCGAACGCCAGGCCACGGCGGGCTGCACGTCGCCGTCGACTCCCACGCGCTCGAGCGCACGACGGACCGGGGTGCGTGGTCGAGGACCGTTTGGAGCGGTGATGGCCGCGACGGTGTGAGGTCGAGCAGGTCAACCTGCCATCCACGGCGCGCCAGTCCCGTTTGGAGCGCCTGGAGACGGCTTCGTACCGTCCCAGCCGCCGCCGTGCCGGTTGGGGCGAGCGTGACGTAACCGCGCACGTTACCGTGCGACCGAGACCAGCGGATCGACGTCGTCGCGTCCGCTGCCGACGGGGCTGTCGCTGCGGTCGTAGACCCAGATCCGCGTAGAAGTGCCGAGCAGGCGAAGCGGGTGGGAGCCCAGAAGAGTCAGCCCAGGAGGATTCTTCGGCGTGGGTGGTGGTTGGAGCACGACCACCCGTCCACCTGGGCGGGTCACTCGGGCGAACTCCCGCAGAGCGCCGATCAGCCACGCCTTGGGATCCCCGTCGATCTTGAACTGGTTGCCGAACGGAAGGTTGGTCACGACCGCGTCGAAGGTGGCGTCCGCGTGCGGCAGTTTCAACGCATCGGCCTGTTCCACCCTGGCGGCGGGCAGGTTGGCGCTGGCCACCTCGACCGCCTCGGCGTCGATGTCGGAGCCGCGCGCGTCCCAATCGCTGTCGAGCGCCTCCCGGACAATCGCTCCCGAGCCGCAGCACGGGTCCAACAGCCGGCCCGGCATTTGACCGGCAAGGCGGACCATCGCGGCGGCTACGACGGGGCGAAGGGCGCCGTGACGTTCGGCCGCTCGACCTTCCCCGTGCTGCCGCATCCGCTGGTCGGAAAGTCGTAGGCCGGCGACGAATTGGCTCTTGCGATGCTCGAGTACCCAGATTTCAAGACCGGACGGGTCCTCGGTGCGCCACCGTGGTCGGCTGGCGGCAATCGTCTCGGTGACGGCGCGGCGCAGTTCTGTCCTCTTGAAACGGCGTTCGTCGAGGACACGGGTGATGACGCGGTAGGTCATCGCCGGGCTGAGGTGGCGCACGAACCGTGTCCAGACCGACAGCGCGCGTTCCAGTCCATTTTGAGTCAGGAGGGCCGCCGCGACCCGGCGGGGAGCGGCGTTGCCGTCCGCGTCCCCGACGACGGTGAACACGTCCTCGGCCAACCGCAGATCGGACAGCTCCCATCGGGCTCCGCGTCGTGCGCGGAAGCTCACGATGTCCGCGCGTCCGTCGAACCCAGGCTCCTCGTCGGCCGTCAGGTGCGGATGATCTGCGATCTCAGCTCGGAGGAGCGAGCCGAGCCCCGGAAGCGTGGCAGCGAAGAACCCGGGTGGACCCGGACGGGATTCCGAAGGGGTCCGTGTCCTGTCGCGGTGACCGGCCATGACACTCAACCTACCAACAGGCCCCGCGCCTGGCTGCCGTCAGCCGGTACGTCCGCCGCCGGGTGAGACGAGGTCACGCAGGTACCGGCGAGAGGCGCCGAGATCAAATTTGTACGGTTCGTCCCCGCGTCCCATCTCGATCATGTCGACACCGTCCGCCACGGCGTTGGCCGCTGCTTCGGCGAGCAGGAGGTGGCTTGGGCAGTAGACCGCGAGCTCCGGGTCGAAGGCGGACATGTAGAGCAGGTCCGCCCCGTCGAATCGGAAGAACAGCGCCTGCGCGATGGGGCGTTGCTGACAACGGAGTTGGGTCAGTATGCACCGCCGGTGCGCGGCGAGTCCGCTTGCTACGGCGGCGAGGAAGTACGGGAACCGGGGTGGCGGTCCATGACGGGCAGTTCGTCGTATCGGCCACGGGCCTTCCACGCGGCAAGTCGCGCCGCCACGAAGTCCGAGATTGTCTCTTGGAGCTGTGCGGGGTCGGTGAGTCGGGTGACGGTGAGCTTGCCGAGGCGCTCGCAGCCGCGGCGCAGTCGACGCAGTTCCCGCAGACGGCTTCGCGACCAGCCGGGGATACAGGCAAGCGCCCCCGAAACGGGGTCGGGTTCGCGTAGGCGCAGGATCGGCGCGGAAGCGCCGGGGCGGCTGTCCGCGACGTCGACCAGTGCGCCGGTCGGGCGGACCTCGGTCAGCAGCGCGTCCGCTGATGGCGAATGACAGATGATCTCTTGTACGAGTCGGGCCGCAGTCCGGGGGCTGGCGGGTCCTGGCCGAAGGCGGGCGTCGTGCTCGTCCCCGAGAGGGCTGCCCGCCCAGCTCAGGCCGGACGGCCCCGCCGTCAGCGGTAGGAATCCAAGCGGACCGTCGTCGGTGGTGGCGACCAGCAGGTGGGGTCGGCCAAGATCGGGAAGAAACGTCCACGCCGCCAGGCACCACGCTGGTGACGTGAATATCTCGCTCGCTCCGGCGGCAGGCAGCCGCTCCCCGACCGGGCCGTACGCGGCGGCCTCGGCGACCGTCGCGCACGTCTCGACTTTGATCACAAATCTGGCCGATACGAACTGTAGTCGAAGCGCTCGAAATAGCCTTGCAACATCGGAATGATTTGTTCCTGCCCCGAGAACGCCAGCTCGCGGGCGCGGATCTCCTTCTCCCAGTGCACGGGTGTAGTCCAGATCCGTTGGTCGGTGCGCCATTTAGCGGACATCGCGGTCGGGACAAATTCGACCAGGCAGAGCCACACCTGCTTAGGGACGAACAGCAACTCTCCGTCTTCGTGGAAAACCAGCCAGCGGTGCTTCTCGTAGCCTGGGTAGCGCGAGGTGAGCGGCCCGACGTCGACGTCGAACGTGCACTCGATCCACACCGACGGGACCTCGACGTAACCCTTCCGGGAGATTCTGCTCAGCTCGCGGCTGACCGCGATCGGATCCCGCACGTCCTCCAACGTCTGGCCACAGAAGGCGAAGTCGAACATGTTGTCGGGGAACGGCCACGGCGTATCGCAGATGTCGAACTGGTGCCAGGTGGCCGGGCTGTATCGCTCCGAGCCGGGGCCGAGACGGCCACCGCCGGCGCGAGTCTCGTACGGCAAGAGATCGACGACGTGGTTCGCGCGGTTGAGCGTTTTCCACCACCCACCAACGTCAATCACAAGATCGTCAGAATCGATCCGGCGCAGCGCCGCGGACAGGTTGTCGGGATGAGGGTCCGGGAAACGAATCAGCTCCATATCGTCACGTATGCTACGATCCTTCTAGCCCGGGTGCCACAAGTAGTGGGGATGTGACCGAGGGGAGACGGATGGGCGAGGACGACCGGCGTCGACAACGCGTGCTCTTCCTCACCCACCACCTTCCATGGCCGCCGACCAGTGGCGGGCGTCTACGGGAAGCCGAACTCCTGGCACGTTTGGGCCGCCAGTTCGAGGTGGAACTAGTCGCGATCTCCAAAGTGGCCGAGGACGACTCCCGCGCCGTCGGCGAGGCATGCTCCAGAGGCGTGAGTGCACGTGTGTTCGCAGCACACATCTCCTCGCGCATCGACCTGAGTCCCCACGTGAGGCGACACGACTCGGACGAGGCACGCGGCTACCTTGCGTCGTGGTGGCCGCACCACCGAGACGTCGCCGTCCACGTCGAGGGCCACTACCTGCTCAGCTTGCTTCCACCGCAGGCTCGTTCGCGTGCGCTCGTCGTGGAGCATAACATCGAATCCACGCTGTTCGACCAGCAGGCGGACCTCGAACGCGACCCATGGCGACGCCGACACCTTCGGCGTGCCGCCGCGCTGACGCGGCGGGCCGAACGAACGGCGTGGCAAACGGCGGCAGCAGTCGGCGCAATCACCCCAGAAGACGTCGCCGTCGTCCGCAGGAACGCTCCAGCGGCCACCGTGCACCTCCTGCCCAACGGAGCTGACCACCTACACGCCACGCCTCCGGCGGTTGCGTCCAACAGGACCCCGACGATCGACTTGCTGTTCATCGGAAACTTCGCGTACCGACCGAGTCAGGACGCCGCTCGCTGGCTCCTCACCAAGATCTTTCCTGCCGTGGCGCTACGACGACCGTCCGCGACCCTCGCTTTCGTGGGCTCCGCGCCGCCGCCATGGCTTCGTCAGGCTGCCCAAGACGACCCTCGGCTCAAGGTCACCGGCCACGTGGCCGACCTCACCGCGTGGCTGGACGCGGCCGAAGTCGTCGTGTGCCCCCTCCGGATCGGGGGAGGAATCAAGGTCAAGATCCTGGAAGCTCTCAGCCGTGGACGGGCGGTCGTCACGACTCCGGTGGGGATGCAGGGGCTGCGTGACCTTCCGCCCGGTGCAACCGTCGTCCGGGAGGACGCCCCCTCGATCGCGGAGGCGTGCCTTCGCCTCCTCGGGTCAGTGGGGGAGCGCCTGTCCCAACAACGCCGCGCACGCCAGGCCGCCCGGGTTCTTCCCACCTGGGACCAGGCCGCCCAGGCGTTGGCGGGCGCATGGGGACTCCTGGCGATCGTCGAAGACCACCGCGATGTGGCGGCGGCTCCAGGATGAGCCGGGATGAGCGCCACCTGCTGCACGTCATCGTTCCGCAGCGAGCCGGTGCGATCGGCGGAGCGGACCTCCATGTGCGAGACCTTGCCACCGCACAGGCGCGTACCGGCTCCTGGCGCCCGCTGATCCTCGCTCCCCGAGCACTACCTCGAGGAAGAGACCGGCTACCGACCAACCCAGGCCCAGCACTTGGTGACCTACAACGCGCTGAGCGGCATCAGCACGATGCGCTTCACCGCATTCCTGGTCACCGCCGCTGATCTCGTCGCTCGGCCCGACGATACCGAGT
>WHTC01000164.1 GCA_009379795.1 Nitriliruptorales bacterium | reverse complement strand
GAGCTTGTCGACCGCCTGCTGGGCGGAGAGCGCCGTGCGCTCGCGCGGCTGCTCACGCGCGTCGAGGAGGCCACCCCCGACGAGTTGCGCGAGACCATCGGACTCCTGCACGCCCACACCGGCCGGGCTCAACTCGTGGGGGTGACCGGACCTCCGGGGGTGGGCAAGTCCACGCTGACCAATGGGCTGGTCGGCGAGTGGCGGGCGCGCGGCCGGACGGTGGGCGTCATCGCGGTCGACCCCTCCTCGCCGTTCAGCGGGGGTGCGCTGCTGGGGGATCGCGTGCGCATGCAGGACCATGTGCTCGACGAGTACGTGTTCGTCCGCTCGATGGCAAGCCGCGGGCACCTGGGCGGGCTGTCGTGGGCCACACCCCAGGCGCTGCTGGTCCTGGATGCCGCCGGGTTCGACGTCGTCCTGGTCGAGACCGTCGGGGTGGGTCAGGCGGAGATCGAGATCGCCTCGCTGGCTGATACGACCGTCGTGACCCTGGCCCCGGGCATGGGTGATGCGATCCAGGCGGCCAAGGCCGGGATCCTGGAGATCGCCGACCTGTTCTGCCTCAACAAGGCGGACCGTGAAGGTGCGGATCGGACCGTGCGGGAACTGCGGGAGATGCAGGAGCATGCCCACGGTGACTGGATGGCGCCGATCTGCAAGACCGTCGCCCCCACGGGCGAGGGAATCGTGGAACTGGCCGACGAGATCGACCGCCACTGCCTCTGGTTGCGCGAGCACGGCCACCTGCGGACGCGCCGGTTGGAGCGTGCCCGTCGCCAGATCCGTGATATCGCTCTGGAGACCCTGCGGACGCGGTTCACGAAGGTCGGCGACGGTGCGCTGGTCGACGAACTCGCTCGCGAGGTGGCGGACCGGCGCATCGACCCCTACCGGGCCGCCGATCGTCTGCTGGCGTCCATCGACGTCTAGGCCGACCGCCGTTCCCTGGCCGTCGTCTGAAGGACCAACGTCTGAAGGGCCAGGGGAAACAGCGCCGACAGTGCCTAGAGTGACCATACGACACACCGCTGGCTGCGGGCGCGTCTCTCCGGTGGCGTCGTCCGTATGCGCGTGAGGAGCACCAGCTTGAACGCACAGCCGCCCACCACGTCGGGATCTTCCCTGCGGTGGAAGAAGGAGCCATCGGCGGGGGCTGATCCGGAGCCGCGTCCGCTCGACGCCGACCTGCAGCCGATCCATGCTTCCGAGTCAGTCCCGACCGCGCCGATCGACGTTCCGGCCGCACCAACCACCACCATCGAGCTGCCGGTGGCGCCCTGGGAGTCCTCCCCGGGCCAGGCGGACCTGTCGGACCCGGACGGCGCCACGCACAGCGGTGCGACCGGCCCCGCCTTTTTGAAGCCGCTGCGGCTCGTGCTCGGGTTGATCCTTTTGATGATCACCGGCGCGGTCGTCGGCGTCGTGCTGGTCGAGGTGCTGTCGTCCGATGGCGACACGGTGATGCTCGGCGACGGCGTGGACGCCGATCCCTGGGACGCGGGTATCCCGCCGGAACCCTGGAGTTCCGATGTCGACTGGGCTGCGCTGGCCGCTTCTGAGGACACCGCGGCCGAGGTCGAAACCGAGCCCGAGGTCGAGGAGTCGGAGACCGCCGACGCCGTCGCCGAGGTCACGGCGGCGCAGGAGCGGCTTACCGAACTGCGCTACTACGTGGGGCCGATCGACGGCCAGGAGGGCCCGCAACTGCAGAGCGCCGTGATGGCCTTCCAGAAGGTGAACGGCCTCGGCGCGGACGGCGTCCTCGGTCCGGCCACGATCGCGGCACTGGAGGCGCCTCAGCATCCGGCCCTGCGCGGTGGCGAGGCGAACAGGGTGGAAGTCGACCTCGACATCCAGGTGCTCTACCTGGTCAAGGACGGGCAGTTGGAGCGCATCCTGCCGGTCAGTTCCGGCAACGGTGGGAGCTACCGCACCAGCGGTGGAGGGATCGCTCACAGCCTCACGCCGGTTGGGAGCTACCGCGTGGAGCGGCGTATCCTCGGCGTGCGGAATGCCGAGCTGGGGACGCTCTACGACCCTCTCTACTTCTACCGTGGGTGGGCGATCCACGGTTCCAACTCGGTGCCGGCCCACCCGGCCAGTCACGGCTGCATCCGCGTGACCCGTTCGGATGCCACATGGCTGTTCGACCGCGTGCCCAACGGTACTCAAGTGCTCCTGTACGGCGGCGTTCACGTCTTCTCCGCCGGTTCCGACGCGCCTGGCACGGATACGCCCGCCGGCGACCTGCCGGGCGAGACGCCTCCTGCCCCCAACCCGGGCAACGAGGAGGGCCCCGACCCGGATCGGGACCCCGCCCCCACGCCCACGCCCACGCCGACTCCTACGGAGACGCCGACCCCCACGCCGACGCCCACGCCCACGGAGTCGCCATCGGATCCGTCGGAGTCGTAGCGCTCATCGCCGCGGGCGTGCGAACGAAGCCCACCGCGGCTCAGCGCCGGCCGTGGACCAGGTGCAGGAGCCGCGCCATCACCGCCGCCGTCCTGTCGGACCGCTTGGCGAAGGTGGTGGCGTTGACCGCCGGCCGGAAGCGCTGGCGGGTGATGGCCTTCGCCCGGGAGAACTCCCTCAGTCCGTCCTCGCCGTGGACGCGGCCGAAGCCGGACTCGCCGACGCCGCCGAAGGGCAGCGATGGCACCGCGCTGAACGACAGCACCGAGTTGACCGAGGTCATGCCGGTGCGCAGGCGGCGGGCCACACCCATGCCGTGGCGGCGGGAGAAGACCGACGCGGCCAACCCGTATGCCGTCTCGTTCGCCAGGCGGAGCGCCTCCTCGTGGTCACGCACACGGGTGATCGCCAGCGTTGGGCCGAAAGTCTCCTCGCACATCGCCGGGGCCTCGGCGGGCACGTCAACCAGCACCACCGGGTCGACGTAGGGCGGGTGGACGGACCCCGCGCCGCCGACCAGCGCCCGGGCACCCCGGTCGAGGGCGTCGTTGAGATGCCGGGAGATGACGTTGATCTGCCCCGGCATGGTGATGGGGCCGTAGTGGGCCTCGGGATGGCTGCCGGGCGTGAGTTCCCGGGCCATCTCCGTGACCCGGCCCACGAACTCGTCGTAGACCGGTTCGGCCACGTAGATACGCTCGACGCCGATGCAGGTCTGGCCGGCGTTGCTCATGCCGCCCCACACCGCCGCGTCGGCGGCGGCGTCCACGTCGGCGTCCTCGGCGACGATCATCGCATCCTTGCCGCCACACTCCATCAGCACCGGTGTGAGGTTGGTGGCGCACGCGGCCATCACCTTGCGACCGGTGCGGGCGGAGCCGGTGAAGGCGATCTTGTCGACGCCGGAGGCGCACAGCGCCGCGCCTGTCTCCCCGTATCCGGTGACGACTTGGAACACCGGATGCTCGGGCACGACCGAGTCGAAGTGCTTCGCCAGCCATAGCCCGACGCCCGGGGTGAACTCGCTGGGCTTGAACACCACGGCGTTGCCGGCGGCCAGCGCGGAGGCCAGCGACCCCATCGGGGTGACCAGCGGGTAGTTCCACGGGCCGATCACACCGATCACGCCCAGCGGCTGGTATTCCAGGCTCGCGGCATGGTTGATCATCGTCAGGCCGGCTGGCATCCGGCGGGGCCCCAGCACCTTCTTGGCCTTGCGGGACGCCCACTCGATGAGGTCGACCGAGACCATGATCTCGATGAACGCATCCACGGTTGGCTTGCCGTTCTCGCGGTGGATCAACTCCGCCAGCTCACCAGCCCGGCGAGCGACGATGCCCTTCCAGGCCTTGAGCCGCCTGCGGCGTTCGTCGAAGCCCAGTTCGGCCCACCACTGGGCTGCGGGCCGAGCCCGTGCCACCGCGCCCCCGACCTGCTCCGGACCGTCGACCGGGTGCGTGCCCACGACATCGCCGGTCGCGGGGTTGACCGAGTCGAAGGTCCGCGGCTGCGAGCGAATCCTGTGCTCGGCGGTCGTCATCAGCGGCACTCCCGGGTCGCGTGGGCTGATCGTCGCACACTGCGGCCCTCAGGCGTACCGCGCCAGCGTGCGCAGTTGCTCCTCGGGCAGCAGGCCCGGTACCAGGGTGCGGGACGCCAGGATGGTGGGGACCCCGCCCACGCCGTTGCGGCGGTGCATGGCGTGGCGGCGCCGCACGGCCGCCAGGGACAGGCGGTCGCCCAGGGCGATCCCCACCGGTTCCGGATCGAGCCCGGCGCGAGCGGCCAGTTTCAGCAGCACCGCGCGCTCACCGATGGCGGCACCCTCGGACCAGAAGGCGCGGTAGCAGGTCTCGCGCCAGGAGGCGCCCAGACCGCCCTCGTCGGCGACGGCGCCAACCACATGCGCGAGCACCGTGGGAGGCAGGGCGCGCGGTCGCCGCAGGGTCAGGCTCTCGTCCCGCGCGGTCTCGGCCACAGCGTCCATGGCCGCGATCACGTCCAGCGTGAGCGGGAGGGCGGTGTCAAGCCCGATCGCCTCGAAGCCCTCGAACTCGGCGGGCAGACCCTGATCGACCAGCCGCTGCAGCCGCAGGGCGGCGACCGCCGCAGCGGGCGAGGTGTAATCATGGAAGAGCACCAGGCCTGGCATCCCCGCTGATCGTAGCCTTGTCCGGCGTCTGACCAGGGAGACTGCCTTCCACTGGTTCTCCGTTGTAGCTGCTCCCGGCTCAGTGGTCAGGTGAGAGCGAGGCCTCGGGAAGGTCGGCTCGAACAGTTCGATGGGATTGCCGGAAGGGTCATCGAGCAGGATCTGCTTGCCGCGCGAGATCCGGTTCCAGCCCCCAGGCTCGGGCTTCCTGCCATCGGGCATGGCCTGGGAGCCGCCGCCCGGCCCCACCGGGCGCGCTGAGCAAGAGGCGAAGCTCGCCTCGAAGGAGCATGGCGAAAGCAGGAGCCGGATGCATCTCTTCCGTGAAGTCGAGATGCTGACAGTAGAACGCGATCGCGTCGTCGACGTCGTCGACGATATAGCGGAAGCTGACTGAGGCCATTCTGCGTTCCTCCTACTCGCCTGCCGACAGGCTGGGTACCGGACAGCCTGGATCGCGTGGTCGCTGCTCAGGCGAACAGCCGCGCGGCGAGCTTGGCCCTATGGGTGGTGGCTGACCCGTAGGACGACTCCAGCGCCTTGCCGCGCTTGAGCCACAGGTGCAGGTCGTGCTCCCAGGTGAAGCCGATCCCCGCATGGATCTGCAGCGATTCCTGGTTGGCCTTGGCCTCGGCGTCGCCGGCGTAGGACTTGGCGATGCTGGCCGCCACGGAGCGGTCGGCCAGGTCCCCGGCGATCGCGTACGCCGCGTACCAGCCAGCCGCCTTCGCGGTCTCCACGACCAGCAGGACCTCGGCAAGCTTGTGCTTGATCGACTGGAACGACCCGACGGGACGACCGAACTGCTGCCGATCCTTGGCGTAAGCCACCGTCATGTCCAGCATCCGCTGGGACAGCCCGTTGAGGAGCGCGGCGGTGCCGGCGGCGCCGCGGTCGAAGGCCTTGGCCGCCTCGGCCGCGCCGCCAGCCATGCGGGTGTCGTCGCCGGTCTCGGCCTCCACCTGGAAGGTGCGCCTGGCGCCGTCCTGGGAGGGCTGGAAGCTGGCGTGGAACCGGGAGCGAGGCACGGCGTGCAGTTCGCCGGCGCGCTCCAGCAGGAGCAGGTCGGCGATGTGCGCGTCCGTCACGAAAGGCGCGCCGGCGAGTTGAACGGTGACGATCGCTTCGCCGGACGCGATGCGCGGCAGCCACTCCTTCTGCTGGGTCTCGCTGCCGGCCTCCACCAGCAGCGGCACGCCGATGGCGCTGTTCTCCAGCAGGGGTTCGGGCAGCGCGGCATAGCCGGCTTCTTCGAGCAGCAGGACGAGATCGACCTCGCTCATGCCCAGCCCGCCGTGCTCTACCGGCACGGTCAGCCCGATGAAGCCGGTCTCGGCCATCTTGCGCCACAGGTCGGGGCTGCGGCCGGTCTCGGTGTCCCACATGGCCCGCACATGGCCCGGCGAGCACTCGCCGGCGAAGAACTCCCGCGCACCGTCGCGCAGCGCGTACTGCTCCTCGGCGAAGTCGAAGTTCACGAGTTGGGCCCCCTGAGAGCGTTTCGTTCGCGCGGCGTCCGGTTACGCCCTCGGCTCCTTGGGGAGCCCGAGCACGCGTTCGGCGATGATGTTCTTCTGGATCTCGCTGGTGCCCGCGTAGATCATCGAGGCCCGCGAGTACCAGTAGGCCTTCTGCCAGCGGTCCTTGTCGACGGCGGCGCCGGCCTTGGGGGTGAGTTCGGCGTAGGGCCCCATGACGTCCATGCCGGTTTCGTAAATCCGGTGCTCCATCTCTGACCAGTAGAGCTTGTTGATGCTGGCCTCCGGCCCGATCGGCTTGCCGCTCGTGAGTCTGGTCAGGGTCCGGTACATGTGGTGCTTGTAGACCTCGGTCTCGGCGTAGAGGCGGGCGACACGGTCGCGGATGATCGGGTCGTCCGCCAGGCCGACGGCCTTGACCAGTGCGACCAGGCCCTGAAGGTCTCTGGAGAAACGCACGTGGGCGCCCAGGCCGGTGCCGCGCTCGAAGCCGAGGGTGGTCATGGCGACTCGCCAGCCGTCGTGCTCCTCACCGACCATGTTCTCGACCGGGACTCGCACGTCGGTGAGGAACACCTCCGCGAAGCCGGCGTCGCCGTTGATCTGCACGATCGGGCGGACCTCGATGCCCGGCGAGTGCATGTCGATCATGAGGAAGCTGATGCCCTTGTGCTTGGGCGCCGCCCGGTCGGTGCGCACCAGTGCCAACATCCAGTCGGCGAACCGGCCCACGGAGGTCCAGATCTTCTGGCCGTTCACCATGTACTCGTCACCTTCGCGCACCGCCGTGGTACGCAGTCCCGCGAGGTCGCTGCCCGCGTCGGGCTCGCTGAAGCCCTGGCACCAGATGTCGTCGCCCGACAGGATCCCCTGCAGCCAGCGCCGCTTCTGCTCGTCGGTCCCGTAGGCCATCAGGGTGGGGCCGGCCAGACTCACCCCGAGGACGTTGATGCGCTCGGGCGCGCCCGCCCGGACGTACTCTTCCTGGAAGATGGTGGTGGTCAGCAGGTCGGCGTCCCGTCCGCCGTAGGCCCTGGGCCAACTGATCGCCGCGTATCCCGCCTCGTACAGCTTCCGCTCCCACGCCTGGTGCCGGGCGAAGCCCTCCTCGGTCGAGGTCGGACCGAGCGGCTCGCGCGGCACCTCGCGTTCGAGCCATGCGCGGATCTCGTCCCGGAAGGCCTGCTGTTCGGACGTCGGGTTCAGATCCATGCTCACCACCGGGTCAAAGCTGCGGCTGATGCGGTTGTCCCAGACCGGCGCGCCCAGGGGTGCGGCGACGCTCAGGGCGATCAGGTTACTCAAGAGTAACGCCTCCCCGGACACGCGCGGAGCGCAGCGAGAGAGCAGGTTGGGTAGGGTCGCCTCCATGCCGGTGCTGGTGACGGGAGCGGAGAGCGGGCTCGGACGGGCGACCACCAGCGCGCTGCTGCGCTCGGGGGGTGAGGTGCGCGCCTACCTCG
>WHTC01000265.1 GCA_009379795.1 Nitriliruptorales bacterium | reverse complement strand
GTACTACCTCGGCATTCACCGAAGCAAGTAAGGGATGGCTATCGGGCAAGGATGGGCCCAAGCCGTCACAGCGCTTCTGTCCCGCCGGTAGGAACGGTGAACCAGGAGGTCCCGAACCTCGCAACTTGGCTGGGCGATGAAGCGTCCAGCTCACATCCAGCTTGGCCTGCGCTTGTCCCGATAACCTGGCCGCTGCCCGGTTCCGTGCAGGTCAGCGGCTAGACTCCGAGATCGTCATGACGGTCGGCACCTACCACGTCTCGCTCTCGTCGTTCGAGGGTCCGTTCGACCTGCTGCTGCACCTGATCGCGCGGCGCAGGCTCGACGTCTATGAGATCCCGATCGCCCAGATCACCGACGACTACCTGGCGGTGCTGGAGCAGATGGAGACGGTCGACCTGGAGGTCGCCACCGAGTTTCTGGTCGTGGCCGCCACCCTGATCGAGCTCAAGGCGGCCCGCCTGCTGCCTGACACCGACGACCCGGAGCTGGACGAGCTGGCGCTGGAGGCCCGCGACCTGCTCTACGCGCGGCTGCTCGACTACCGGGTGTTCAAGGAGGCCGCCGGCTGGGTGCGCGGGCGGCTGGATGGGCATGCCGGGCACTGGCCGCGCGGCGCGCCCATGGAGGAGCGCTTCGCGCGCCTGCGGCCCCCGGTCATCGTGCCCGTCAGCGCGCAGGAGCTGGCGGCGATCGCCGGACGGGCGCTCGCCGAGCGGCCCGAGGAGCACGTCGACCTGTCGCATGTGCAGCCGATCCGGCTGACCGTGGAGGAGGCGGCCGATATCGTCGTTGCCGCACTCGGGCGCGCCGGCGGCCGGGCGTCCTTTCGCGAGCTCACCGCCGGGTGCCGTCACCGCGTGGAGGTGGTCGTGCACTTCCTGGCGGTGCTCGAGCTGTACAAGCTCGAGATGGTCGAGCTGGAGCAGGCCCGCAACTTCGGCGATCTGATGGTCGTGGACGCCGATGCCGCACCGGTGTCGGCGTCCAAGAACGGGCTCGGGGAGCTGCGGGTCGCAGAATGAGCCCGAGCGAGGACACCGGTCGTCCCCCCGAGACGCTCGGCCAGAGGGGTTCACTTCTCGACGCCGGAACCCGTCGGGCACTCGAGGCGATCCTGTTCGTCGTCGAGGAGCCGGTGCAGGCCCACGCCCTCGCCCAGGTCCTGGAGGTGCCGACCGACGACGTGCTCGCCGCGCTGCACGCGCTGCACCGCGAGTACGCCGACGAGGGGCGCGGGTTCGTGCTACGCGAGGTCGGCGGTGGCTGGCGGCTCTACAGCGATCCCGGCGCGGCACCGTACGTCGAGCGGTTCGTGCTGGCCGGGAAGTCCGCGCGGTTGTCCCAGGCTGCGCTGGAAACCCTGGCGATCGTGGCCTACAAACAGCCCGTCACCCGGGCGCAGGTGTCCGACATCCGGGGCGTCGACGCGGACGGCGCCGTCCGCGGCCTGGTCAGCCGCGGGCTTGTGCAAGAGGTCGGGCGGGACCCCTCGCCGGGGCAGCCGCTGCTCTACAGCATCACGCCGGCCTTCCTCGAGCGCCTTGGCCTGCGCGACCTGGGTGAGCTCCCGCCCCTGCCCGAGCACCAACCGCCCGGCCGGCTGCCCGCCGAGCCTGCGCTCGGCGCCTACAAGGCGGCCCGGCGGGAACTCGACACGCTCCAGCGCGCGGCGCCCGAGGAGCCCGACCCTGCTGCGCCCGACCTGCCTGACGAGGGACCAGACGTCGCGTGAGCCCCGAAGATCATCCCCCCGGCGGCCGCGCCGAGCGGGTCCAGAAACTTCTGGCGGCCGCAGGCGTCGCCAGCCGCCGCGCATGCGAAGACCTGATCGCCGCGGGCCGCGTCGCGGTCGACGGCACGGTCGTGTCGCTGGGCGCCAAAGCCGATCCCGTGCACCAGATCATCACCGTCGATGGCGAGCGCATCCCCACCAACCCGTCTCTGGTCTACTTCCTGTTGAACAAGCCCAGCGGGGTGGTCACGACGGTCACCGATCCGCAGGGGCGGCCGACGGTCATGGACCTGCTGCCGGGCAACCCGCGGGTCTATCCGGTCGGCCGGCTCGACCGGGACACCGAGGGGCTCCTGCTGCTCACCAACGACGGGGAGCTCGCCAACCGGCTGGCACACCCGCGGTACGAGATCGAGAAGACCTATGTCGCCCAGATCCGCGGCCCGCTCAAGCGGCATGCGGTCCGGGCGCTGCTGGAGGGCGTGGAGTTGGAGGACGGGGTGGCACGGGCGCGTGGAGTGCGGGAGCTTGGGACGGCCGGCGACCGCACCCTGATGGAGCTCGTCCTGGCGGAAGGTCGCAAGCGCGAGGTCCGGCGGATGCTCGCGGCCGTCAACGTCCCGCTGGAGCGCCTCGCCCGAGTCCGCATCGGCCCGCTCCCGCTGGGCGACATCGCCCCCGGCAAGTTCCGCCCCCTCAACAGCGCCGAGGTGCGCGCCCTGCTCAAGGCCGTCGGGATGGGCGAACGCCAGCCGGGCGAGGACCGTGGTGGGTCACGCTCGGACGACGTGGACTCGTTGAACGGTTCGCGGCCATGAGGCTGGCCGCGCTCCGTGGAGCCACCACGCTCGAGGCCGACAATCGCGAGGAGGTCCTCAAGCGCACCGCCGAACTGCTCAGCGTCATGTTGAAGCGCAACAACCTGACGACAGATCACTTGATCAGCCTGCTGTTCACCGCGACCAGTGACGTGCACTCGGAGTTCCCCGCGGCCGCCGTGCGCGAGGCTGGCATCAGCGACGTGCCGATGATCTGCGCTCGCGAACTGGAGATCACGGGCGGCAGCGGAATCCCGCTGTGCATCCGCGTCATGGCCCATGTCGAGACCGACCGCACGCGCGCGGAGTTGCGGCACGTCTACCTGCACGGGGCACGCCAGCTCCGCAGCGATCTTCCGGAGTAGCCGATGCGTCTCACCGTGGTCGGCACCGGGTTGGTCGGCGGTTCTCTCGCTGCGGTCCTGCGGGGCCTGGACGAGGTCGACGAGGTCGTCGGTGCGGACGCCGACGACCGCAGCCTCGCGCGCGCGCTGGAACGCGGGCTGATCGACCGTGCCGCGCCCTCGGCCGGTGAGGCCGCCGAGGGCGCCGACATCGTGGTGCTGGCAGTGCCGGTGTCGGCGATCGCCGCGGTGGCCAAGGAGGTCGGCGCGGTCATGACCCCGGGGTCGGTGCTCACGGATGTGGCCAGCGTGAAGGCGCGCATCGTGCCGCTGATGGAGGAGGCCGTCCAGCCCGGGGTGACCGTGATTGGCGGGCACCCGATGGCCGGGTCGCACGAGGCGGGCGTCGAGCACGCGACACCGGACCTGTTCGTCGGCGCGACCTACCTGCTGACCCCGACCGTGTCCACCGCCGCGGAGGCCTACCGGCGCCTCCACGGGCTCGTGTCGCGGATCGGAGCGCGCATCCTGGCCGTCGATCCTGACCGCCATGACCTGCTGGTCGCGGTGGTGAGCCACCTGCCGCAACTCGCGGCGACCACCCTGATGAACCTTGCGGCACGGCGTGCCCACAACGAGCACGCCGAGTTGCTGCTGCTGGCGGCGGGCGGCTTCCGGGACGCAACCCGGGTCGCGGCCAGCAACCCGGACCTGTGGTTGGACGTCTGCGCAGAGAACCGCGGCGCGATCGTGGAGGTTCTTGACGACTACCGGGAGCGCATCGGGGCGCTGCGCTCGCTGATCGCGGTCAGTGACGAGCAGGGTCTGCGCGAAGAGTTGGCGGCGGCCCGCGC
>WHTC01000087.1 GCA_009379795.1 Nitriliruptorales bacterium | reverse complement strand
TGTCGGACTCGGTCAGGAATGCATCCCAGATACGACCACTCATTCGCGAACCCTTCCGTCGGCGCCGGGGAACCATCGCGTCATCATTTCAATTGGGCGTCGAGACGCGGATACACGCGTCGGACGTTCAGCTCGAACACCTTTTTCTTGTTCTCGTCGGATAGGTCGACCCTGTCCACATAGCGCTTCGTGTCATCCCAATGGAAGCCTGTCTCCGGGTCGATGCCGCGGACGGCGCCAAGCATCTCCGAGGCGAAGAGGATGTTGTCGACGTCGATGACACGGAACAACAGATCTATGCCTGCTTGGTGATAGACGCAGGTGTCGAAGAAGACGTTGCGCATCACGTGCTCGTCCAACGGTGGACGATTCAGCCTGTCGGCCAGCCCGCGATACCGGCCCCAGTGATACGGCACCGCTCCGCCGCCGTGGGGGATCACGAAACGCAGGGTCGGGAACTCGCTGAACAGGTCGCCCTGGATCAGCTGCATGAAGGCCGTCGTGTCGGCGTTGATGTAATGCGCACCCAGCGCATGGAAGTTCGGATTGCACGAGGCCGAGACATGGATCATGGCGGGAACATCAAGCTCCACCATCTTCTCGTACAGCGGATACCAGGACTCATCGGTGAGCGGCTGGGAGGTCCAGTAGCCACCAGAAGGATCCGGATTCAGGTTGCAGCCAACGAAGCCCAGATCGTTCACGCACCGCTCGAGCTCTTCGATCGAGCTGTTGACCGGCGCGTTGGGCGATTGGGGCAGCTGGCAGACCCCGATGAGGTGCTTCGGGAACTGGCGGACCGCACGGTGGATCAGGTCGTTGCACGCCCGTGCCCAAGCTCGTGATGCAGCGGGATCAGCGATGTGGTGGCCCATGCCGGCGGCTCTGGGCGAGAAGACCATCATATCGCCGCCACGCTCACGCAGCAGCTTCAGCTGGTTCGTCTCGATGCTCTCCACGATCTCATCGTCACTGATCTCGGCGGGTTCGGGCTCCGGCAGGCTCGGATCCGCCAGTCGGGCAAGCTGGGCGTCGCGGAAGGCGGTGTGGGCATCCGGGGCCGTCGTGTAGTGCCCGTGGCAATCGATGATCATGGTTGGCCGCTCCCTCGCGCGCTCCCGTAAGTGTCGCAATTCGCCCGTCGACTCAGTGCTCCGGCTCCTGATCGACGTACTTGAGGCCTTTCTCCGCCAGCCGTTCGCGCATGTTGTTCACGTCGAGCCCGACCTCGCCCGCCTCGTAGCGCTCGCGGCTCACGGCCTCCTTCTCCTCTCTCGTACGCGAGGCTTCGAGCACCTCCGCGGCCTCCTTGCGCCTCACCACCACGACGCCGTCGTCATCAGCGACAATCACGTCGCCGGGGTTCACGAGTTGCCCACCGCACACCACGGGGACATTCACGTCGCCGAGGGTCTCTTTGACGGTGCCCGTCGCCGACACGCATCTCGACCAGACCGGGAACCCCATCGTCTGGAGATCGGCCACGTCACGGCAGCCGGCATCGATGACGAGCCCTCTGACGCCCCGCGATCGCAGCGACGTCGCGAGCAACTCCCCGAAGTAGCCGTCGTCGCACCGCGACGTCGGCGCGACCACGACGACGTCGCCCTCCTCGCACTGCTCAACGGCCACGTGGATCGTCCAGTTGTCGCCTGGAGCCACGCTGATGGTCACGGCCGTACCGGAGATGTGCGCGCCCGGATAGATCGGACTCAGATACGGGGCCAGGTAGCCCTTGCGACCCTGCGCTTCGTGAACGGTCGACACGCCGAACCCGCCGAAAGCATTGGCGATCGACCGGTCAGTGCGGCTGATGTTCTGGACGACCACGGCCATCTCGTTCCCTTCTCGCATTCGACGATCTGGATTCCCGGGCTATGGGGCGTCCTTCCACGGCAGCAGGTTGACGTGGATGACGCCCTCCGCGCCTTGGCCGCCGACGGACTTGATGGCGAGGTCCACGTCCTTCAGCCCGAAGGTGTGGGTCGTCATCAGGTCCAGCCGGAACCGGTCGGAGGCAAGCTGCCTGAGTGCGAGCTCACACGCCCGGTAGCTGTGGCCGCGTGCGCTCTTGATCGTGGTGGCCTTCTCGGTGACCTTGGCCAGCGGAAAGTCCGGGAACGTGGCCAACTCGCCCTGGACCAGCAGCGTGCCGCCCCTGCGCTTGAGCGCCTCCACGCCGAGCAGGACGGGGGTGCGCCCAGCACCGGCTGTGCAGTCGAGCACGACGTCGACGCCCTTGCCACCGGTGATGTCCCTGACCCGCTCGAGGGGGTCGTCTTGGTCGACGTTGACGACGTGGTCGGCACCCAGGGTCCTTGCGACCTCCATGCGCGCGGCGTCCTTGCTGGTGCCGGTGACGATGATGAGCGACGCGCCCGCCTGCTTGCAGGCGACCACCTGCGAGAGCCCCTGCTGGCCCGGTCCCTGGATCAGGACCGTGGAGTCATAGCCCACGCCGCAATCGAACAACGCCCATTCGATGCCGTTCGACATGGGCGTCACCAGCCCGGCCAACTCCGCGGACACCCCGGCCGGCACCTTGTGGACCACCGCGTTCCACGGGAGGTACAGGTACTGGGCGAACCCTCCCCACAGGTGAGGAGGTCGCTCGGCAGAGGTGTAGCCGTAGCGGATGGCGTCCGGGTTCAGCCGCCAGTCCGTGGCTTCGCAGTGACGGTACTCGCCCTGATGGCACCAGTCGCACGTGAGGCACGGCAGGTAGTGCTCCACGAACACCAGGTCCCCCTCCCGCACGCCCTTGCGCTCGCTGAACTCGGTGCCCGCCTCGACGACGACGCCGATGTTCTCGTGACCCATGATCACGGGAGCGGTGATCTTCGGGGCGGCGTACATCTTCACGTCGGTCCCGCAGATGCCAGCGGCGTCCACCCGCATCAACGCGCCGTCCTCCGGGACCTCCGGCATGGGGAACTCGCGAAACTCGGTCCTGCTCGGGCCCGTCCTCACGGCCGCCGATACCTGCTGTGCCATGCACCGCTCCCTCCGGAATGTGCGTCGAATCCGGGATCCTATGCCATGGTAGTATGGTATGCCATTTGCGACTGGAGCCGACATCCCATGGCCAAGCCGACGTTGAAGACCGTCACTCGCACACAGGGCAACAACGCCGCCCTGAAGGACGGCACTGTGGCACCCGCGGGGTTCGCGTTCGACTTCGAAGAGGTTCCGGTGCTGGTTCAAGCCTTCCGCCGCATGGTGCGACGGCTGGAGTTCGACGTCTGCGAGATGGCGTTCACGACGTACCTCTGCGCCAAAGCGCATGGCACGCCGTTCACCGCGCTACCGATCTTTCTGGTGCGGGGCTTTCATCACGGCGCCATCATGTACAACACCACGGTCGGCATCGAAGGTGCAAAGGATCTCGAAGGCCGGCGGGTAGGGGTGAATCGCGGTTACACGGTGACGACGGGCGTGTGGGCGCGCGGCATCCTGCAGGACGAGCACGGTGTCGCCCTGGATCGGGTCACCTGGGTGCCCTCCGGGGATGAGCACGTGTCCGAGTATCGCCATCCCGGCAACGTCGTGCCCATGGAGCCGGGCAAGGAGCTATCGGACCTGGTCGCCTCGGGCGAGCTGGCTGCCGTGGTGGGTACCAAGATCGACCACCCCGACGTCGAGCCGCTGATCGCCGATGCCGACGACGCGGGCTACGCGGCGCTGCGCCGCGACGGTCTCTACCCCATCAACCACCTCGTGGTGGTCAAGGACGAGTTGCTCGAGGAGCACCCTGGCCTGGCCGTCGACGTCTTCAACGCCTTCGCAGAGGCGAAGGAGCGCTACGTCACACGCTTGCGCGACGGCGAGATCGAGGATGCGACGCCGACCGACCGCATGTACCAGCGGGTGATGCAGGTCATCGACGATCCGCTCCCCTACGGGGTCGAACCCAACCGGGTGATGATCGACAAGCTCATCGACCACGCCGTGCGTCAGCGAATCGTCGACCGCCCGCCGGCCGTGAACAGCCTGTTCGCTGAGGCTGCGCACGATCTGATCGCCTGACCGATGCGGGCCTGGATGCGCTCCTCCCGGCCGCGATACGCAGGGAACGCTCGGCCCAACGGGGGCGCCGGTAATCGGGTCACGTCCCATGCCCAGCAACAGCGCAAGCTAGATTGGCGCTGTGACACGGACGGACACAGCCTCTCGGGTGATCGCGGCCCCGCCCAAGCGTGTCTACGCCGCCCTTGTCGATCCGGACGCCCTTGTCGCGTGGCTGCCACCGGACGGGATGAGCGGCAGGTTCGAGCGGTTCGATGCCCGGCCGGGCGGGTCGTATCGGATGATCTTGACCTACGCCGACGCGTCGACCGCACCGGGCAAGGCCACCGCGGACTCCGACGTCGTCGAGGCGCGCTTCCTCGACATCGCCCCCGGAGTGCGAGTCGTGCAAGCGGTCGATTTCGTCTCCGACGACCCGGCCTTCGCCGGCACCATGGTCATGGCCTGGGAGGTCACCGCCGTCGATGCCGGGACACGCGTGGACATCCGAGCCGATGACGTCCCTGCCGGCATTTCCGCAACGGATCACGCGGCCGGGCTCGCCTCCTCGCTGGCCAACCTCGCCCGCTACTTGGAGGAGTAACCCACCCTCCAGCGGCCCCAGCGACACCTCCGGACAAACCGCAGATGGGACCTCAATATTGGCGGAGGGACCGATTCGGTGTGGAGTCCAGGAACTCCAGCAGCCGCGGGGGCACGGTCTCCTCGGTCTGGTCGGCCACCGCAATGTCCCAGTACTCGGCTCCAGGCAGGCACTCCTCGAGGTACCGGGCGGCCGAGGGTGCGTGCGAGGTGTCCTGGCCCGGGATGATGAAAGCGGGGATGTCGAGCTGCAACAGGTCCTCGGGCTCGGCACCCGGCACGGTGTCCCGGTCGAAGAGCGTGCGGGCCATGCCGGACACCACGAGCTGATACCGATCCGGATCCTGTTGCGCGTAGGCACTGGCGAACGCTTCATCACGGCGCAGGACGGACGCCCAGGGGCCAACGCGTGGATCTCGCGTGAACGGCTCGTCATGGCTGCGGGCCAGAGAGACAACCCGCTCCAGGCCGTGCTCCTGGACGTACGCGATGTGCTGCGCGAAGCGGGCGTGGCCCTTGAGCCGGTACTTCACCCCTCCAGCCGGCCAGAACAGGATCATGCTCCGCACCATCTCAGGGTGAGCCACCGCGAAGGCCGCCACCGACGAGCATCCCATGCAGCCGCCCATGAGGTGCGCCTTGTCGATGTCCAGGTGGTCCAGCAGACCCATGCCCTGGGCCGCGTAATGCGCCCACGTGATGCGCTCGAAACGACCACCGGACTGCCCCGACCCCCGCTGGTCGAACACGACGCAGGTGTAGCGGCCGGGGAGATGATCGAGCGGCCTGAAGCGGCTGTAGACGCTCAGCGATCGCCAGTTCTCCAGCGTCGCGTTGAATCCCCCAGGGGAGAACATCAGCAACGGCGGTCCCGAGCCCACCACCTCGTAGTGCGTGGTGATGCCGTTGATCACAGCGGTGGGCACCAGTCGTGTCCTTCCCATGGGCCTGCGTGCGAGCACTTGCGCGGGCGCCGGCGGGCGGCGGCCCCGCTCAGGCGATCAGGATTGCGCCGTGGTCGGCACCCCGCCTTTGATCTGCCGTCCCGAGCGCACGTCGTCGGCGTAGGTGGTCAAGGCGTCAAGGGTGATCTGCGCCACGTTGGCATAGGTTTCCGGCCGGCGGTCGATCGCCGAGGCAGCG
This sequence comes from Nitriliruptorales bacterium, assembly GCA_009379795.1. GTDB lineage: Bacteria > Actinomycetota > Nitriliruptoria > Euzebyales > Egibacteraceae > WHTC01. Next base: position 6,860 of record WHTC01000087.1, on the reverse strand, counting down.
TAGCCGATGGCGGCGTGGGCCATCCGCATCCGGCCGTCAAGCCATGGACCGCCGCCGAATCCCCCGACCACCGGGATGGACACCGCCCGGGCGACCTCTCGACCCACGACCGGCCCAGAGTTCGTGAAGTTGAGCAGCGACGCCCCAGCCTCCTCGAGCTGCTTCGCCTCTGCCACGAGCTGCTCCGTCATCTCGACAGGGACCTGCGCACCGGCCGCCGACATCGCCTCGTAGTCCACGCCATAGCGCAGGGCGGTCTGCGGGGTGATCCCGAACTGGGCGAAGACCGGGATGCCCGCCCGCTCGATCGCGGTGACCGCTTCAGGGAAGTCCGTCGCCCCGTCCAGCTTGACGATGTCGGCGCCGGCTTCCTTGACCAGGCGGATCGCGGCGCGCACCGCACTCGGCGTCCCCTCCTGCAGCGGGCCGAACGGGAAGTCGCAGCTCACCAGTGCCCGCGTCACCCCGCGGCGGACGGCCTGGCAGACGACGATCATCTGCTCCATCGTCACCTCCAGGGGGTGGGACTGCCCCCAGAGGTTCACGCCGACGGTGTCGCCGACTGACACGATCTCCACGCCGGCACGGTCGGCGATCCTGGCGATCTGGTAGTCCCATGCGACGACGCCGACGATCTTCTTCCCGTCACGCTTCATCTGCTGAAGCGCCGGAACGGTCACGTTCGCGCCCATCCTCGCCCTGTCCTCCTGCGATCGTTCGCGAAACCGGTCAGGCCACCGGAGGTCTACACCCGCAGCGCGGTGAGGATGCCGACGAGTTCGTCTTCGTCCATCGAGACCACCATCACCATGGCGTTGGGGCGCAGGCTCGACACGGTCGCGTCGAGCGCGCCCCACTCCGCGAGGACGAGACCGGTGGTCATGATGCGGCGCTCGGCGCAGGCGTCACCGATCAGTGAGGCGGCCTCCACGGCGTCGTCGGCGGTGGCCACCATAACCACGATCTCCGCATCGTCAAGCTCGGAGCTGAGCCGCGTCTCGGACCCATCGCACGTGCGCAGGGCGGCGTCGACCGGCAGGCCATTGCCTTCTGCGCCCACGCGTGCCTGATAGGTCAGGAAACGCGCGTCCCCGCTCCATTCCCGCCCGGCGAGCCGGCAGACGATCGGGGCTGCCTCCTGATCCAGGGCGACGATGCGCGATGCCTGCGTCGCCCTCGGGTAGCGGAGGCGAAACCGAGCCTCCTCGGCGGTGGCCGCGCGCGCGCAACTGCTCGAGAGGGTCGGACGGCGCATCTGCTGCACCGGCGCATCAGACGGAGGCATGCTTCACTCCGGGGATGACGGTGAGAGCGTCGCTGGCGCCCTCGATGAAGGGCTGATCCTTCGGCAGCACCACCGCCGCGGATCGCACCTTGTGATGCTCCGGGTTGACGCCGGGTGGTGTCGTGCCCTGGTCACGCAATTCCTTGACGGCGTTCTCGAGCTGCTTGCGCGCCTGGATGATGCCGGCGTCGGTGGAGACGAGCTTCTCCTGCGTGCGGTCCACGATCGGCCCCATGCTCTCCTGCAGTGAGGCGTCCTGCATCGCGATGCCCCTGACGCCCGAGAAGGTGTCACCGCGCCGCTGCGCCTCGCGGTCCATCAGGTAGTCGTTGTCCTTGTTCTGAAGCGGTCGCCACGTGCCCGGCTCGTACTCGTTGTGCACACCGTGCCCGTCCTTCATGGCTTGCAGCTCTCCCTCGGTGAGGGGACGGGTCGAGTGGTAGTCCCAGGTGAACACCCAGCAGTTCGCATCGTCGATCGGCACCCAGAAGTGCCCGTGCACCGGGTGATCGCCGCGAGGCGGGATGAGCGTGAAGCTCGGCATCACCCACGGCGTGATACGCCAGTAGTAGTGGTCCTCCTCGGCGTTGCGCCGCGCACCGATGAACAGGCCGGCGTCAGCCTGCGCGACCTCAAAGAACGGTCGCATGTCGGACACGTTGTACTTGTTGCCCTGGGCGCCTTTGAACAGGGGGTCGTTCTTGAGGCCGTCCGAGTGCAGCCACGAGACGTGGCTGGAGTCGATGCCGCCCTCCAGGGCCTGCAGCCAGTTGCTCTCCTGCCAGCGCTTGGAGGTGTGGCACTGCTCGGGAGGCACCCGCACGAACTCGAACTGCGGCAGCTCCGGCTGAGACTCGGGGACGCCCATGTAGGTCCACAGGATGCCCCCGACCTTCACGAGCGGATAGCTCTTCAGCTTGATCTTGGAGCAGAGTCTGCTGCCCGGAGGCTCGGACGGCACGTCGACGCACTGCCCGGTCACGTTGTACTTCCAGCCGTGATAGGAACAGCGCAACCCCCCGTCGTAGACGTTGCCGAACCACAGGGAGACGCCACGGTGGGCGCAGAACTCGTCGATCAGCCCGTAGTGCCCCTGGCTGTCACGGAAGGCGATGAGACGCTCGGAGAGCAGCTTGACGCGCACGGGCGGGCTGTCGTTCTCCGGGAGCTCCTCGGCGAGCAGGGCAGGGATCCAGTACTGGCGGAACAGCTCGCCCATCGGTGTACCTGCACCGGTCTCGGTGAGGAGCTCATTGATCTCCTGCTTGAGCATATTGTCCTCCCCCTCCTGCGGCGTACGACCCATGTGCGGCCGATCGGTAGAAAGGTTATACCATACGGCCCCGATCCTTCAGATGATGGCAGATTCGGTCGATTCCGGAGCGAACAGCTGCTCCGGCTGCAGTGGCTGCGGTGACAGTCCCTGCTCATGGTGGTAGCGCAGGAAGGTGGCCAGCGTGTGGTGGTTGCCGTTGAGTCCGTAGGACCAGTAGTCGTCGCCGAGCAGGTCCCGCGCTTCCTCGAGATGCTGGTTCAGCCACGGCGACATGAAACGGAGGGCTGAGGAGTCGTAGAGCCGATCGTAGGCCTCCCGCTTCGCCAGGACGAAGGCCTTGTACAGCGACTGCGCCACCCATGGGTGGGACGCGTAGAGGTCGCGTCGGATGACCACCACGTGCATGATGGGGAAGGTCCCCGAGGCGGCGAAGTAGGACTTCTCCGACTCGACCACATTGGGAAACAGCCGCCCCACGCGGGGGTCTCGCTCGGCGAACGGTCGAGGGATCCGCGGCGTGTACAGCGCGTCGATCTTGCCTTCGGCCAGCATCGCCGACAGGGTCTTGTCCGGCGCGATGGCTTCCACGCGGATGTGGGAGGGCAGGTTCAGCGCCGCCTTCTCGATGCGCCCGGGCGTCTCCTGTCCCCCGGTGTAGTAGGTCACCGAGTCGACTGGGACGCCGTGGTGGTCGGCCAGGATCCCCCGGATCCACACGCCCGCGCTGACCTGATACTCCGGGGTGCCCACGGTCTTGCCGCACAGATCCTCGGGAGCGGTGATGCCCGCGCTGGTGTTGAGGTAGATCGACCCGTGGCGGAACATGCGTGAGGGGAACACGGGCAGCGCCACGAACGGCGGGTCCTCCGCCTGCAACGACAGCACGTACGAGGAGAGCGACATCTCCGCGACCTCGAACTCCCGATGGCGCAGCATCCGGAAGAAGGTCTCCTCGACCGGCAGCCGCAGGTACGTCAGCTCGATGCCGTCCGGGCGGATGGTGCCTTCTTCCAGCGCCCTGGTGCGGTCGTAGTCCCCGCACGCCAGCGTCAGCCGCAACTTCGTCACGAAGGCTCCCTTTCGTGCTCTCATTGTGGTGTGCGGACCCGCGCCGGGCGATCGAGGAAGGCCCCGAGCGGGGCGCGACTGTGCACGCCCCTAAATGTGTAATCATATGACCATGCGCGTCGCACTCGGCAACGACCAGGCCGGCTATCCGCTGAAGCAGGCCATGGTCGAGTGGCTGGTCGAGCAGGGTCACGCTGTGGACGACCGGGGAACGGACGGTACCAGGGCCGTGGACTACCCGCCGATCTGTGTCGACGTCGGTCGCCAGGTCGTCGAGGGGCACGCCGAGCGGGGCCTCATCCTGGGCGGCAGCGGGATGGGTGAGGTCATCGCGCTGAACAAGGTCCCTGGTGTGCGGGCGGGTCTCTGCCATTGCCTGTACACCGCGCGCATCTCCCGAGCGAACAACGACGCCAACGTTCTCGTCCTGGCTGCGAAAATCATCGCCCCGGCGCTCGCCCAGGAGATCACCGCGCTCTGGCTTTCCACCTCGTTCGAGGGCGGGCGCCACGTCCCGCGCCTGGAGCAGATCGCAGCCATCGAGCGGCGCGAACCGCTCGACTGAGCAGCTCAGGATCCGGTGTGTGGTGAGCCGGTGGGAAGGCCTGGCCTTACTTCAATCCCTTGGTATACTTCACTCATCCAGTGAAGTATACGGAGCGATGAACTATGCCAGTGGATGCGCACGCAAGTCCGCGTCATCGGATCTCCCAGGCTTTGCATTCCATAGTGCCCGCGCAAGCCGAGACCGAGGTCGTGGTCGTCGACAAGGATCTGCTGATCTTTCGCGCGTCCGTGGTAACGGCGTCGGTCCATCACGAGTTCGACGTGACCTGGGTAGGAGAAGGGTGGCCTGCGGAGATTCGCCGTGCACTCGCGGCGGTGGGGTCGGTGACGGCAATGGCCGCGAAGCGCTTCTCCCCCGGGGCTCTCGAACTGCTCCGTGAGGCCAACGTCGGCTGGTTGGACGAGACGGGACAGGCAAACGTGTCGGTGCCGTCCGGTCTCGTTCTGTTCCGCGAGCCACACCCGGACACGTCACGGCCGACGCAGATCCCTACCCGGTGGACGCGCTCGGTCATCACGGTTGCCGAAGCGTTGCTGGCCGGTAGCGCACCGACCGTGGCCGATGTCGAAGCACACACCGGCCTTTCCCGGGGCTCGGTCACGAACGCGCTGCGCTTCCTTGAGGGGCAAGCGCTGCTCAAGCGACCCGGCCCTGAACGCGGACCCAACTCCGGCCGCCACATCGAGTCCCTCGAACAGCTCCTCGATGCCTATACCACCGCCGCAGGACAAGCATGGCGCACGGCCGACATACTGCTGTTCCACAGAGTGTGGCGCGATTCCCTCCAGGGCCTGGTGTCCGACCTGGCTCCCGCACTGAACAGCGCCCCGGTCACCTGGGCGGCCGGAGGAACAACCGCAGCGCAGCTCGTGGCGCCGTACCTGACCTCCCTGACCGTCTTGCAGCTCTACGTTCCAGCCGAACTGCTGAAAGCCCCGCAGCAGTTAGCGCATCTCCTCGAGGCAAGAGCGGTGAAGCGGGGACACCGCATCGAGGTACGGGCGTTCCCCACACCCACTAGCCTGCCGGATCGTTCCGTCCATGGTGTCCCCGTTGTGCCTTGGTTCCGCACGTATGCCGATCTTATGGCCAGGGGTGGACGGGAAGCCGAAGCCGCCCAGCATCTGAAGGAGACGATCAGTGTCGGAGCCACCACGCAGTCGCAGCGCCCGTGACCTCGCCGAACGGGCGCTGATTCGCCTGGCTCTGGCCTACGGCGGAACCCCGGAGTTCGTCCTTCTCGGCGGCCTCGTACCAGACCTGCTCTGCTCCCAGGCGCAGCACTCACATGTCGGTACGACCGACGTCGACGTTCAGGTGAACCTGGAACTCGCTCGAGCGGCGGTCAATGCACAGCGGCTGGAACAAGCCCTTCGTACCAGCGGGTTCATTCCTGACGCTCAACGGATCTGGAGATGGAAGGATCAGCAGGCGTCGGGTGCTGTCGTCAAGGTCGAGTTCCTTGCCGACCTGGACGACCAACCGAATCAGGCCACGCTGTCGTTCAACTCCTGTGAGCATCTGGGTGCGGTCAACCTTCGGGGTACCCGCTTCGCCGCACAGGACTGGTCACCTCGCAGGCTGACTGCCGTCATGGACGGCAGCGCCGTCACCGTCAGCATCCGAGCAGCGGACCTGTGCGGCTACCTACTGGCGAAGACGTGTGCGGCCCATGCCCGCGCCAGCGACAAAGACTGGTACGACGTAGCCTACGTGCTACTCCACAACGACGACGAGTCAGAGGCCACGCACATCGGGAAACTGGTTCGTAAGCGGTTCGGCGACGCCATCTCGGGCAGCGTGCGGACTGCCTTGGTGGAACTCCGCGCCAACTTTCGCGATGACCGCGGACAGGGCACACGCGCATACGTGTCGACGATGCTTCACCTCTACCCTGAGCTGGATCGGGACGTTCTCGGCCAGGACGCAACCGCCGTGGTCTCGGGCTTCGTTGCAGGTGGCCTGCATCAGTAGCGGACTCATCGACGGCGCCACTCGGTGGTCGGCGCCGGTTAGTCCTTGCCTGCGGTGCTGGGCCAGTGGTCGACGATGTACTTCGCTCGCTCTTCGGCGGCGAGTTCCCTCGTGGCGTTGGCCACACGCACGTAGAAGGCGTCCTTCTTGTGGAACTGTTCTTTCTTCGCCACGGTCACCCGCGCGTCGACGGGGAACCCGCAGGGATGCACATGGACGCGGCAGAGGTCCCGGCCGTCCACGGTGTGGATGTACATCGCCACGTTGGTGGCTGCGGCGGCGCCCATCGACTGGCTGATGACGTTGACCAGGTGCAACTGGAACAGGTCCCGATCGTCCTTGCCGTCCTTGTGCAGTGACGCGTAATCGCTGTCGAGGCCCGCGACGGTCCCATCGTCAGCGACACCCATGAGCAGGGTCCCACCGGTCCGGCTGTTGAAGAACGCCGCGATCGTCTTGAGGCTGGCGGTTTCCAGCGGTCTGAACACCTCCCCCGAGTCGGCGTGGGTCCGAAGTGTGGCCTTGTACTCCAGGAAGTGGGACTCCATGTCGGGGCCGAGCAGTTCGCCGATCGGGCAGTGCTCCTGGTGCGCGACCCTGGCCTTGCCTTGAATCAGCGGCAGGTAGGCCCTGAGGATCTCGTCCTGAAGCTCGGGGTTGTCGATGTAGCCGACCGCGAGGTCCTCAGC
>WHTC01000090.1 GCA_009379795.1 Nitriliruptorales bacterium | reverse complement strand
AGCCCAGCGCGACCTCGCGCAGGGATGTCCCTGGTCCCAGCGCGCCCTGGAGGATCGCGTCGCGCAGGCCGAGACCACCTGCTCGGACATGCGGCACCGCGTCCATCCCGTTCATGTGGTCGGAAGAGGCCATGCCTGGCGCAATGTAGCAAGCGGCGGCGGCGCGACCCGGCAGTGCCAGGACGGCCATCCCCGCGGCCGGCGGGCGCACGTAAGGTGGCCGCACCAACGATGAGAACGTCCCTGTCGAGAACAAGGAGTGCAAGGTGACCCGCCTGACCCAGGCACTGGGTGTGTTGCTCGTGGTGATCGGCCTGCTGGCCTATGTGATCTCCGACGCGGCGAGCGTGACAGCGCTGCTGCCTGCCCTGGCCGGCGTGGTGATCCTGGTGCTGGGCGTGGTCGCTGCCCGCGAGGCGCCGCACCGCCACGCCATCCACGGCGCGCTCGTGGTCGCGCTGCTCGCCGGCCTCGGGTCGCTGATGCAGGTCGCAGAATTGCCCGCCCTGCTCACCGACGCCGGCGTCGAGCGGCCCACGGCGGTGGTCGCGGGCACGCTGACCTTCCTGGCCTGCGCGGTTTATGTCGGCCTGGGCGTCCGCTCCTTCGTGGCCGCCCGCCGCACCCGCGAAGCCACCTCCGCGACCTGAGGCGCCAGGCGCTCAGGCGGTGGCGCGCAAGCCGCGGAGGTGCTCCACCGCACGTTTGATGATCAGGCGCACCGTCTCCCGGCCCAGGCCGATCTCGCCGCCGATCTCCTCGTAGGTCATCGGCTCGCCGCCGTCCAGGCCGTAGCGCAGGCGCAGGACCCTCCAGCTCCGGTCGTCGAGTTGGGCGACGACAGCGCCGAGCAGTTGCGCGGTATGCAGGCGCTCGGTGACCTCGTCCGCCGGATCGTCCTCAGCGGCCGCCACGACCTCGGACAGCGCCGCAGCGTCGTGATCGTCGCTGAGCGGCCGGTCCAGTGACACGGCGTCCCTGGGCACGGCCAGCGCGGCCTGGACCCGGCGCTCGTCGAGATTGGTCGCCTTGGCCAGCTCGCAGGTCGACGGCTCGCGGCCCGTGATCGACTCCAGGCGCACGCGCGCCGCACCGACCTTCCGCATCGCGTCATGAAGGGCATAGGGCACCCGGATGGTCCGGTCGTCGCTGGCGCTCCCCCGCTGGATCGCCTGGCGGATCCACCAGGTCGCATAGGTCGAGAAGCGGTACCCACGCCTCCAGTCGAAGCCGTCCACGGCCTGGACCAGCCCGATGTTGCCGTCCTGCACCAGATCCTCGAAGCGCACATGAGCGGCGCAGCGATGCCGGGAGGCGATCGACACGACCAGCCGGAGGTTGGCCTCGATGAACCGCTTCCGCGCCGCCTCGCCCGCGGCGACGAGGGCCTCCAGATCCGCGCGCTCGTACGGTTCCAGATCGGATCGCTGCAGACGGCGCCCTGCCGCACGTCCCCCTTCGATGGCCTGTCCGAGCCGCGCCTCCTCCTTGGCGTCCAGCAGCGCGACCGCCCCTAGCCGATCGAAATAGGCGTCCAAGGCCGCCGACGCCCCTGACCTCTGGCGACCGAAGCGCGCGCTGCCCGCACTCGCCGCGACGCTGACCCCCACCGACGACACCCCCTCGCTGGCCCAGGCACCTGGCACAAGGCCAGAAATGCACAAAGCCGACCCGCCCGTCGCTCCCGGGCTGGTCGGCTTCTTGGCCGGAATCCTCCCGACCGTCACGAGTCGGGGGACAATGGATGGTATGACTGTGCAGCAGACCGTAGCGCGTCAAGCCGGACCGCTCAACGCCATTCGCCTGCGGGTGGTGCGGGTGGCGATCGCCCTGGGCTGGATCTCGGTGGGTGTAGTGGTCGCAGGATCGCTGCTGCCGCCGGATGAGCCGGCGCAGCCGGCCATCTGGATCCTGGTTGCGGCCGCGGCGGTCGCCAACCTGGTCCTCGCCCGGCTGCCCTGGCCGCGGCTGGTCCCTCACCCGATCGGCGAGGCGATCCTGACCACGTGGGCAGCGGCGCTGGTCCTGCTCGTGGCGACCATGACTTACGTGGGGGGCGGCTGGACCTCGGAGTTCTGGCTGCTGTACTTCCTGGTCATCCCGTTCATCGCAATCACCGAGCCGCGCGGCCATCAGACCGCGCTTGGGGCGCTGGTCCTGCTCGCCTACCTGGTGGCGGTCCTGCTGGCACCCGCCACCGTCCCGCCAGGCGGGCTGGCCGTGCGGCTCGGTGTGCTGGCCGGCGCCTCCATCCTTGCCGCGGTGATCGCTCAGATCCTGATCGACAACGCGCTTTCGCGCGCCCAAGCGGAGGCCGAGGCCCGCATCGAACGGGTGTTGGCGGACGAGGCGCACCACCGGATCAAGAACAACCTGCAGTTGGTAGCCGACCTGCTCACCCTCGAAGCGGATAAGGCAGGCAGCGAGCTGCAGGTGGTGGTGGACACCACGGTCAGCCGGATCCAGAGCGTGGCCGCGGTGCACCAGTCGCTCGCCCGGCGCGGCGAGGGCCGGGTTACGCTGCGGCCGATCATCGAGCGCGTCGTCGGTCTGCTCGCCGAGCGTCTGGCGGAGGGCCGGCACGTGCGGGTTCATGGCGACGATGTGGAACTGCGCAGCGACCAGGCGACCTGGACCGCTCTGGCCGTCGGTGAACTGGTCACCAACGCGCTGCGTCACGGCCGTGGCACGGTGGAGGTCACCGTGGCAGGCAACGGCGGGCGCCTGGAACTGGCCATCGCCGACCAGGGAAGCGGCCCGCAGCATGACGGCCAGGGGCTCGGATCGGCCCTGGTTCACCGCCTGGTCGAAGAAGGCATGAACGGAACCATCAGGACCCGCCGCAAGGACGGAGGGTGGGAGGTGCACATCATGATCCCGCTGGGCGAGGAGGCACCGGATGCGCGTACTCATCGCTGAGGACGACCCGGTCATTGCGCTTGGGCTGGAACACAAGCTGGTGGCCCTCGGCCACGAGGTGGTCGGCTGGGCCACCGACGGAGAGGCCGCTGTGGACGCGGTGGAGCGCGCCAAGCCGGACGCTGTCGTGATGGATGTGGTGATGCCGCGCGTCGACGGCCTGGAGGCCGCTCGGCGGATCAGCGAACGCAACGGGGTCGCCATCGTGGCGATCACTGCCTACGACGACCCCCAGTTGGTCGACCGCGCGATCGCCGCCGGCGTGGCCGCCTACCTGGTCAAGCCTGTGGACTCACGGCAGATCGACTCCGCGTTGCATCTGGCCGTCCGCCGCCACGCCGAATTCGCGGCGCTGCGCGCCCAGGTCGATGAGCTCAGCGACGCGCTCGAGGCGCGCAAGCTGGTCGAGCGCGCCAAAGGCGTCCTGATGGAGCGCTCCGGGCTCTCCGAGGCCGAGGCATTCGGCCGCATCCAGCGCCGCGCCCGCGACCGCAATCAGTCGATGGCGGACGTCGCCCAGCAGATCCTCGACGCGGCCAAGCTGTTCGACTGACGTCCGAGCGCTCCAGACTCAGGTCTGATCGGGGTCCGGCTCGTCCCCGGTGGCGATGGGCAGCCCGCGATCGGACCAGTCGCTCCAGGAGCCGGGGTACAGCCGGGCGGTGCGACCCCGCGCCTCCAGGTTCAGCAGGACCACGCAGGCGGTCACGCCGGAACCGCAGTAGACGACGATGTCGTCTCCGCCATCGACGACGTCGGATGGCAGATCGGCCGACTGGGTGAACGGCAGGTTGCGTGCCCCCGGGATGTGCCCCGCCACCGGGTCCAGCGGTTCGACCTCCCCGCGGTAGCGCTCGGGGGCACGAGCATCCAGCAGCAACCGCCCTGGCTCGCCGAGATGCGCCAGCACGTCGGCATGGTCCACCGTGTCGTGGCGCTCGCGGGAGACGAAGTCGCCGGGCGGAATCCGCTCAACGCCCTCCTGCAACGGCCCGGTCCATCCGTGGATCCCGCCCTCCAACACCGCGACCCGCCCGTGCCCGAAGTGGCGCAACAGCCACCACAGCCGGGCTGCGCCGCCGGCGGCCCGCTGGTCATAGGCCACGATCGTCGAGCCTGCGCCGATGCCGGCGCTCCTCGCGGCCGTCGCGAACTCCTCGGCGGTCGGCAGTGGGTGGCGCCCGCTGCCCCCGGTGCCGGACAAATCCTCATGCACGTCCAGGTAGGCCGCACCCGGCAGATGGCCCGCCAGGTAGGCTTCACGGCCTGCCGCCGGCCTGCCCACCTCGTAGCGGCAGTCGACCAGGCGAAGCCCGGAATCAGCCAGGTTCTCGCGGAGCCATCGCTGGGTGACGACGGGATGCATGAGCGGACCTTTCTGGGTAATGGCGGATGAACTCTCCGTGTCACATTGGAGGGCCTCATGGCTCAGCCCGATGCGTTCGACCTCATGGTCTACCGGTGGCGCCGGAGACTGCTGCTGATCTTCTCGCCCTCGGCGACCGAACCCGCCTACCAGCGGCAGATGTCGCTGCTGGGAGGCGAGCAATCCGCGCTCGCTCAGCGCGAGCTGCTGCTGGTGCACCTGATCGCCAAGGAGCCCAGCCGCCTCGAGGTCCAGCGGCTGCCGCCAGGTACCGCCGAGGATCTGCGCGCGCAGTTCGCCGTGGAGGACACGACCTTCGCCGTCGTCCTGATCGGGCTGGATGGTACGGCGAAACGCCGCTCCGCCGAACCCATGCCGCCCGCCGACATCTTCGCAGCGATCGACGCTATACCGATGCGCCAGCACACGTTGTGGCAGCGCCACGAACGGCACTGAAGCGAGGCCGTCGCCGCCTGTCCCGGTGATCAGCACTCCCGCGGCAGGACTCCCCCCCTCCGGCAGCACGTCGATCACCCGCCCGGTGATCCCCTCGCCATACTTGCGCATCAGGAAGCGCTCCCGGTACAGGTGGTACGCGGCCTCACAGGTGCCAGCCGTGAACCGGACGTTGGCGGCTCCCCCGACCATGGCGCCGAGCACGGGCACCAGCCTGCCCAGCCGCTTGCGGGTCAGCCGCAGCCCCAGGATGGCAGCGACCTCTCGCAGGACCTGCACGAGTACGATCCGGTCCAGTTCCGCCCAGGTTGCCCCGCTGGCCACGGCTGTGGCGATCTGGCGCAGGTTGAGCATCACCGCGGTGCGCGCCGCCTGGCTCGCGCTGGCGCTGAACGCGAGCACCTGCCCCGCCCACAACCGCTCGTGCGGCAGCGTCAGGTCGAACCCGTACCGGGTGCCATACTCCCCCACCGCCCGCAGGTTGCACAGGACCAGCACGGGCAGGTCCATGAAGATGCCGGGGACGCCGAACGCGCCCGCACCAGCACCCTGCGCCGCCATCGCCGGAAGGTAGCGGGTACGGATCGACTCCACCATGCGGTCGATCACCTCCAGGTCCAGATCCTCGACGGGCGTCCCGGCGTGAGGATCGTCGCCGGGCCGTCGCGCCACTCGCGCTATCCGCCACTGGGCGACGTCGTTCATCGCTGAGACCAGCGACGGCAGGATGGCGTCCACCACCCGTCCCAGCGGGCCGCCCACAACCGTGGCGGTGACCGGCGCCACCGGGTTCGGTTTCGGCGGCGGGCCGCCGGGCGTGACTCCCGGCCAGGGCACGCCGCGCGCCCCCCTCCACTGCTGAACCTGCTCCCAGGCCTGCCGCTCGTACGGCGATGGTCTGGCCATGGTCACGCCCCTCACCCAGCCCGGCGGTTGCCTCCCTCCAGTGTGCAATCGGCGGGCCGGGGCCGTGCTCACGTCGCCGCGTGGACGACCAGAACGGTGACGTTGTCCGGGGCGCCGCCGTTCAAAGCGGCCCCGATCAGCGCCCGGCACGTGGCCCCGGGGTCGGCGCCAGCACGCACCACGCGCTCCACCTCGGATTCGGGGACGGACTCGGCGAGCCCGTCCGAGCACAGCAGCAGGCGATCACCGGGCCGGAGGGCCAGCGGTCCGGGGGTGTCGACGTCGAGGTCCGAATCCAGCCCGAGCGCACGGGTCAGCACGTGCCGCTCCGGGTGGCGGTCGGCTTCCTCGCGGTTGAGGTGGCCCGCCATGAGCAACTCGCTGGCGCGGGTGTGGTCCTCGGTCAGCAGGCGCAGGGGCTCCCCCTCGCGCAGCACGTAGGCCCGGCTGTCCCCGGCATGGGCGAAGACCAGTTCGGTGTCCCAGCACAGCGCCACGGTCACCGTGGTGCCCATACCCCGCCGGGTGTGGTTCTCCTGGCTCTCGGAGAACACCAGCTGGTTCGCGGCCCGCACCGCTTCGACCAGCGCGCGGGTGGCGTCACCGGCGTCGGCGAAGGACTGCCCGTCGAGTTCGCCGATCCGGCGGGCGGCCAGATCGGAGGCGACCTCTCCCGCCGCATGCCCGCCCAGCCCGTCGGCCACCACGAATACCGTACGGCCGCAGAAGGCGTTGTCCTCGTTTCCCTCACGCACCAGGCCGACGTGCGTGGCCCAGTCAGCGTCGATCCTCATCCCCGGCCCCCTTGAAGGTATGGCTACTCTTTGTGAGCATAGGATGACCAGATTCCACTCCGTCGCGTCGCACGGGGATCCGTCTGAGCGCCTCTGGGCCCAGACACCGGATGTTCTGTCCTCGACGGAGTCGCGCAATGAGGAGGAGGATTCCATGCCGACGTACATCGCTCTGGTGAACTGGACGGAGCAGGGCGTGCGTGAGTTCAAAGGGACGCTCGACCGCGCCGAGGCGGTGACGCAACTCGCTCAGCAGCTTGGCGGCTCCCAGACGGCACTGTATTGGACCATCGGCCCGTACGACCTCGTCAGCCTGGCCGAGTTCCCGGACGACGAGTCCGCAACGGCCTTCGCCCTGGCGGTGAGCTCGCAGGGCAACGTACGCACCACGACCATGCGGGCGTTCGACGCCAGCGAGATGGGCGGGATCATCGACAAGCTCGGCTGAGCGCGTCGGGGCCAACCGCCCACCGGGGTCATGCGCCCTGGAATGGGCACGCTTCGTGGTGCGTTGCCAGAAGACTGCCGATCCTGGAGAACAACGTGACTGCTACCGCCATCGAACCGCTGCACCTCACTCCGGAGGGGTACCACGTCATCGGGCCTGACGTCGGCGCTCCGGGCCTGTGGGCGCGAGAGTCGATTGGCCCTTTCGTCGAAGTCCAGGCCGTCGGCCCTCTCGTGACCGTGCACGACAGCCGGTTCGACCCCGACCGGGGCATCGGCCACCATCCTCACCAGCGGATGGAGCGGCTCTTCTACATCCTTGAGGGCACGGTCGACCACGACGACGCGCTGAACAGCATCACCGGGCACATGGGCACCGGCGACCTCGGCATCCTCACCGAGGGGCAGCGCGGCATGATCCACTCGGAGTGGAACCACAGCGACGGTCCTGCACGCGCGTACATCTTCGTCTACCCCACCGATCCGCTGCCCCCGACCGCGTCGTTCGGCACCGTTCGTGACGGCGAAGCCGCACGCGCGCGGCCCGCGCCGGGCGTGGTGACGAAGCAGGTCATCGAGCGTGGCAGCAGGCGGTTGCACGGCGACGTGCGGGAGTTCAACGACAGCTCGATCGACGAGAGGGCCGCGGTCGATATGCGCCTCGGCCCCGAGGAGGCCGGCCTGGTGTTCGTCATCGACGGGACCGTCACGCTGCAGGAGGGCGACGAACGAGCCGCGATGGCGGACGCGGAGCGCGAGCACACTGTCCTGCTACCCCCCGCATCGGCGCCCCGGGACCTCCGCCTTGTCGCGCATGAACCGAGCCGCGTCCTGCATGCGGTCACCGGTCCGGGGTTCGGGCTCCGGCGCCGCCAGCCGTCCTCGTCCTGAGACGGCGAGCACCCTCATGACCAGGAGTCCGAGCAGCCTCGCCGTGGCCGTCGCGGCCGGAGTGACCCGCATCGTCTACACCTCGTTTCTCGGGGCGGCATCCGATGCGGGAGCGGTCAGGGGACGGTTCGTGCTGGCCAATGCTCTGGCCGGGTTGGCGGCCACGCTCGCTCACATCGCGTTCGCGCTACCCCGGGCCGGCAATCGTCGCTAGCGTTGAGGCATGGTCACCTTGATGCGGGCGCTCGTTGCCGTCGCGCTGGGGTTGGTGCTCCTGATGCTTGCTGCAGGCTGCCAGTCGGAGCAACCGGCGCGGGCGCGGGATGGAAAGCGGCCGGCACGGCCGGTGGCGCAGGAACCTCCCCCGGCTCCCGCGACGGAGCGCGAGACCTCGGAGCCCCCAGACGCCGTCGCCGTCCCGGATGACGCTGAGGAGCCCGCCCCGGCGGAGAGCCCACTCCCGGAGGGGCTCGAGCGACCGGACTGGCTGGCCACCCGGGTGCTCCCATTGCGCGCCGACGGCTTCGGCGAGATCCAGCCCACGCCGCCCGAACTCGCCGACCGGCGCCTGCCCCCACCGGACCTGCTGCCCCCACCGGAGGGCGACGCCTTCGCCGCCACCCTTGAGCCAGTGCCCGACGACGTGCTCGCGCGCTCGACCTGGAGCTCGGAGTGCCCGGTCGACGTCAGCGACTTGCGCTACCTGACTGTGACGTTCTGGGGCTTCGACGACCGACCCCACACCGGCGAACTGCTCGTCCACGCCTCGGTGGCGGAGGACCTCACCACGGTCTTCGGCCGCCTGTACGAGGCGCGGTTCCCGATCGAGGAGATGCGGGTGATCGCCCGGCGGGAGCTCGACGCGCCTCCGACTGGCGACGGCAATAACACGACCGCCTTTGTCTGCCGCCCCACCACGGGCGGGACGCGCTGGTCCGAGCACGCCTATGGGCTGGCCGCGGACATCAACCCCTTCCACAACCCCTATGTGAAGGGCGACCTCGTGGTGCCCGAGTTGGCGTCCGCCTACCTCGACCGGGAATTGGAGCGCCCCGGGATGATCCAGGCCGGCGACCCGGTCACCGAGGCGTTCGCCGCGATGGGTTGGGGTTGGGGCGGCGCGTGGCGCAGCGTCAAGGACACCATGCATTTCTCGCACAACGGCCGTTGAGGTCGGCAGGACGGCTGACAGGATCCCTGGCGACCTCGTGCTGCCATCCGGCGGGGGAAGGCATGGTTGAGCGCCCTGACGCGGACGGCCGGACTGCTGGATGTCGAGCCGGAGGCCACTTGCCGGACTAGCTGCTGATGACCCATCCGATCCACAGCAGGATCATGAGCAGGCCTGCGGTGAACTCCGCCAGCACCCCGAGACCGAATCCGCGGAGCACGCCTCGAGTTCGGTACCAGGCGTTCTCCCAGTTCCCGGTCCTCTGCCGCTCGGCCAGCAGCACCCCCAGGACCGCGCCCAGCGGCAGCCCGACCACGGGGATCACGAAGAAGCCGATCACCCCGAAGATCGCCCCGACCACCAGGGTCTGCGTGGACGCGCCACGCTCCGCGCCCCCGCGGGTGGGCAGCACGTACTCGGCGACCGTCCCGACGATCAGCACGAGCGTCATCAGGCCGAACAGCCAACCCCCCGGACCGCCGAACCCCGCGACAAGCCCGTAGACCAGCCCGGCACCCCAGATCAGAACGCGGCCGGGAAGGAGCGGCAGGACGGTTCCCACCAGTCCGACAGCCATGGCGAGCGCGACGAGGAAGATGCCGAGTCCGCTCATCCATCATCTCCGTCCGGTGCGGCGCTGACGCCGCCGGTGGTCCATCGTCAGGAAGGCGAGGCCAGCAGCGGACAGCGCCCACAGTGCGTAGGTGAGCAGCGCCCCCAGGCGGGTGGCGAGGGTCCGGCCCTCGATCAGCGGCACGTCGGTGCGGATGACGCCTGCCTCGAGGATCTCGGTCTGCTGGGACACCCTGCCGTGGGGGTCGACGAACGCGGAGATGCCGGAGACGCCGGCGTGAACGATCCAGCGCCCGGTCTCAACCGCTCGAAGCTCGCTGATCGCCAGGTGCTGACGGCTCATCGCCGAATCGTCGATCAGCGCTGCCGCAAAGGTGGTGTTGTTGGTCGACACAACCAGAACGTCCGCCCCGGCGCGGACCTGATCGTGAACCACGTCGGCGAAGAGATTCTCGAAGCAGATCACCGGGCCGACCTGCGCATCGGCGACCTCGATCACTTCCGGACCGTCACCAGGAAGCCGGTCGTTGGACACCTGGTCCAGGGCCGGGTACCAGTCGAACAGGCTTCGGAATGGGATGTACTCCCCGAACGGCACCGGCCGCCGCTTGGTGTAGGTGTCCTGGATCTCACCGTCGGCGCCGATCAGGTACACCTCGTTGTAGTCCGTGTTCGGGCGTGGTCCGCGCCGAATGCCGTTCGCCAGCAGCGGGCGGCCGTTGAGCAGGGCCAGGCCCTCGGCCAGCAGTTCCCTGATGCGGACGTTCTCCGCAAGCGTGATATCAGCGTCCAGGGAGTTCTCGGGCCAGATGGCGATCTCGGGCGGATCGTCGGCCAGCGGGCGGGTCGCCTCCACCACCTGCTCCGTGACATGCACGATGCGGTCGCTATCGAGGCGGGTGGCGATCGCGGCGCTGGTGTAGCGCAGATCGCTGGCCTGCACCGAGGCGATGTCAACCGTCCCCCCGCTCACGGCGGGCGGGCTTCCGCCGAGCACCACCGCGACGGTCAACACCGCGGCAATCCCCACCACCGGTACGCCGACCAGGGACGGCGCGCGGGCCGGGGAGGATCCGGCGGCCTCGCGCGAGCGCCAGAGGACGGCCACGCGGTGCAGCAGTTCCTCCACCCCCACGGCCACCGCGGCGCAGGCCGCGCTCACGCCGAGCACGCCGAGGGCGCGGGCCACGGGCAGCAGGATCCCGCCGCCGTGCTGGGTGTAACCCAGAAGCCCCCAGCCGAACCCGCCGAAGGGCAGATGGGAACGCAGCGCCTCCAGCGCCACCCACCAGACCACTGCCATGACGGGACGCCACGGCCGGTCTCCCCACGCGACCACACCCGCGACGAAGGCGGCGACCCACAGCCCCTGGCTCAGCGCCAGCAGCAACCAGGGCAGCACGCCGAGAGGCTCGATCCAGGTCAGGAGCGCCGCGAAGAAGATGGTGCCCGCCAGCAGGCCCCACAGCGCAGCGGTCCGCACGCGATGCTCGCCGTCGCCCGCGATGTCGCGGGCCAGGATGAGCAGCGGCACGAGGGCGAGCGGTCCGGCAAGTATCAGATCCACAGGCGGGTGGCCGGCGAACAGCAGAAGCCCGGCGGCGATGGCCAGGGCCGCCCGGCGGAACGCTCCGGGCAGTCGCTGGGCGCGTGCCACAGCTGAGGTCGGGACCGGCGGGTCGGCCCTGCGGGCCGCGGACTCGACCCACAGTGCGGCACCGTGGTTCATGCGCAGTCCAGGCAGATCAAAGTCTCCTCGTCCGCGAGTTGAGCGCGGTTCTTCACCAGGAAGCATGAGCGACAGGTGAATTCCTGCGCCTTGATCGGCGCCGCGCGCAGCGTGATCGGGTCACCACGGGACTCGTCCAGCCTGGTGAGATCCTCGTCGCCGGCCACCTTGTCCCGGACCAGCAGGACGTCAAGTGCCTCCTCGCTCTCCTCGTCCTCTTCGGGATCGGCCTCCTCGAGGTCAGCCTCGTCCTCGTCCTCGTCGTCGTTCTCGTCGTCGTCCTTGTCGTCTTCGGGATCGGCCTCCTTGAGGTTGGCGCCCTCGTCAACCGCGTCATCTTCCACTTCCACGGCGGTGTCGACGAGGCCTTCCTTCTCAAGCTCATCGTCGTCTACGGCGTCATCGTCGTCGTCGAAGTCGAGTTCGTGGAGGTCGCCAAGATCGTCGTCGATGGCGAGGTCCTCCTCGGTGTCCTCGTCGTCAACCAACGCTTCGTCAGCCTCGAACTCTTCGGCATTCGCCACCCAGGGGACTCCTTGGTTCGGAGATATCGTGCACTAGCGGTTCCGCGGTCACTGCGACCGCACCTCGCACCGAACCGCCGGACTGGCGGCTTTATATGGTCTCGACGCGCACCATGCAACGCGCTCACGGTGCTGGGCGTTCCCGTTCGGCCAGGGAAGCAGGCGGCCCCGGAGCAGCAAGGCTCCGGGGCCGGACGTGGCGGGCAGACCGTTGGGGCCGATCGGCGCCGGGACGAACACCGCCGCCGATGTTGTCTACTAAGCCTGCCACCCCTCCACGCTGGTTCCTGAACCAGCCTGTCCTCCTCCACACCGCCACCGTTCCGCAGGCGATGCCGCCCTCCGTAACGGTGCACGGGCGACCCCTGTAACCTCCCGCCCGGAGATCGGGGTTACCCGGTCCGTCCTGCACACCGTTGCGATGGCTTCCTTGCCATCTGGAGAGCGCCAAAACCGTAGGGGTTCATCCGCCGCTCCGTCAACTCCCGTGCACGGAACGTGGGGAGTCCCTGACCTGCGGGTTTGTCGCAAAGTCGCAGGTCAGCAGAACGGGAGAATTTGACGGTTCGATGATCTTATGGCAACGGGAGTT
>WHTC01000010.1 GCA_009379795.1 Nitriliruptorales bacterium | reverse complement strand
CTAGTGAACCGCATCAGCGCCGAGCAGCATCTTGAGTTCGGCGTACAGGCTGGGGCTGCGGGTGACGGAGAACTCCTCGCCGAGGCGCAGGGCGGTGGCGCGACCGTTGCGCGCACCCGCCAGGCGCAGGTGGACACCCACGGCGCCGCGATGCCCCGCAAGGATGCCTTTGAGCTGCTCGACTACGTCTGGGGTGCACTGCTGAGGGGCGAGGCGCAACTCCATTGGCGCACCGGTCGCCTCCGAAAGGTCCGGCTCCTCCACCGCCGCCACGATCAGCTTCGGCGTCTCACCCTGGTCCAGTCTCCCGGTCACGCACAGGATCGCGTCCTCGACCAGCAGTTCGCTGGAGACCTGGTAGGTCGCCGGGAAGAAGATGACGTCGATCGAGCTCTGCAGGTCCTCGAGGGTCCCGGTGAGGTAGGGCTCCCCCTTCCGGGTGAACTTCTTGGTCACGTTGGTGAGGATTCCGGCCACCGTGACATGTCCCGCTCCCCCGCCGCCGGGGTGCGCTTGCTCCAGCGTGTGGGTGATCGTCGCGGACGACAGTTCCTCAAGCGCCCGCTCCAGCCCGAACAGCGGATGGTCGGACACGTACAGCCCCAACATCTCGCGCTCGGCGGCCAGCTTGTCCCGCTTGTCATACTCCACATCAGGCACCGGGACCGTCTCATCCAGACCGCCGTCGCTGTCCGCCACCTCGCCGAACAGCGAGAACTGCCCCTCGCTCTCCGCGCGCTTGCGGGCGATCGCGTGTTCGCAGATCTGCTCGAAGACCAGCAGCAGGCCCTTGCGGGGGTGGGCGAGTGACTCGAACGCGCCGGCCTTGATCAACGACTCCACCGTGCGCCGGTTGAGACAGGCCGCGTCGACATTCCCGGCGAAGTCGGCGAAGTCGGCGAAGCTCCCCTGCTGCTTACGAGCGGCCAGGATCGACTCGACGACCTGCTGCCCGACGTTGCGCACCGCCGACAGCCCGAAACGGATCTCCTTGCCGCGACCGGGGACCGGGGTGAAGTCCAAGTCCGAGGCGTTGACGTCGGGCGGCAGGACGGTGATGCCCATCTGCCGGCAGGCGTTCAGGTACAGCGGCAGGCGGTCCTTGTTGCTCTTGACCGAGGTGAGCAGCGCCGCCATGTACTCGACCGGGTAGTTCGCCTTCAACCAGGCGGTCTGGTAGCTGACCAGGCCGTAGCCGGCGGAGTGCGACTTGTTGAAGGCATAGTCGGCGAAGCCCTCGATCAGGTCCCACAGGTCCTGGCCGAGTTGGCGGTCGTAGCCC
This sequence comes from Nitriliruptorales bacterium, assembly GCA_009379795.1. Taxonomy (GTDB): domain Bacteria; phylum Actinomycetota; class Nitriliruptoria; order Euzebyales; family Egibacteraceae; genus WHTC01. The sequence goes on along the minus strand of WHTC01000010.1, from coordinate 31,187 downwards.
TTCTCGACGGTGCCTTTCAGGAAGGCCGCCTTCTGGGCCTCCATCTCCTCGAGCTTCTTCTTGCCGATGGCGCGCCGCAGCAGGTCAGCCTGGCCCAGGGTGAACCCGGCGATCCTCTGCGCGATTTGCAGCACCTGCTCCTGGTAGACGAGGATCCCGTAGCTGCTCTCCAGGATCTCCTCGAGGTCCGGGTGCAGGTAGCGCACCCCTGACTGGCCGTGCCTGCGCTTGGCGTACTCGGTGTGCAGGCCTGCCGCCATCGGGCCCGGCCGGTACAGGGCCTGCAGCGCGACGATGTCGTCGAAGCTGTCCGGCTTGAGCTGGCGGACCAGCGCCTTCATCCCGGGCGAGTCGAGTTGGAACACCCCGTCGGTGTCGCCGCCGGACAGCATCGTGTAGGTGCGCGCGTCGTCAAGCGAGATGTCCTCGATGACGATGCGCTCGCCGGTAGTGCGCTCGATGTGGTCCAGCGCGTCGCTGATGACCGTGAGGTTGCGCAACCCCAGGAAGTCCATCTTCAGCAGGCCGATGTCCTCGACCATGCCCCCGTCGTACTGGGTCACGACCTCGCCGTCGGCCTCCAGTCGCAGCACGGGGGCATGCTCGACGATCGGCTCGGCGCCGATCACAACCCCAGCCGCGTGGATAGAATGCTGGCGGCGCAGCCCTTCCAGCGACAGCGCGGTGTCGAGCACTTTGGTCGCGTCCGGCTCGGTCTCCCATGCGGTGCGCAGCTCAGCGGACATCTCCCGCGCCCTGGCCAGCGGGAAGTCCTTGCCGAGCACCGGCGGGGGCATCATCTTCACCAACCGGTCCCCGAAGCCGTAAGGGAACCCGAGCACCCGCGCGCTGTCCTTGATGGCCTGCTTGGCCTTGATCGTAGAGAACGTGACGATCTGCGCGACGCGGTCGTGGCCGTACTTCTCCGTGGCGTACCGGATCATCTCGCCGCGCCGGCGCTCGTCGAAGTCCATGTCGATGTCGGGCAGGGACACCCGCTCCGGGTTGAGAAAGCGCTCGAAGATCAGTCCGTGGTGGATCGGGTCGAGGTCGGTGATGCCGGTGCAGTAGGCCACGGCGCAGCCCGCCGCCGACCCGCGGCCCGGCCCGACCCGGATCCCGGCCGAGCGCGCGTAGGCGCACAGGTCGGCCACGATCAGGAAGTAGGCCGGGAAGCCCATCTGCTCGATGACCGCAAGCTCGTAGTCCAGGCGTGCCCGGACCTCATCCGGCAGCGGTGTGCCGTAGCGCTCGGCGGCGCCCTCGTACACCTTCTGCCGGAGGTAGGCGGCCTCCGTCATCCCGTCCGGGCAGTCGAAGCTGGGCAGGTGGTGGGTGCCGAACTCGATCGTCACGTCGCAGCGCTCGGCGATCGCCAGCGTGTTGCGCCAGGTCTCCGGGCGGTCCGGGAACAGCGCGTGCATCTGGTCGGCCGGCTTGACGTAGAACTGGTCGCCATTGAACTTCAGGCGGTTGGCGTCGGACTTCTGCGACCCGGTCTGGATGCACAGCAGGACGTCGTGGGCCTCGCAGTCGGACTGCTCCGTGTAGTGGCTGTCGTTGGTGACGACCAGGCCGAGGCCGAGTTGCCCGGCGATCCACATCAGGTCCCCGTTGGTGCGGTGCTGGTCGGGGATGTCGTGGTCCTGCAGTTCGATGAAGTAGCGGTCCGGGCCGAACACGTCCCGGTACCAGGCGGCCGCCTCCAGCGCCTCCTGCCGCTTGCCGGCCAGCAGCAACTGGTTGACCTCGGCCCCCAGACAACCCGACAGGCAGATCAGCCCGTCGGACAGCTCCTTGAGCAGCTCCCGGTCGGCTCGCGGCTTGTACCAGTAGCCCTCCAGGTACGCCCGGCTGACCAACCGCATGAGGTTGCGGTAGCCCTGCTGACTCTCGGCGAGCAGGGTCAGGTGGTAGTAGGGCTCCTGACGCGATCCCCGCCCGCCAGCGGCCCCGTCGGGGCCGCCCTCACCCAGCCCCTGCTTGCGGTTGCCCTTGGCGAACCGGCTGCCGGGAGCCATGTAGATCTCCGAGCCGATGATCGGTTTGACGCCGTGGCGTTGGCCCGCCCGGTAGAAGTCGATCGCCCCGAACATCACCCCGTGATCGGTGATCGCGATCGCCGGCATGCCCAGCTCCGCGGTGCGCCGCATGAGGGCGTCGACCCGGCTCGCGCCGTCGAGCATCGAGTACTCGGTATGAACATGCAGGTGAGCAAACGAATCGGCCACTGCGCGAGCTTCCCCCCGTCACGCTCGGTCGGGTCGGATACGGCGCGGGAAGCGAATGACACCTGTGTGCTTCCCGGCATGTGACGCTACTACCTGAGGGCGCCGCGGGGAAGTCCCTGCACCGTACCTCGGCCCGGTGCCTCCTCCAGGACCGCGCACAGTGGTCGGGCAGGACAGGCGCAGGGATCCGGGGGGGTGCGCGCAGCACCCGGGTAGGCTCGGTGGTCATGACCCCGCCGGTGATCGCGCTGCCGCTGTTCGCGCTGCTGCTGTCCGGCTGCGGTCTGACCGACTCCGGCGCCGCGGAACGGGACGCGAGGGGACGGGACGCGGGCGAGCAGGATCCGGCCCCTGCCGAGGAACCGCCGCCCGACGCGCCGGCCGAGCCCGACCCGACCGCCGGACTGCCGACCGGCTGCGAGGAGCCCCTCGCCTGCTACCGCAACCCCAGCCGCACCGGCGCCTTCGACGCTGAGTTGGTGCCGGAAGCCAGCGGGTTGGCCGCGAGCGTCCGCAATCCCGGCGTGCTGTACCTGCTGGACGACCGGCCCGGCACCGGTGGAGTGTGGCTGATCTCGGGAACCGGCGAGCACCTCGGCACGGTTCAGGTCGCCGGACTGGATGCGCGCAACACCGAGGACCTGGCCGTCGGTCCCTGCGGACCGGGCGATGCGAACACGTGCGTGTACATCGGCGACATCGGCGACAACCTGGCGCGGCTGCCGGGCATCTTCATCCACAGGTTCGTCGAGCCCGACCTGTCCGCCGGCCCGCCTCAGGGCGAGGTCGGCGCGGACATGATCACGCTGACCTACCCCGACCAGCCCTCCGATGCGGAGACACTGCTGGTGGACGACGACGGCATCCCCTATGTCGTCACGAAGGCGAGTTACGACGCGGAGCAGCGCGTGACCGGTCCGACGCGCCTGTATCGGGCGCCCGGGTGGGCGGAGGGGACGATGGAGTACCTCGGCGACGTCCCGGTGCCCGAAGCGCGCCTGGGGCTCGCCGCGTCGGCGGTCGGCAACGTGATCACCGGCGGGGACAGCCTGGATGGCCGGGTGATCCTGCGCACCTACGACCACGTGCTGGAATACGTCGCCCCGACCCCCGAGGCTCCCCTGGGCGACTTCCCCACCTGGCCGGTGCACGCTGCCCCGACCCCACTGCTCCCCCAGGCCGAGGCGATCGCGTACGCGCTGGACGACTGTGGTTACTACACCGCCAGCGAGCAGGTCGGCGACCTGTACTTCATCGCCTGCCGCGACTGACGCGCGGGAAATGGCCGCCGTCGCCGAATCGCCAGGTCCGCAGGCGAGCACCACGGCGCGGCATGATCAACCGGAAGGACCAAGCTGGGCAGAGGCTGACATCCGCGACCCCTCGTTCGGTGGGTACCGCAGAAGTGGAGGCTGAGGCCCACGGTGATACCTGACCCTTCGTCGACGGGGGTCCTACCCGACGCGCAGGCGGCGCAGAGCCTCCTCCAGGTCAGCGGGCAGCGGCTCCTCGATGTCGATGCGGATGCCGGTGACGGGGTGGTCGAAGGCGAGCCGGCGGGCGTGCAGGGCCGGTCGCGCGAGCCCCAGGTCCTCGCGCACCACCGGTGACGCCCCGTAGGTAAGGTCGCCGGTCACCGGGTGACCGACGGCGGACAGGTGGACGCGCACCTGGTGGGTGCGGCCGGTCTCCAGTCGCACGTCCAGCAGGGCGGCGCGCCCGAAGGCCTCGAGGACGTCGTAGTGGCTGCGCGCCGGCCGTCCCTCGGGATCGACGTCGAAGCGCGCGCGGTGGGTCGCCGAGCGGGCGATCGGCGCGTCGATGGTGGCGTGCGGCGGGTCGGGGACGCCGTCAACCAGCGCGCGGTACGTGCGTTCGACGGAGTGGCGCTTGAGCAGCGCCGTCAAGCCCGCCCGAGCCCGATCGGTCTTGGCCACGACCAGCAGGCCGGATGTGCCGCGGTCCAGGCGGTGCACGATGCCGGGCCGCGCGGTGTCACCGGTGACGGCCAGCGGAACGCCCATCGCGTGCAGCGCATCCACCAGCGTGCCGCCATGCACACCGGCGCCGGTGTGGACGACCAGGCCGGCGGGCTTGGCTACCACCGCGAGGTGGTCGTCGGCCCAGCGCACAGGGACGGGCGGCGGGGGCGGCGGGGGTTCGGCGGGACCGTCCGGGGTGGCGGAGACGACCAGATGCTCGCCGGCGCGCAACCGGCGAGACTTGGTCACCGGCCGCCCGTCGAGCAGCACCTGACCGGCGGCGAAGCGCTCGTGGGTGCGGGCACGGGGCTCGCTGAGCCAGCCGCTGACGGCGACGTCGCTGCGCATGCCGTCCTCGGACGGCTCGACGACCCGCTTCAGCAGCACCTCGCGGTCCCCCGGCGTCACTCCAGGCTGAGGCCGGCGATCCTCCCGGGAGGCGCCCCCGCTCACGTCCGCCAGGGCGAGCGCTCGCCGCGCGGGGGCTGCGTGGCGGGGCGGACCGAACGCTGCTCGGCCTGCTCGGGGGTTTCTGAGCCCTGGCTGCGCTCAACCTGCGTGAGCAGCAGCACGAGCAGCGCCGCGCCAACCGTGATGCCGGAGTCGGCCACGTTGAACACCGGGAACCAGCCGAGGTCGATGAAGTCGACCACGGCACCGGAGGGGAACCCGGGACTGCGGAAGATGCGATCAAGACCGTTGCCCAGCGCCCCCCCGACCACCAGCCCATAGGCCAGACCCAACACCGGCCGATCGATCTGTGGCAACGCGCGCAGCACCAGCGTGACCACGACGATGGTGACCGCCAGGAACATGCCGGGGAAGCCGGGGATGCCGAACGCGGCTCCCTCGTTGCGTACGTCCACCAGACGGACGAACCCCAGATCGACAGGGTCGCCGGCGAAGACACGCACGGCGGCCAGCTTGGTCAGCTGATCCAGCGCAACCCAGACCAGCGTGACGATGGCGAACAGGCGCGCCACCCGGCGCGGGGGCCACACCCGCCGCCGCAATGGCGCGCGGGGCACTGCGTCGGGCTGTGCGTTCATAGATGGCGAACTGTAGCGGGCGAACGCGCCGCCATCCGCTGACCCCCCCCCCGCCAGCCGCTCGCCGTGAGGCCGGACTCGTCCCCACTCCCTCAGCTCACCCCTTGCGTGTGCAGAAGCGCACATGTGTGCAGGAGCGTGCGCGGGCGCACGGATCTGCACACGCAAGAGCCCGTCGTTCTGGGTAGCGCATGGGCCGAGCCAGGCTGTGGGCCGTGACCTGGTCCCGTGGGAGTGGCGGACAGGCAGTGATCCCGCAGGCTGCGGCTACCATCGGCGAGTCTGATTCCGACGACGAGGCGAGAGGTGGTTGTGGCGTTCGAGCCGGTCGCGCAGCAGCCTGATTTCCCGGCGCTGGAGGAGGCCGTCCTCGCGCGCTGGCGGAAGCGCGATATCTTCCGGCGTTCCCTGGAGCAGACAGCGGGCGGCCCGCTGTTCCGCTTCTACGAGGGTCCGCCGACCGCCAACGGTCTGCCGGGCGTCCACCATGTCGAGGCGCGGGTGTTCAAGGACCTGTTCCCCCGCTACCGGACGATGAAGGGCCACCAGGTGCCGCGCAAAGGCGGCTGGGACTGCCACGGCATCCCGGTGGAGCTCGAGGTCGAGAAGGAGCTGGGCTTCACGCGCAAGCAGGACATCGAGGATTACGGAGTCGCCGAGTTCAACGCCAGGTGCCGCGAGTCGGTGACCCGCTACGTCGAACAGTGGGAGCGGCTGACCGAGCGCATCGGCTTCTGGGTCGACACCGACGACGCCTATTGGACGATGTCGACGTCCTATGTCGAAAGCGTCTGGTGGTCCCTGAAGCAACTGTGGACCAGCGACCTGATCTATGAGGGTCACCGGGTCGTCCCCTACTGCCCCCGCTGCGGCACCGCGCTGTCCGACCACGAGGTCGCCCAGGGGTACGCCACCACCGTCGATCCCAGCATCTACGTGCGCCTTCCCGTGCGGGAAGGCCCGCTGGCGGTCGAGGGCGCGTCGCTGCTCGTGTGGACGACAACGCCCTGGACGCTGATCTCCAACACCGCCGTGGCCATCGGTCCCGGCATCCCCTACGTGCTGGTGCGCGGGCCCGGGGACGACTTCCCGGTGGTGATGGCCTCCGACCGGGTCACCGAGGTCCTGGGCGAGACGGCCCAGGTGCTGCGCGAGGTCCGTCCCGCCGAGCTCGAGGGACTGCACTACCGCGGGCCGTTCGACTTCGTCACCCCCGAGCCTGTGGACGATGGCGCCGACCCCGACTGGCGCTACGTCACGGTGGGCGACTTCGTCACCACCGCCGAGGGCACCGGTATCGTCCACCTCGCCCCCGCCTTCGGCGAGGACGATATGCGCGTGGCCCGGACGCATGGCCTGCCGGTCGTCAACCCCGTGGATCTGGAAGGCCGCTTCGACGCTCGCGTGGCGCCCTTCGCCGGGCAGTTCGTCAAGGCCGCCGACACCGGCATCGTCGAGGACCTGCGCGCGCGGGGACTGCTGCTGCGCGCCGAGCAGTACACGCACACCTATCCGTTCTGCTGGCGCTGCAACACCCCGCTGCTCTACTACGCCAAGCCCTCCTGGTACATCGCCACCACCAAGATCCGCGACCGCCTGCTGTCGGAGAACGCCGAGGTCGACTGGCGGCCGGAGCACATCCGCGACGGGCGCTACGGCGACTGGCTGGCCAACAACGTGGACTGGGCCCTGTCGCGCGAGCGCTATTGGGGCACCCCGCTGCCGCTGTGGCGCTGCAGCGACTGCGGCACCGTCACCGCGGTCGGCTCGCGCGCCGAGTTGGGCCACCTGGCCGGCAGGGATCTGTCAGACCTTGACCCGCACCGGCCCTACGTCGACGAGATTCGCATCGACTGCGCCGCCTGCGGCGGGCGCGGCAGCGGGGAGCGGGTCCCCGAGGTGATCGACGCCTGGTACGACTCCGGATCGATGCCCTTCGCGCAGTTCGGCTACCCCTACGCCCCTGGCAGCGACGAGACGTTCACCGAGCGCTTCCCCGCCGACTACATCTGCGAGGGGATCGATCAGACCCGCGGCTGGTTCTACTCGCTGCAGGCGGTGTCGACGCTGCTGTTCGACCGCGGCAGCTACCGGCGCGTGCTGTGCCTTGGCCACATCGTGGACGCGGACGGCCGCAAGATGTCCAAGTCTCTGGGCAATGTGCTGGATCCGTGGGCCCTGATCGAAAGCCGCGGCGCGGACGCGCTGCGATGGCTGCTGCTGACCGACGGCTCTCCCTGGAAGTCGCGCCGGGTCGGCGAGGGCCCGCTCGGCGAGGTGGTGCGTAAGTTCCTGCTGACCCTGTGGAACACCTACTGCTTCTTCGTCATCTACGCGCGGCTCGACGGCTGGACCCCTCCCGACCTCGATGACCCCACACGGCGCAACGCGCCGGCCGACGAGCGGCCGATCATCGACCGCTGGGTGCTGGCCGAACTGGCCGAGACCGTGCGCGTGGTGGACGCCGCCATGGAGGACTTCGACCCCATCACAGCCGGTCGCCAGTTGGCGCGCTTCGTCGACGACCTGTCGAACTGGTACGTACGCCGCAGCCGGAACCGCTTTTGGAAGACCGACGCCGAGCACGTCAGCACGCACGACACCGAGGCCGCGTTCGCCACGCTGCATGAGTGCCTGGTCACCGTCGCGGCGCTGCTCGCCCCGTTCACGCCCTTCGTGGCCGATGAGTTGTACGAGAACCTTGTGCGCAACGTCGAGCCCCAGGCGCCAGACAGCGTGCACCTGCTGGCCTTCCCCACCCCCGACCCGGCGGCCGCGGACAACCGGCTGCGGGCCACGATGGCAGCGGCCCGGCGTATCGTCGAGCTGGGACGGCGGGCCCGCCAGGAGGCGAGGATCGCCGGACGCCAGCCCCTGCGCACCGCGCTGATCACCCTGCCCGCGGAGGATCACCCCCACTGGGCGGACGTCGAGGAGGTCGTCGCCGATGAGCTCAACGTCAAGAGCATCGAGTTGCCCGACTCGGTGGCCTCGCTGGTCAACTTCCGGCTCAAGCCCGACTTCCGGGCGCTCGGGCCGGTGTTCGGCCCGCTGACGCCGAAGGTGGCCGCAGCGATAGAGGATGCGGACCCGGACGCGCTGGCCGCGGCGCTGGCCGCCTGGGGCAGCGCCGCGGTGACCGTGGACGATGAGCCGGTACGGGTCACCACGGAGCAGGTGCAGGTGCTGGAGGTGCCCGCGATCGGCTGGCAGGTCGCCAGGGAGGGCCCCTACAGCGTTGCCCTGGACCTGGACGTCGACCGGCCGCTGCGGCTGGAGGGATTGGCCCGAGAGTTGATCCGCGCGATCAACGACCTGCGCAAGCGCGCGGGCTTCGCGCTGTCGGACCGGGTGGTGCTGCACATCGAGGCCGTTGGAGACCTGGCGGAGGCGCTTGAGCGGCATGGGTCGTACGTCGCTCGCGAGGTGCTGGCCGCGGAGCTGCGAACTGAGATCGACCTCGATCGTCAGGGCCGCTGGTCCCGGGGCGCGCCTCCCGGGAGCGAGATCATCGAACTGACCGACGACGCGCGGGCGCTCGTGCGCCTGGAGGCGGTGGCGTGAAAAGCCGGCGGCGGTTCCGGCTGGTCACGCTGCTGATGGGGGTGACCCTGGCAAGCCTGGCCGTGGGGCGCCACTGGCGCGCGCGGCGAGCCGAACGGGCGGTCGTCGAGTTGTCCGGCGCCCCCTATCCCCTGCCCACGGCCGGGCGGCAGATGCCCGGACCGGTCGAGAACGCCCAGGTGCTGGGTCCACCATCAGAGCCCGCGCTGTTCCAGGCCCTTGCCGGGTGGGTGCCCGATCCGCCGAGATCAACTCCGGCCAGGGTGCTGGCGTACGCCTGGGCGTCGCCGATGTCGCTGGCGGGACTGCTCGTTGGCATGGCGTCCGGCGCTCGCCCGCGGATTCGGGAAGGTGTCGTGCTGTTCCCCGGCGCGGAGGGTCTGTCCGGCTGGATGCTGCGTACCCGCGGCTTCCAGGCCACCGCCCTCGGCCATGTCGTGATCGCGCGCGGCAACCCCAACCCCTCGCTACTGGCGCATGAACTGGTGCACGTCCGCCACGCTGAACGATTGGGTCCCTTGTTCGCCCCTCTGTACGGGGCGCTGTGGCTGGCCTACGGCTATGCTCGTCACCCCATGGAGCGGGCCGCCCGGCTGGGCGGCCGGCGGGCCCACGTGCGAGGCATGGACGGGCTGCGAGCTGCGCCACGCTCGGCCCGCTCGCGTTGAGCGGAAGCGGCACGCCGGGTTCAGACGGGCCGAGCCGGCCGCCGCTTACGCGCCGTTGTCGCCCCGCTCACCTCGGCGCTCCTCGCCGAAGCGGAACACCCGCCGGTCGTTCTCGCGCGACGGCACGGGGGCCATCTCCGAGGCGGCCTCGGGGCGGCGGTCGTAGCGGCGCCCACCCGCCGGCGCTTCCCGCGTGGCGCCTCCCGAGCTCCCGGAGTTGTCCTGCCCCGTCCACGGACTGTTGCCGCGGTCCGGCACGGATGCGGCCTCCGGCATGTTCTCCGGCTTGACCGACTCCGCGATGCCGTCGAGCATGGCTGGGAGCTCAGGAAGGTCGCCCACCCGGTCCAGCGCACTGAGCTGCTCGGCGACGATCTCGCGCACGCGATCCCGGTACTCCGCGCGGAACCGGCGCAACTCCTCGATGGCCTGCCGCGCCTGCTCCGCCGCCACGCGGGTGCGTTCCTGGTCCTCGGTGAGCTGCTTACGCGTGGAGCTCATCAGGTCCGCGGCCTGCCGCTTGGCCTCCCCGATCGTGCGTTCGACCTTGGCCCGCGCATCGGCCAGCAACCGGTCAGCCTCCGACCGGCTCTGGGTGCGGATCCGCTCGGCCTCCTCCCGCGCCGGGGGAACCAGTTGCTCGGCTTCCTCCCGCGCCTCACGCACTAACTGCTCCGCCTCGGCGCGCGCCTCCGGCACGAGCGGATCCGCCTCCGTGTGCGCCTCGCTGAGCAACCGCTCGGCTTCGGCCAGGCTCTCGGTGAGCAGCCGGTCCGCCTCGGTACGGCTGTCGTTGCGCAACCGCTCGGCCTCCGCCCGAGCCTCGGGCACGAGCCGGTCGGCCTCCTTGCGCGCCTCCCGCAGCAGCCGGTCCGCCTCTGCCTGCGCGTCGGGGACCAGGTGGTCCGCCCGCTCGTGCGCCTCGCGCAGCAGACGGTCGGCCTCGGACCGCGTGTGCTGCAGCAGCGGCTCCGCCTCCTGCTGCGCCTCGCGCACCAGCCGGTCGGCCTCGGCGTGCGCTTCGCGCACCAACCGCTCGCCCTCCTCGCGAGCTTCCCGCAGCATCGGCTCGGCACGGGCGTGCGCCTCACCGACGAGGCGGTCGGCCTCGGCACGGCTGTCGTTGCGCAACCGCTCGGCCTCTTGGACTGCCTCGCCGCGTACCCGTTCCGCCTCGCCATAGGCCTCCTCGAGCAGCCGATCGGACTGCGCACGGGCGTCGCGCACCATCGGCTCGGCCTCGGCGCGCGCTTCGCGCACCAGACGCTCGGCCTCCTCGTGCGCCTCCTGCGCCAACCCGTCGGCCTGCTCGCGCGCCTCCCGCAGCAGCCGGTCCGCCTCTTCGCGGGCCTCCCGCACCATCGGCTCGGCGACGGTGTTCGCGTGGTTGACGACGCGCTCCGCCTCCAGCTTCGCCGAGGAGAGGATCTCCTCCGCGTTGCGCCGGGCGTCGGCGATCATCGCGTCCGAGGTGCGCTGTGCCGCAAGCAGCGTCCGCTTGAGCAGTCCGTCGTCTTCGGCGGCTCCCGGCCCCTGCTGGGCCTTGCGCAACTCCGCGGCGAACACGTCTCGCTCCCGGGCGAGCGCGTTCATGCGGTCAGCGACCTCGTCGAGGAACGCGTCGACGTCCTCGCGGTCATAGCCGCGAACCTTCTGCTTGAACTGCCGGTCGACGACGTCCTTGGCTGAGAGTGGCATCTCAGAGACTCCCTCTACAGATCAGTCCGCGAAGCAGCGAGATCCCGAAGAACAGCACCAGCGGCGACAGATCGAGGGCGCCGGGGCCGAATCTCACCGGAGGGATGAGATTCCGCAGCGGAATCAGCAGTGGGTCGGTGACCGCACGCACGCCCCGGGCAAGTGGCAGCACCGGCTCGGGCAGGCGCGTGATCCAGGACAGGATGATCCGGGCGATCAGGATGAAGAAGTAGACATCCAAAGCGAAGCAGACAATGACGAGAAGAGGCATGGTCAGGCCTGATTGAAGAAGCCGCGTTCCGACAACCGGCGCCGCTCCTCGGTGGAGACGTCGACGCCGCGCGGGGTGAGCAGGAACACCCGATCCCCCACCCGCTCGATGCGCCCGTCCAGACCGAAGATCAGGCCGGAGGCGAAGTCCAGCAGGCGTTTGGCGACGCCCTCGCTGGCGCCGGCGAGGTTCATGATCACGGGAATGCCGCTGCGGAAGTTCTCCCCAATCTCCTCGACGTCGTTGAACGTCGATGGTTCTGTCAAATGAACTTTTTGCCCTGATGTCGGCTGCGACAGCCCCGTCGTGCGGGTCGCGCCGGGTGGCGGAGCGGGTGTTCGCTCGGCGGACTCGCTGGATCGAGCCGTGGGGATGCGCCGCACGTTGGACGACTCGGCGCGCATCGGCACCATCTCCTGGCCGCCCCGATCGGGCACCCGCGAGCGCTCGTCCGGGACATCGGCGTAGTCATCCTCGTAGTCCTCGACCAGACCGAGGAAGGTCCCCATCCGCTTCCACATCGTCGCCATCGCTGCTCCTGGTGTGCGTTCTACGCGGGTTTCAACGGACGCGGGCCGAACAGGGCTTCGCCGAGGCGCACGATCGTGGAGCCCTCCTCGATCGCCACCTCGAAATCACCGGACATACCCATGGAGAGCTGCTGGATCTCGGGGAAGCGTGAGCGCAGCGTGTCGCGAAGCGCGCGCAGGCGTGCGAAAAGCGGCCGGGGATCCGCCGCCAGGGGCGGCACGGTCATGAGGCCCTCACAGGCCAGCCCGCTGAGCTCCCGCACCCGCTCGATCAGCGCAGGCGCCTCCTCTGGCACGACCCCGGCCTTGGCAGGATCCAGACCGGTGTTCACTTGCACCAGGATGCGTTGCCGGAGCCCGTCCCGCTGCGCACGCGCCGCCAGGGCCTCTGCCAGTTCCAGTCGATCAACGGAGTGGATGAGCTGCGCCAACCCGGTCACGTCGGCGACCTTGTTGCGCTGCACGCGGCCGACGAAGTGCCACGCCACCGGCGGCTCGATCACGGCGAGCTTGCGGCGGAACTCCTGCGCGCGGTTCTCGCCGAAGTCGATCTGGCCCGCCCGCTGCGCGGCCACGATCATCTCCGGGGCGACCATCTTGGTCACGGCCACCATCCGGATCTCGTCAGGATCCCGCAGCACTCGCTCGGCAGCGGCAGCGATGCGCCGCCGCACCGCGGCGAGACGTTCCGGAACCTCGTCAGCGGTGACGCGACCACCCGAAACAGGGATCGCCGGCTCCGGCTCCCCGCCCCCGAGGGACGTGGGCGCCGGCTCAGCGTGAGTGCGGGCGGCCATCATGGTGAATGTCGTGCGGACGCGAACCTCTGGTTGGGCACGGGCAGGCCGATGCGACAAACAATCCCCGCGTGTCGACCGGTCGATGCGGAGCGACGAAGTGTAGTCGATGCGCTTGCGCGAGCACTGAACCATCTATAACCATCACAAACCGTACAAGTTCCAACGCGCTGAATCCGCGCGATACCGGCCGCGCGCAGTTGGGCGACCACGCCGGCCGCCACATCCACCGATGGGGTCCCCCAGGTGGTGGTGCCCCGGGCCTCTGGATGGGCGGCGGCCACCTCGTCGGCGATCCCCTCGGGCAACTCGTAGCAGCAGCCGCCGATCGCCGGGCCGATGACGCCCACCACCCGCGAGCAGTCCCCGCCCCCCAGCGACGCCGTCTCCCTGGCCAGGACCTCCAGCGTGGCCGGAACGATGCCCGCCACCAGGCCGCGCCGCCCGGCGTGAGCGGCGGCGACGGCCCGGCCGGGATCGACCAACAGCAGGGGCACGCAGTCCGCGGCCAGCACCACCAGGCCCACGCCGACTTCGGTGGTCACGAGCGCGTCCACTCCGGGGACCGCGTCGGCATGGTCCAGCGCACCGCGCCCCCGGTCCGCACGCCCCACGACCGCGACACCACAGCCGTGCGGCTGGGCCGCATAGACCGCCTGGTCGGCCCGCAGACCGACCTTGGCCGTCAGCCGGGATCGAGCCGCCAGCGGCGCGTTGGGGTAGGCGGGATCGACACCGACCACCAGTGACACGCTCCCGTTGCCGACCTCGTCCGCCCCTGCCACGCCCGCGGCCCGCAGACCCTCGGGCGGCGCCCGGGAGAACGCCAGACGGGCGGAGCCGTCCTCGGGCACGGCGACCGCCAGCGGCGCGGGCACGGGCACGGGCACAGAAACCTTCATCGCTTGAGGAACGAGGGGATGTCCAGGTCGTCCTCCCTGGGAACCCGCTCGGGCCTGCGCGCCGGCTGCTCGCGTCGTGCCGGCGGCGGCTGCTCACGAGCGACCGGTCGCAGCACCGGGTCGGGAGCGGTCGGGGGCGCCGGGTTGGCCGGGGGCGGTGGGGTGGCCCGCGCCGGTTCGTTGCGTTCTACGGGGCGCAGCGTTCCCGACGCGGCCACGCCGGCAACCTCGGCATTCGTGAAGCCGGCGGCGATCACCGTCACCTTGACCTCGTCGCCCAACCCGTCGTCGATCACCGCGCCAAAAATGATGTTGGCGTCGATATCCGCGGCGTCGGCGATGATCTCGGCAGCCTCGTTGACCTCGTGCAGGCCGAGGTCGCTGCCGCCCGCGATGGCCAGGATCACCCCCCGGGCCCCGTCGATCGAGGCCTCCAGCAGCGGCGAGGAGATGGCCATGCGGGCCGCCTCCAGTGCCCGATTCTCCCCGCGCGCCTTGCCGATGCCCATCAACGCGCTGCCGGCATCGCGCATGACCGTCGAGACGTCGGCGAAGTCGGTGTTGATCAACCCGGGCGTCGTGATCAGATCCGTGATGCCCTGCACCCCCTGCAGCAGCACGTTGTCGGCCAACTTGAACGCCTGCAACACCGAGGTCTCCTCGTCGGAGATCTCCAGCAGACGATCGTTGGGGATCACGATGAGGGTGTCCACCGCCTCCCGCAGCCTCTCGATGCCCTTCTCGGCCTGCATGCCACGGCGGCGGCCCTCGAACGTGAACGGACGGGTCACCACCCCGATGGTGAGCGCGCCGATGCTCTTGGCGACCTCGGCCACGACGGGTGCCCCACCGGTGCCCGTACCGCCCCCCTCACCGGCGGTCACGAACACCATGTCGGCGCCCTTGAGCACCTCTTCGATCTCGTCACGGTGCTCCTCGGCGGCTTTACGGCCTACTTCAGGGTTGCTGCCGGCACCGAGTCCGCGTGTCAACTCCCGGCCGACGTCAAGCTTGACATCAGCATCAGACATCAACAATGCCTGAGCATCCGTGTTGATCGCGATGAATTCGACGCCCTTGAGGTCACCTTCGATCATGCGATTGACGGCGTTGAGGCCACCGCCGCCGATGCCCACGACCTTGATGACCGCAAGATAGTTCTGAGGTGCTGCCACGGTGCGCTCCTTCAAGTTCGTGCGAACGCGGTGTGCCACGGACTCCGGCAGACCCGGCAGGTGCGTGCGAGCCGGATGCGCTGGTCAGGCTCCCGTCTGACCCTTCCGACCCATTTGCTCAACCCCACTCGACCCACTTTAAACGCCTCCACGCAAGCCCTCATCCTAAAGTGGAGGCTTACGGTTATGTCAACCTCTCTTGGTGCGCGAGACCTTAGACGGCTACTTGGGGGTGAGTCAAGCATCTCTGACCGCATGACCACCTTCAAGGACAACAACCGCGAAAAACCTCCGATTGTTCTCCAGAATTGGTGCTCCTAGACCCGGGAGACTAGACCCCGCCGCTCCACGTGAGCGAGCGGCCTGGCATGAAAATTCTTTCCACAGGCCGGCGCGCTGTCCTGTGGAAGGCTAACCGTTGATTGTGGAAGATCTGAGGAAAACCTCGTGAACGGCGTCAGGATAACGGACGAAGGACCGGATTGTCGGGAGCCCGTACATCAAGCTCGTAGCGCTCCAGGTCGAGGTCCGGTTGGGCGGCCAAGCGCTCCAGCAGCAGCGCGATCGCCTGGCCCTTGGCCTGCACCCGCCCGGCGTCGCCCACGCGGACGCTGATCGGGCGCGAGCCGTCCCCGGCAGGTGTCCCGGGCCGCAGGAGCAGGCGCACGCTGTGCTCGTCCCGGGCGTCGTAGCGCTCGACCCGGTTCCGCAACTCGGGGGGCAACCCCGCATGGATGGCCAGGGCGGTGCGCACGCCCGAGGGACCGATCTGCTCCCCCACCGGCGGCAGCGGGGTGCCCGGGGCGTCGATGGGCACGGCATCCGGCAGGGTGCCGCCGCCGACCAGCGTGCCCCCGGCGTCCACCAGCCAGGACTCGGCCTCCAGGCGGAGCACCGCGACGGGTTCGCGGGCGGCGACAGCCACCTCCAGGATGGAGGCCGACACACGCCGGATCTCGACGGCGGCGACATAGGGCAACGCGCGGACTGCGTCCTCAGCGCCCGCCAGGTCCACGAACAGCAGGTTCTGCCCCGGGCTGATCCCCGCCGCCTGCCACGCTTCCCGCTCGCGCACCGGATCCAGCCCGGTCACCTGCACGCCGGCCACGGCGAACAGCGGCGAGAATGACAGGCTCACCGACATCCCGGCGAGGGTCACCAGGGCCACGAGGCTGCCGGTGATCCGGCGGCGCCGGCGGCGACCGGCGTCTTCCACCTCCTGTCGGCGCGCCCGGAAGCGCTCGTGCATTCCCAGCCCGTTGCGCCCGGACCGGCTCGCCTGCTCCTGAGCGGCCGCGGTGCCTCCCGCTGCCGGCGACGGTCGCCGTGAAAAGGGCAGCCGCAGGAAGCGCCACCGCCGCTTCGGCTCGCGCGGACCCTGGGCCGGCCGAGGTGCGGCGGTGGGCGAGCGGGCCGGGGTCACGTCGAATCCTGGACCCCAGGCTCCCCGGCAAACCCCGCGAGGACGACTTCGGTCACGAGCGTGACCCCGTGCCGCTCCGCCACGATGCGGCGTACGTCGGTGATGACCTGGGCGACGTCCCCGGCCGTGGCCCCCGCCCGGACAGTGATGAAGTTGGCGTGCTTGTCGCTGACCTGGGCGCCCCCGACCCGGTGTCCCTTGAGGCCGGAGGAATCGATCAGGCGTCCCGCGGAGTCACCCGGCGGGTTGCGGAACACGCTGCCGCAGGAGGGCTCGTTGATCGGTTGGTGCTCCCGCCGCCACTGCTTGAATGCCGCCATCTCCGCGGCCAACTCGTCTCCCGCGCCGGGACGCAACCGCAGGCGGGCGCGCACCACCACTGCGTCCGCCGGCAGGGCGGTGTGGCGGTAGGTCATACGCAACTCGGCCGCGTCGAGACGTTGCAGCCTGCCGCCGTCACCGAGTCGCACGACCTCGGCCGAGTCGAGCACGTCGCGCATTTCACGGCCCATCGCCCCGGCGTTCATGCGCACCGCACCCCCAAGGCTGCCAGGAATCGCCACGCCGAACGCCAGGCCGGCAAGGCGCTGGCGGGCGACCGCCGCGGACAGCACCGGCATCGGCTCCGCCGCGCCCGCCACCACGTCGCTGCCTTCGGCGACCCAGCCGCGGAACCCGCGGCCGAGCGTGACGACCGCCCCGGGCCATCCCGCATCGGCGACCAGCAGGTTGGAGCCCCGGCCCAGGATCAGCCAGGGGCGCCGCAGCTCTGCGCACACCTCCGCGACGGCGACGAGGTCGCTGGGGTGCTCGGCACGCAGCAAGGCTGCGGCGGGACCCCCGACCTTGAGCGTGGTATGCGCCGCGAGCCGCTCACCGGCTCGCACCTCGCCACCGACAGCTGCCGTCAGGCGCGCGACCAGTTCGTCGTCGCCGCCAGTGGCGGCGCTCGCGGATCCGCCGGGAGTGGCCACAGAGAGCCCGGTCCGGGTCTCAGGCACCGCGGCCATCCAGCAGACGCAGCAGCACTGGGCCCACCTCCGTGATGTCACCCGCGCCGAGGGTGAGGATCAGGTCGCCCTCGCGGGCCATGCCTGCCAGGAACAGCGCGAGGTCACCCGCGGCGCCCACCACATGGGTCTCGGCGCCCGCGCGTCGGGAAGCGTCGGCGACCAGCTCGCCGGTGACGCCCGGCACGGCCTGCTCGCCCGCCCCGTAGACGTCAGTGACCACGACCAGATCAGCGCCGGTCAGCGCCTCGCCGAGTTGCGAGGCGAGGGCTGCCGTGCGCGAGAACCGGTGCGGCTGGAACGCGGCGATGATCCGCCCCGGGGGGCTGGTCTGGCGGGCCGCCGAGATCGTCGCCACCAATTCGGTGGGATGGTGGGCGTAGTCGTCGACCACGGTCACACCGTCGACGGTGCCGACCCGCTGGAAGCGACGCTGGGTGCCGTGGAAGGTCGCCAACCCCTCACGCACGTCGTCCAGCGGCGCACCCAGCCAGCGGGCGACCGCCACGGCCGCGGTCGCGTTGAGCACGTTGTGGCGGCCGGGAAGGCTCAGGGTGAAGCGGCCGAGGTCCTCGCCCCGCGCGTCGAGGTGGAAGCTCGAGCCGTGGACGCCCAGGTCCGTCCGGCTGATGCGCAGCTCGGCGTCCGGGTGGTCACCGAAGCCCAGGATCGGCGGGCGCGGGGTCAGCTTCTCCCGGGCCAGCAGCGCCTGGACCCCGGGGTCCTCGATGCCCACGATGGCGGGCGCGCCCGGCACCCGGCGCTCTAGGAA
Source organism: Nitriliruptorales bacterium (assembly GCA_009379795.1). Taxonomy (GTDB): domain Bacteria; phylum Actinomycetota; class Nitriliruptoria; order Euzebyales; family Egibacteraceae; genus WHTC01. The sequence goes on along the minus strand of WHTC01000010.1, from coordinate 13,115 downwards.
CTCGGCGAACGCCTCGCCCACCTCGTCCTCGTCCGCGTAGGTGTCGTGGTGGTCCAACTCGACGTTGGTGATGACCGCACAGTTGGTCGTATAGGAAAGGAACGAGCGGTCGGACTCATCGGCCTCGGCGACGAACACCTCGCCGGTTCCGTGGTGGGCGCTGGTGCCCGCGTCGTGCAGCGTGCCGCCGATGGCGAAGGAGGGGTCGAACCCCGCCGCCTGCAGCGCCACGGTGGTCATCGCCGTGGTGGTGGTCTTGCCGTGGGTGCCGCTGATCAGTACGGCGCAGGACTCCGCCATGAGCGCGGCGAGCAGTTCCGCACGGCACACGACCGGGATCCCGAGTTCCAGGGCCCGGGCCCGCTCGGCGTTGCTCGCAGGCACCGCGGTCGACACGGCGACCAGGTTCGCCCCGTCGACATGGGCACGGTCGTGGCCGATGGCGATGTCCGCCCCGAGCGCGCTCAGGGCGCTGACCGCGCGGCTCCCGCGCAGGTCGCTGCCGCTGACGGGATGCCCTCGCTCCAGCAGGACGCAGGCCAGGGCGCTCATGCCGGCACCCCCGATCCCCACCAGGTGGACACGGTCGCCGGGGCGTAGTACGTGGACTGTCACTGTCGGCGCTCTTCCCTGGTTGTCGGGTGAGAGGTGCGGGGGCCCCGGGCCCGGGCGGGCCGCGGGGCTTTCCGGCGGGAGGCTGGATCCGGCGTCAGGCCGGCGGCGTCCAGCACGAGGGCGGCCACCCGGTCGGCCGCGTCCGGCCGGCCGAAGCGCCGCGCGGCGACGGCCATCCTGCGACGCCTGGACTCGCCGACGAGCAACGGCTCGGCCACGGCAACCAGGGTCTCGCCGTTCAGGTCGTCATCGAGGATCACGGTGGCCCCGCCCGCGGCGGCCAGATCGGTGGCGTTCGCCGCCTGGTGGTCATCGGTGGCGTGCGGGTAAGGCACCAGCACGCTGGGGACGCCGAGCACGGTCAGTTCGGCGATGGTCGAGGCCCCGGATCGACAGATCACCAGATCCGCGGCCGCGTAGGCCAGGTCCATGCGGTCGACGAAGTCCAGACAGCGCACCAGCGGAAGGGCGCGGCCCGGGTGGGCCTCCAGGGAAGCCTGCTGAGCCTTTCCCCAGGCATCGACCACGTCGCCGTAGGCGTCCTGGCCAGTCGCGTGCAGGATCTGCAGCGAAGCGGGATCGCGCCAGCGCGTCAGGGCTGCCACCACTGCGTGGTTGATGCGGTGCGCCCCCTGGCTGCCGCCGAACACCAGCAGGGTGCGCCGGCGCGGGTCCAGGTCGAAGGCCTTCAGGGCCGTGTCGCGCAGCGCGGTGCGATCGACTGCATCCAGCTCCGGGCGGACCGGGTTGCCCGTCACCTCCACCCGCACGTCGCCGCCGATCCGCTCGACGCTCGACGGAAACGTGACCGCGACGGCAGCGGCGCGGCGGATCGCCAGGCGGTTGGCCAACCCTGGGATGGCGTTCTGCTCGTGGACCACGTAGGGGATACGCGTGCGCCTGGCCGCCAGGGCCAGTGGCAGCGAGACGTACCCGCCGAACACCCCCGCGGCGACCACCCGCCGCTTGCGGATCAGGTGGGTGACCTCGACCACCGCGCGCAGCAGCGCCACGGGCACGCGCGCGGTGTCCGGTGACAGCCTGCGAGCCAGCGGGAGCACCTCGATGATGTGCAGCGGCCAGCCCGCCTCAGGCACCACCCGCGACTCGAGGCCTCGCTGGGTGCCGACGAAGGACACTTCGAGGTCCGCACGTGCGTCACGCAGCGCTGCGGCAACGGCCAAGCCGGGGAAGACGTGCCCGCCGGTGCCACCTCCAGCCAGCAGGATCCGGGTCATCGTCCCGCCCTCCCGCGCGCCCTGGACGCACCCCGGCCGGCTGCCGGCGTCTGCCCGGAGCGGGCGATCGACAGCAGCAGGCCGAGCGAGATCATGGTGAACACCAGCGAGGAGCCGCCGTAGCTGACCAGCGGCAGAGTGACACCGGTGACCGGCAGGAGGCCGACGACCGACCCCATGTTGAACCCGGCCTGCACCAGCAGTCCGGCGGTCAGGGCCGCGGCCAGCAGCCGGCCGAACGGATCAGGGGCGCTCCGCGCGGCGATCGTGCCGCCGACGGCGATGCCGAGGAACAGCAGCAGCACCGTGAAGGCGCCGAGAAATCCCAGTTCCTCACCGATGATGGCGTAGATGAAATCGGTGTCGGCGTTGGGCACGTAGTTCCACTTGCCCCTTGAGCGGCCCAACCCCACGCCGAACAGCCCGCCCGAGCCCAGGGCGATGAAGCCCTGAAGCTGCTGGTAGCCGAAGTTACTGGCGTCCGAGACCGGGTCCAGCCAGGCCAGGATGCGCCCCCGGCGGAATCCTGACGAGGCGATCGATGCGGCCGCGCCCAGAAACGCACCGCCGACGCCGACGGCCAGGATCCGTCCGGGCAGACCGGCGACGTACAGCACGGTGCCGCCGATTGCGAGCACGAGCACCGCGGTCTCCAGGTCCGGTTCGACCAGGATCAGCAGCGCCGCGGTCACCATCAGTGGCAGGGCGGGCATCAGCAGGGCGTGCAGGTCGCCGCTGCGAATGCGCGTCCAGCGGCGGGCGATCAGATGGGACAGCGCCAGCGCCAGCGCCAGCTTCGTCATCTCCGCGGGCTGGAGCCCGACCGGCCCGAGGCTGAGCCAGCGCCGGGCCCCATTGCGCAAGTCGCCGATTTCGGGAACCAGCACGGCGGCGCAGGCGATCAGGGCGACCGCCAGCAACGGCACCGCGAACCGCCGCCAGCGGTGGTAGTCGGTCAGTGCCAGGGGCACGATGAGCACCATCCCGACCGCGCACCACAGCAACTGCCGGCTGAAGATCCCGAACGCGTCCCCGGTCTCCGCCGCTGAACGCACGAAGGACGCCGAGAAACTCATCACCAGCCCGAGCACCAGCAGCGTGGCGCTCGTCGCGACCAGCAGCACGAACACGGGAGTGGACTCGCCGCTGACGAACCCTCCCGGTCCGCCTCGCGTGGGGGTGGGCGCATCCGGCCATGGCGTTGGGGAACGCACCCCGGACTCCTTGGTACGGGTCTCAGTGTCCATTCGTCGTCTCCTGCGCCGTCGCGGCTCCTTTCAGGCGGGCCACGGCCTGGGCGAAGGCGCGACCGCGCGCAGCGTAGTCGGTGAACTGGTCCATCGAGGCGCACGCCGGTGCCAGCAGCACCGTATCCCCTGGTCGGGCGAGTTCCGCTGAGGCGCGCACGGCTTCGTCGAGGATCCCCGCCTCGACCACGGGTATGCCCGCGCCGCGCGCCACCGCGGCGAGCGCCGGTCCCGAGGAGCCGATCGTGACCGTGGCGCGGACCCGGCCGGGGAGCAACGAGGCCAGGCCGTCGAAGGAAAGACCCTTGTTCAGACCCCCCGCGATCCACACGACCGAGGGGTAGGAGGCGAGGGCGGCGGCCGCGGCGTGCGGGTTGGTGGCCTTGGAGTCGTCGACATAGGCCACATCGTTGATGGTGGCGACCCGCTGGAGGCGGTGCGTTCCCGGCCGGAAGGCGCGCAGCGGCACGCCGAGCGCGTCGGGGTCGGCGCCCGCGGCGACGGCCGCGGTGACCGCGGCGCACACGTTGGACAGTTGGTGCCGGCCGGTGACGGCCAGTTCGTCCATCCGCAGCAGGGGCCGGCGCTCCCCGCCGGCGTCGTGCCACCACAATCGGCCTTTCCTGACGGCGGCGAGGCCAGGCTCCTCCTCACGGTCGCGGGCCGCGCCTGCCGCCAGGCCGAAGGTCGCCCGCCGGGCCGGCGGAGGGTGAGCCTCGAACAGGCCGGAGGCCTCGGCGTCGTCAGCGTTGACCAGGGCGAGTTGCGCCCCGGACTGGGCGCCCCAGATGCGGGCCTTGGACGCCCCGTAGGCCACGAACGAGCCGTGCCAGTCCAGGTGATCCGGCGCCAGGTTGAGCATCAGGGCGACGTCGGGGGCAAGCGTGGACGAGTGCCGCAGTTGGAAGCTGGAGAGCTCGGTGACGACCAGCGGCGGGAGGGCGGCCGCCGGGCGGCTGAGCATCGCCGTGAGCGGCATGCCGATGTTGCCCCCGGCGGGAACGCCCAGCAGGGCGGCCAGCAGCTCGGTGGTCGAGGTCTTGCCGTTCGTGCCGGTCACCGCCACCAGGCGCGTACGCCCGCCGGCCATACGCCAGGCCAGTTCCGGCTCGCTCACGATCTCCAGCCCCAGCCGGCGCGCGGCGACCAGCAGAGGCGCGTGCGGCGCCACCACCGGGCTGGGCACGACCAACGTGCGCTCGGCCAGCAGCCCTGCGACGTCCGCTTGGCCACGGAGCACTTCGACACCGGCGGCTGCGAGCCGGGCGGCGCGCTCCTCCAGCGCCTCTCCGCGGCCCGGCTCGACGACCCGAACCTGCGCCCCCGCGGCCTGGAGGGCCTCAGCGGCGGCGTTGCCGGAGACCCCCAATCCGACCACGAGGGCTCTGGTGTCCGTGAGATCGACCGGCATGCTCACCCGATGCCTCCCCGGAACGTCAGGAAGTCGGCGTAGAAGACGCCGAGCCCGAGGGCGGTGGCCAGACCACCGATGATCCAGAAGCGCACGATAATGGTGGTCTCCTGCCAACCTGACAACTCGAAGTGGTGCTGCAGCGGGGCCATCTTGAAGATGCGCGTGCCGAACAGGCGGAAGCTCGCCACCTGCAGGATCACCGACAGGGTGATGATCACGAACAGCCCGCCGAGCAGGACCAGCAGCAACTCGGTCTCCGTCAACACGGCGAGCGCGGCGAGCATCCCCCCGATGGCCAGGGACCCGGTGTCACCCATGAAGATGCGGGCCGGGGGCGCGTTCCACCACAGGAACCCGAGCACCCCGCCCGCCGCCGACGCCGCGGCGATCGCGACCGCGTCCGCGTGCAGCCAGGCCTCCACCGCGTACTGCTCGGGATGGCGGAAGATCCAGAACGCGATCATCGTGTAGGCGCCGAACACGAACGCGCTGGTGCCCGCCGCGAGGCCGTCCAGGCCGTCGGTGAGGTTCACCGCATTGGAGTAGCCGGACAGGATCAGGAAGCAGAACACCGGGAAGAACGCGCCGAAGTCCAGCCCGGTGGTGCCGATCCAGCTCAGAACCGTTGAGGTTTCAGCCACGTACTGGGCACCGTAGGCGAACAGCCCGGCAATGATCGCCTGGCCCCCGAACTTCGCGGTCTTGGTGAGCCCGAGGCTGCGGCGGCGCTTCAGCTTGATGTAGTCGTCGACGAAACCGACCGCTCCCATGCCGGCGAACACGCCCATGGCCAGCAGCCCCCCGGGCGACAGCGCGGGGCCGAAGACCAGCGTGGCAACCCCGTAGCCGATCAGGGCGGCGGCGATGATCGCCGTCCCGCCCATCGTGGGAGTGCCCCGCTTGGTCATGTGGCTCTGGGGGCCGTCGTGGCGGATCAGCTGCCCGTAGCCGCGGTGCCGGAAGAAGCGGATGACCAGCGGCGTGCCGATCAGCGACAGCGTCAGCGACAGGCTCGAGGCCAGCAGGATCGCTCTCACGCGGGCCCCTCGAACATCGCCACGAGCGCGTCGGCGACGCGCTCCAGGCCGGCGGCTCGGCTGGCCTTGACCAGCACGACGTCGCCGGGAAGCAAGCGCTCGGCGAGCAGCGTGATGGCCCCGTCGACATCGTCGGCGGCGAAGCGCTCCCCCGCAGGCGCCGCGCGATCGGCGGCTTCCTGGATCGATCCGGCGAGGGGCCCGACCGCGACGAGCCCGTCGACGCCCAGCCGCGCGGCGAGGCGGCCGAGGCGCTCGTGCTCCTCGGCTTCGGCCGGACCAAGCTCGGCCATCTGTCCGAGCACCGCCCAGCGACGCCCGCCCTCGTCCATGCGCATCAGGGTCTCCAGCGCGGCCGACATCGAGGTGGGGTTGGCGTTGTAGGCGTCGTTGAGCACCGTGATGCCGCCGCGGGTCCGCACCAACTCCATGCGCCAGCGCGACAGCCGGGCGTCCGCGAGGGCCGCCGCGGCGTCGTCGAGCTGGACGCCCAGCGCATCGGCCACGGCGAGGGCGGCCAGGGCGTTGCCGACGTTGTGCTCGCCGGGTATCGCCAGCGTCAACTCGCGGCCCCGAAGGCGGAAGGTTGGGCGGGCCACAGCGTCCAGCGTGACCGACTCCGCCTGCCAGTCGGCTTCGGCCCTGACGCCGTAGGTCACGACCCGGGCCCTGGTGCGCGCCGCCAGCGCCGCCACCCGGGGATCGTCGGCGTTGAGCACCGCAAGGCCCTCGGGCTCCAGGGCCTCGACCAGCTCACCCTTAGCGGCGGCGATCGTGCCGACATCGCCGAACAACTCCAGATGCGCACCGCGGATCGCGGTGACCACGCCGATGTCGGGGCTCAGCAGGTCGGCCAGCGACGCGATGTGGCCGACGCCACGGGCGCCCACCTCCGCGACCAGCACTTCGCTGCCCGCCTCGAGCCGGCAGCAGGTGAGCGGCACACCAAGGTCGTTGTTGTACGACCCGACGTTGGCCACAACGGACCGGCCCGCCCCCGCCGCGGTGGCGATCAGGTCCTTGGTGCTGGTCTTGCCGACCGAGCCGGTAATGCCGACCACGGCCGGATCGACGGTGTCGCGTACCCAGCGGCCGAGACCGAGCAGCGCGTCGCCGGGATCGTCCACCGTGACGGCCACCACGCCCTCGGGGATCGCACGCGTCTCGTCGACGAGGCACGCGGCCGCGCCGCGGGCGGCGGCGTCGGCCAGGAACTCGTGACCGTCGGTGTGCTCCCCGGGCAGCGCCACGAACAGCGAACCGGGCCGCACGCGCCGCGAATCGATCACGACCTCGCGGACGGGCGCCGCGGCGGGCTCGTCCAGGACACGCCCGCCGACGACATCGGCCAGTTGCTCGACGCTCAGCGGGATCATCGCGCGCCCCCTGCCGGGGTGACCCCCGCCACCGGGTTGGTCCCCGTCAGCAGCGCCCTGGCAACCGCCCGGTCGTCGAAGGGCAGCCGTTGATCACCGACCTCCTGGTAGGTCTCGTGGCCCTTGCCGGCGATGACGACCACATCACCAGGCTCCGCCTGGTCAAGGGCCAGTCCGATCGCGGCTCTGCGGTCCTCCTCGACTGTCCAGCGGGCGCCGGCGACCCAGCGTGCACCCGAGACCACAGCCTCCAGAATTGCGGCCGGGTCCTCGCCGCGGGGGTTGTCGTTCGTGAAGATCGCGAGCTCCGCCAGGGCCACCGCCTGCCGGCCCATCAGCCGCCGCTTGCCCCGGTCACGCTCACCACCGCAGCCGATCACGATGATGATGCGCCCCCTGGTCAGCGGCCGCGCCGCCTGCAGGATGCTGGCGACCGAATCCGGCGTGTGGGCGTAGTCCACCAGCACCGTGAAGGGCTGCCCTTCGTCGATGCGCTCCATCCGGCCCGGCACGCCGGTCACGTCCGCCAGGCCGTCCACGGCGGCCTCCGGGTCGATCCCGGCGGCCTCGGCCGTCGCCAGGGCCAGCAGGGCGTTATCGACGTTGAACGACCCGGGCAGGTGAATGGTCACGGCGAACGGGCGCCCGCGGACCAGCGCGGTGAACGCCGAGCGGGTGGGCCCGAGGGTGATGTCACGCGCGTGGACCTCGGCGTCGGCGTGACCGCGCCCCGACACGCGCACGACCCGCAACCCCGCGGCCGCCGCCTGCCTGGAGATCTTGCGTCCGGTGGGGTCGTCGACGTTGACCACGCCGAGGTCGGCGAACCCGGGGGTGAACAGGCTGGCCTTGGCCGCCTCGTAAGCCTCAAGGTCAGGGTGAAAGTCAAGGTGGTCACGGCTGAGGTTCGTGAACGCGGCCGCGGTGAACCGCGTCCCCGACACGCGCGCCAGCGCCAGGCCGTGGCTGGAGACCTCCATGGCCGCCGCGGTCACCCCGGCGTCGACCATGCGACGCAACAACCTTTGCAGGTCGCTGGCCTCGGGCGTGGTGCGGATGCCCTCGGTCGCCTTCCCGGCGATCAAGGTCTCCACGGTGCCGATCAGCCCGGTGACATGCCCCCCGGCCGCCAGCACGGATTCCAGCAGGTAACCGGTGGTGGTCTTCCCGTTGGTCCCAGTGATCCCGAGCAGCTTCAGGTGGCCGGACGGATCTGCGTGGACGTGCGCGGCGATCGGGCCCAGCACGCGCGCGACACTCGGGACGATCACCTGGGGGACGTCGAGGTCGATGACGCGCTCGACCAGGAGCGCGGGAGTGCCGGCGGCGACCGCGGTGGGCGCGAAGTCGTGGCCATCCGCGCGGCCGCCGGGCCGGCAGGCGAACAGCACGCCGGGGCCTGCTTGGCGGCTGTCGTGGGTGACGTCAATGATCCGGACCCCTTCGGCGGGCGCGCCCGCCAGGCGAGCGTCCACGCCGGGAAGGCCAAGCAGGTCGCCCAGCGCGACGGGTCCGGGGACGTGGGATGGGGTCACGGCAACTCGGTGCGCGGGAAGGGAAGGGAATGGCCAGCGCTGCCGGCCGAGCATACGGGGGTTCCCCCGACGCGCTGCGGACGGCCCACGGACGACCGGACGGGCACGCCTTTCCGGCGTCGCGACCGCCGCCGAGCGTAGCGATCAGTCCGGCGCATCCGCGGCCGGGTCGGGAGCCGGGTCGGCCGGGTCCGGCACGTCGATCTCCCCGACCGGGGCGGGCAGGCCTTCCACGGGCGGCGGGGGCGGGGGCGGGGGCGGCGGGGGAAGCGCCGGCCGCAGCTCACCCGCGTCGGATGACGGCACGACGCGCTGGTGGCTCAGAGCGGAGCCCATGATCTGGCTGAACACGGGCGCGGCGACCTTGCCACCCGAATACGTCCCCGCAGGCTCGTCGAGCATCACCGCGACGACCAACTCGGGGTCGTCAGCGGGGGCGAAGCCGGCGAAACTCGCGACGTAGGCTCCGGGCTGGTAGCCGCCGCCCACGCGCGCCTTCTGGGCGGTCCCGGTCTTGCCGGCCACATCATAGCCCGGCACGGCCGCAAGCTCGCCGGTGCCTTGCTCGTCTGTGACCACGGCGATCATCATGTCGGTGATCGTGCGGGCGGTGCTGGCGGAGATAACCTGGCGCCGCTGCGGCGGGCCGGCCGGCTCCAACCGGCCCCCGGCGTCGACCTTGCCGCGCACCAGGGTCGGCGCGACGTACTCCCCGCCGTTGGCGATGACGTCGAAAGCGGCGGCGATCTGCACCAGGGTCGCGGACACACCGTGCCCGATCGCGATGGTCGGCAGGCTGGTCTCGGTCCAACTGGTCGTCGGCAGCAGCATGCCCGAGGACTCGGCGGGGAATCCGATCCCGGTCGGCTGGCCGTACCCGAAGGCCTGGAGGTAGTCGCGCAGGCCCTCGGGCCCCAACCGCTCGGCGATCAGGATCGTGCCGATGTTCGAGGAGCGCGCCATGATGTCGCGCACCGTCAGCGGGGTTGTGGGGTCCCCCTGGGCGTCGTAGAAGGTCTTTTCCCCCACCTGGTGCGCCGGGGGCACCAGGATCTCGGAGTCAGGCTCGATCAGGCCTTCCTCGAGCGCCGCAGCGAACGTGATCACCTTGTTCACGCTGCCTGGCTCGTGGGCGTCGGTGAGCGCGCGGGTGCGCTCCCGGCGGGGACCGTCCATGTTCGGGGCGGTGGCAAGGGCCAGGATCTCGCCAGTGCCGGCGTCCATGACCACCGCGGCCGCCCCTTTGGCCCGCCACCGCGCCACGGCCTCGGCCAGCAACTCCTCGGTGGTGAGCTGCAACTCGCGATCGATGGTCAGCACGAGGTCGGTGCCGGGCAGGGGCGGCTGCCCCACGCGCGGTGCCGCGCTGATCTCAAGCCCCCCGGGGGCACGCTCGATCTGCAGCAGGCCAGGCTGGCCGGCCAGCACCTCGTCGTACTGCAACTCCAGGCCCGACAGGCCGACGTGGTCGGTGCCGGCGAAGCCGATGAGGGGCGCGGCCAGCTCCCCCGCCGGGTAGGTGCGGCGGGGCTCGTCCAGCACCCCGACACCGGGCAGGCGCAACTCGGCGACCCGCACCCCCACCTCGCGGGGCACCTGGCGGGCCACATAGCTGAACGGGCTCTCGCTGGTCAGTGCCTCCTGGATGCGCGCCTGGGAGATGCGCACGTCAGGGTGCTCCATCGCGGCGGCGAGCCGGTCACCGGCCTCGACCGGATCGACGTTCGCCTCGGCCAGCGCGCGCGGGTGGACGTAGATGCTGGCGGCGGTGATCGACATCGCCAGGGGGTCCCCCGCGCGGTCGTAGAGCTTGCCGCGGCGGGCGGGAAACTGCAGGTCGCGCTGGGTCTGGCGCGTTCCCCATTCGCGGTACTCCTCGGCCGCGACCACCTGCACGGTCACCAGCCGCCAGGCCATTCCCAGCGTCAGCAGCAGGTACAGAGCAAGGATGAAGGCGACCCTGCGACCGCTGCGGGCGCGACGCAGCGCCCTGACCAGCCGTCCCTGGACGGGGCGCGCGAGGGGGCGTCCCCGCGAAGATCGCCTCGCTCGCCCGCGCGCGACGGGCCGGCGAGGGCGGGAGACTTGGCGAGGGCGGGAGACTTGGCGCGCGCGGCTGGGCCGCGAGCGCGGCGCGAGTCGCGTCGGGCCGCTCATCCCGACCGGCCCAGAGCCTGCTTCAGCGGATCGGTGACCTCCCCCATGGCCAGCGGTTCAGGCGCGAGCGGGGCATCCTCGGGGGCCTCCAGGAAGACCGGGGCGTCGGCCGGGACCATACCGAGCTCGGTGGTGGCGACCTGCCTGATGTGCTGTGGGGACTCCAGGGCCGCGACCTCGGCCACCAGGTCATCGTAATCGAGCGCCAACCTGTTGACGTCTTGCTCCAGGTCGCGTGTCTGGAAGGCGGCCTCGGAGGCCAGGGCGTGCAGGCTCACCACCCCGAACACTCCGATCGCCGCGAGCAGCAGGCCGATCACCAGATAGCGCCGGGCACGCAGAGGCGGCGCGACGAGGTGCAGCCTTGGGTGGAACGTCGGCGCGAGGCCGAGCGGGCGGTCACCAGCGGGGCGGCGCAGGGCGGGAAGCGTCATGGCGTCTCTCCACGCGGTAGCGTCCTGGTCACGGAGAAGAAGATCGATGGGGTCGGCGGCAGGGCGTCAGCACGGCGGCGGTCATCAGCGCTCCGCTGCGTCCGGGGATGCGAGGGCGGTGTCGGAGCGCGACCCCACGGCCTCGACGGCGCGAAGCCGCGCTGAACGGGCGCGGACGTTGCGGGCGATCTCGTCGGGTCCCGGCTTCTCGGCACCGCGGGTCAGCAGGCGCACGGTGGGACCGCGTCCGCAGCCACACACCGGCAGGTCTGGCGGGCAGATGCAGCCCTTGACCGCCTCAGCGAACGCCTGCTTGGCGATCCGGTCCTCCAGCGAGTGATAGGCGAGGACGGCCACGCGCCCGCCGCGGTCATCTCCGGGGCGGTACCCGGACGGGACCGCGGCGGGCCGGGCCAGCTCCAATGCCTGGGGAAGGGAGGCACGGAAGGCATCCAACTCGGCGTTGACAGCTATCCGCAGCGCTTGGAATGTGCGGGTCGCGGGATGTGTCGCGGCGCCGAACCGGCGGTTGCGGCCGGGCGAGGGCACCGCGTCGCGCACCACGCCGGCCAGGTCGGTGGTGGTCGCCAGTGGACGCGCGCGCACGATCGCATTGGCGATCCTGCGCGCGTGGCGCTCCTCGCCGTACACGGCGATCAGGCGGGCCAGCTCCCCCGGCTCGGCGTGGTTGACCAGGTCCGCGGCGGTCGGGCCCTGGGTGGGGTCCATGCGCATGTCCAGCGGCGCGGGCTGACGGAAGGAGAACCCGCGCTCGGCGCGATCCAGCTGCATCGAGGACACGCCGAGGTCATAGAGCACGCCCAGGAGCGGCTGTGCGCTCAGGATGGACGCGAGGTGCTCGGCGAGCGCGTCGAAACGCGCATGGACGAGCGTGGCCCGGTCACCGAAGGGCGCCAGCCGCTCGGCGGCCAACGTCAGCGCGTCGGGGTCACGGTCGAACCCGACCAGCGTGACCCCTGGGCCGCTGGCCTCCAGCAGCGCCGCGGCGTGCCCGCCTGCTCCGACCGTGGCGTCCACCAGGACGCCCTGGATCGGCGCGGGCTGCGGTGGGACGGAAAGCAGCTCGACGATCCGGCCCAGCAGGACCGGGGTGTGGGGGCGTTCGAGGGTCACGGGACCGGCCTCCAGTGTGGCGGTCATCAGAAGATCCCGCCGACGTCGAAGGGCCGCTCGGTGTCGGCGAAGTTGGCCATGCCCTCAGCCCGGTAGGCGTCCCAGGCCTCGTTGTCCCACAGCTCCAGCCGGGAGTCCGCGCCGACCACCGTGATCTCTTTGCGCAGCCTGGCGTACTCGCGCAGGCGGGCCGGGATCGTGACCCGCCCCTGGCGGTCCAGCGTCTCTGGGTGGGCCGATGCGGTCAGCATGCGCGCGAACATGCGCTCGCGGCGGTCGGTTGTGCGCAGCGCGCGCAGGTTCTCCAGGACGCGCTGCCAGTCGGCGAGCGGGTGGATGGTGAGGCAGTGGTCGAGTCCGACCGTCATCACCAGTCCCTCCTCCAGCTCGTCGCGGAACGCCGACGGCAGGATCACGCGCCCCTTGGGGTCCAGCGTGTGCTGGTACTCCCCGAGGAACATGCCGGTTGCTCCCTCTCGCCGGGTCGCTCACCCTCTTCGCCACCAATCTGCTCCACTATCCCCCACTTCACACCACCATGTCAAGCAGGCCATGGAGCAGCGCGCGGCAAGAGCCCTGAAGGGGGCACAAAGCCGCTGGTCAAAGGGCATAGAAGCCGGTGGGGGAAAGTGGAGAGCAGGTGTCGTCGCCCTCTCCACAGTGGAGGGCAGGAGACCGGCGGGAAACCCCAAGGCGCCCAATGGACGCCGCAACTCAGATCAAATAGGACAGAGCTATGGCTGCCGAGAGGTCATGGGCAGGCCGGAGTGGAGCGAAGTGGAGTGGGGGACCTAGTAAGAGCCTGTAGGCGGTTGCCATAGCGACATCCCCCTGGTGCGGTTGTCGGGCTTGGTGTCCCAGAACCGCACAGGAGGATGTCATGGTTCACCGTATCGGACCGTCTCGTGGGGATCGACGGCGCAACGCT
>WHTC01000229.1 GCA_009379795.1 Nitriliruptorales bacterium | reverse complement strand
CGGTGAGCGAAGGCATCAGATTATGAAGGTCAGGTTGTACTGCGGAAGCTCCCGGTCGAGGAGATCGACCTTCTTGAGCGCGATGCGCCAGCGCCCTTCCGTGCGGCGCAGGCGATACTCGCAGCGGCCGGCGAAGCTGCGCGGTGCCCCGAGCCCCACCTGGGCTGGATCGCCGGGCCGCTGCTCGTAGATGACGACATTGCAGCGCACGACCGCCGTCTCGGGGCCGTCGCCCGCCAGCGCCTCCACGTTGGTGATGTTGTGCTGGGTCCGCGACGGCGGGCTCTGCGCGTGGGCGGGCGTCTCGGTGAGGCGGTAGATCCGCTCCTCCATGCGTCCGCGGTCGTCATAGATGAGCGAGGGCTCGTGTTCGGGATCCTCGACCAGGCAGGGGACCCAGTAGCGGCAGTCGGGGGTGAACAGCTCCAACCACTCGCTGAGGCGCCACTCGTCGAGCAGCCGGGCTTCGGTGAACAGCAGACGCTCGGCGTCGCCGCGGGTGAGCGCGGCGGCCTGCTCCAGGGTTGTGTCGGTCAAACCGGCACCTCCGCCTCGGCCGTCATCAGACGACGCCATTCGCGGTAGATGGACCGCTGCGGCGCCTCGTCGGTGGAGTGCCCCACATGCTCGCCGAACTCGTTGCGCTGCTCGCGGTGCAGCCCGCGAGACATCTCCAGCCATTCGGCAGCCGTCGCCTGCGCTCCGGTCTGCACGTGAACGAAGATCTCAAGATCATCGGTTGCCCCGAAGCTGGAGGGACCGAAGAAGCGCTCATGCTCGCGCAACCTATCGGTGTTGAGTTGCGCTGGCGCCCCTTCCAGCACCGTCGGATGGTTGTCCACGATCGTCTCGGTCGTGGACACGGGGCGGACCACCCGGATGTGCGACTCGAACAGGTAGAGGTTGGGAAAGACGAGGATGTTGCGCTGGGTCAGGATGTCCTCCACACGATCCCGGCCGTGCGCCTCCACCAGTTGCCGGTGGTAGTCCGCGTAGGGGCTGTAGTCGGCTGTGCCCAGCATGCCGGCGCGGCGCTCCAGCATGCCGTCACCGCGCCCCAGGCCCTTGGCGTAGTTGAGGCTCCCGACGTCGTTGCGCGCGCGCGTGACGTCCTTGCGACTGCGCTCCCCGGAGCGCTCCAGGATCTTGGTGAACGACTCGTGGACGTAGTTGCCGTGGTAGCCGTCCACGCCGTTCTCCAACTGGAGTTTCCAGTTGCCGGGATACCGGTAGCGGTGGGTCCCCCGGGTCACGCGGATCCGCCCGGCCGGCGAGCGGTCGCACCAGGCGTCGATCGAGCGTCGCACCACGGCCAGGCGCTCCTCCAGCGGTTCAGCCGCCGGGTCCAGGTTCGCGAAGATCAGGCCGCGATAGGAAGCGACGTGGGCAGGACGCACGAGGCTGAGCTCGGACCGGTCGAAGTCATCGGGGTAGCCGCTCTTCTGGGCCATTCCCTGCAGCTCGCCCCGGCTGTTGTAGACCCAGTTGTGATACTGGCAGCGGAAGTAGTTGGAGTGGCCACGATCGGCTCGGCAGACCGTGGCCCCCCGGTGCATGCAGCGGTTGAACATGACGTTCACGTCGCCGTCCTGGTCGCGCGCGACGATGACCGGCTGGGTCCCGATGACCGACGTACGGTAGTCGCCGGGGTTCGGCAACTCCGACTCGTGCGCGACGTACACCCAGGTCCGGGCGAAGATCCGCTCCATCTCCTTCGCGAACAGGTCGTCATCCACGTACAGCGACGCGTGCACGCGGAAGCGTCCGCCGGTCTCGATCACGAGCTCGTCGGGCTTGCGCATCACGGCTCCTTGCTCACGGTTGGCGAGGCGACTGGCTCAGGACGGGCCGGGGCGCCCGGGGCGTCGTGCGTGGCGGCCCCACCATCCTCCAGCAGGTCGATGACCTGTCGCTGCACCGCGAGCAGCGAGGGATCCTCGGGCGAGCGGGGGCGGGGGACGCCGACCGGCACGCACCCCACGACGCGGGCGGGCCGATTGCTGATTACGTAGATGCGGTCGGCCAGGAACGCCGCCTCGAGCGCGTTGTGGGTGACGAACAGCACGGTGTGCCGCTCGCGCTCCCAGATCCGCAGCAGCTCGGAGCGCAGCCTGCGGGCGGTCAGCTCGTCGAGCGAGCTGAACGGCTCGTCCATCAGCAGCACGTCCGGGTCGATCACCAGCGCGCGGGCGATCGCCACGCGCTGCCGCATGCCGCCGGACAAGGTCAACGGGTAGGCGTCGGCGAAGTCGGACAGCCCGACCAGCGACAACTCCGCGGCCACACGGTGACGTGCCCCTGCGACGTCAACGTCACGGGCGGCCAACGCGAACTCGAGGTTCTGCCGCGCCGAGCGCCAGTTGAGCAGCCGTGGCTGCTGGAAGACGTAGCCGAAGACCACTGGTCGCAGGTCTTCCCGGCCGTCGGCGAGCACGCGGCCGCCGTCGCGGGGGGTCAGTCCGGCCAGGATGTCCAGCGTCGTGGACTTGCCGGAGCCGGAGGGACCGAGCAGGCAGACGAACTCGCCGTCGCCTGCCTCGATGGTGAGGCCGTCGAGCACGGGAAGGGGGGTCCCGTCATGGCGGGCGAAGGTCTTGCTGAGCCCCTCGAGGCGGATCGCCGTCACCGTCAGGCTCCCTGCACGCTGGGACGCCAACGGGTCACGCGGTGCTCGATGGGGCGTAGCAGGCCGAACTCGATCGCCGCCATGACGGCGGTGAAAGCGATCGTCCAGGCCATGACCCCGGCGATGGAGAACTGCGAGAAGTTCAGGCTGAGCTGGTAGCCCACGCCGTTGCTCAGTCCGAACATCTCCGAGAGCACGACGATCTTCCACGCCAGCGCCAGCCCCAGGCGCGTCCCGGCCAGCACGAAGGGGAACAGCTGGGGCAGCACGACCTGCCGCATCACGAGCGCCCGGGATGCGCGAAACGCCGTGCCCATCTGCAGCAGATCGGTGTCCAGCGACTTCGCGCCCTGCCAGAGGTTGAGCATCACCATCGGCGTGGTCGAGGCCACGATGGCCAGGACGGGAGCCCAGTTGGTTATCCCGACGACCATCACGGCGATCAGCGCCCAGGCCAGGCCCGGGATCGTCAGGCCCAGCAGCACGTACGGCTCGATGAATCGCTCGACGGGGCGCGACAGCCCCATGGGGATGCCGACGGCCATCGCCAGCGCCAGGCTCACCGCCAGCCCGCCGCCGACGCGGAGGAGGGTCTGGGCCATATGGAACGCGAAGCGTTCCTCGGCGATCACGCCGACCAGCCGCTGGACGACCGCGACCGGTCCCGGGAAGAGGAGCTCGCCCTGCCAGATCGCCAGCAGCTGCCAGAGCGCGAGCAGCAGCGCCAGCGAGGTCGTCTTGATGGCGAGGTTGCTGGAGCGGCTGCGGCCGCCAAGCCACGCACGCAGGTCTGCCGGTTCACGCGCGGGCGCGGGCCCGCCGGCGACCTTCGACTCGCCCGGAGCGCTGGGTGGCGCCGCCATCTACGGCTCCTCGAAGATCGGCTCGGGGATCTCGCCGATGATCCCGAGCTCGTGCGCCCGTTCCAGCAGGTGGTGGACGTTGTCCTCGATGTCGGCCGGATCCTCGGGGATGTAGATGTCGCTCATCCGCTCCTGGGCGATCTCCAGCGCTTCATCGCTGAGGCCGAGCGGCTCCTGGTAGTCGGCGATGACCGACGGGTCGTCGTGGAGGGTCTCGACCGCCTGCTGGATCACGGCGCTCAGGTTGCGGGCGGCCTGGGGGTTGGCCTCCATCCACTCGCGCGTCGTGGCCAGCCCGAGCATGAACAGCGGCGCCCCGGTCAGCTCCTCCCAGCGCTCCGAAGGGGTCATCACGATCCGGTAGCCGCCGTCGGCCAGCAGCGACGAGACCGTGGGCTCGAAGTGCACGATCGCCTCGGCGTCCCCGCCCTCGATGAACGCGACCAGCCCCGGCGGCGGTGCGCTGATGACCTCGAAGTCTCCCTCCCAGCTCAGCCCGACCTCGGCCGCCAGCACCTGCATGCTCGTATAGACGCCGGACACCGGGTTCAGCGTTGCCACACGCTCGCCCTGCAGGTCCTGCAGCGACTGGTACGGCGAGTCGTCTCGCACGACGACGGCGGTGTGCGCCTGCTGGATCGGGCGGAGGAACACGATGTCGCGGCCCTCCTCACGCACCTTCGCCCAGGACACCGGCGCGAAGAAACTGGTGTCCACCTGCCCGGTGAGCAGGGCCTGCTCGGCGGCGTCGGGCGCGAACTCCGAGATCTGCAGGTCGATGCCGTGCGCTCGGTCGATGCCGCGATCCTTGATCAGGCCCGCCAGCAGCCCGATCGAACTCGAGCCTGCACTGGCGGCGAAGGACACGGGCACGAGGTCGCCGGCGGATTCGGCGTCCTCCGAGCCGGCCGCCGCCGGCGCGGACGGCGCGCTGGTCCCCCCCTGCCGGTTATCCTCGCCGCCCGCGCAGGCCGCGAGCAGAGCCCCCAGCAGCAGAACAACCAGCGCCCGAGAGACTCCCCGTCGGCCCATCACACCGCTCCCAGCTCGGTCCGCTATGTTGACCATCGATCCTCCCAGCGAAATGCTAGGAGTTCAGCGGCGGAGGTCAACAGGGGAACGTCTCGGCATGCGGTACGGGCAGGGGGAAGCGGTGGGAGCGGGCGGGAGCGATGCCGCG
>WHTC01000257.1 GCA_009379795.1 Nitriliruptorales bacterium | reverse complement strand
TCAGTCGGCTCTCGCGAGTCCATGCGCCTCTCCTTACCGGGACAACGGCAACACCTTATACCCCTAACCCCTATCTGGCAACGCGACCCCGGCACCCTCCTCATTACCCGCCGCCGATCGATGTCCATCGCCTGCCGCAGAGGGGCAGCGATGGGGCGGGGTCGGCCAGCGTGGCCGTGGCGCACCTGACTTGACGTCGACGACCCGCCAGCCCCGAACCCCTGCTATTGACCCACGGTGCTCGACAACGTGCTACTACGGATCATCGGAGAGGCACGCTGGGCGGATCGTCGGCCCAGCGAACGCGACGGGCGGCGTGCGCCCCGGGCGTGGCAACGCTGTCCGGCGGGGGTCCTGTTGACGCTGGCCTTGCCATTGGCAGGCTTCCCTTCCGGTTGCCGCTGGGTGCTGGCGCTGCTGGCGCCGGCCGCCGCGCTGTGGAGCGTCCGCGGGCATGCCGCCGCGTACTGGGGGTTGTGGTTGGGGGAACACCCACCCAGTGGGGGACAGGCCCCCAGGCACAGGGGTGGCTGGGCGACGGCCGGGAGGCTCCAACGTTCCGGTGCCGTGGGACCCTGCTGGCGATGTGACGTGGCGCTAGGCTGACAGCAATGTCTACTACGCGGCCTACGAGGGCGCGGGCTTGGACAGCCCAGCCCGCCTGGGGGTCCGACGTCGTGCTGGCACTCGAGGAGGTATCCCGTTCATACGGGCCGACAGTCGCGCTTGCTCCGCTCACGCTGCGGCTGAGCTCTGGGACGCTGTGCCTGGTGCATGGTCCCAACGGGTCGGGCAAGACGACGCTGCTGCGGCTGGCGGCTGGGATGCTGGCGCCGACGACGGGGCGACGCCACGCCGTCGGCCGCGCCGTGTACGTGCGATCGGGTGACGGCACGCGTGCGGTTCAGAGCCCCCGTCAGGCGGTGTCGTTTGCGGCGACGGCGAGTGGTCGCGATTGCGATGCTGGCCCGTATCTGGCGGAGGTGGGCCTCGCCGACGTCGCCGACCTCCCTGCGGCCAAGCTGTCGGCGGGGCAGCGCGCCAGGGTGACCCTCGCCGTGGTGCTGGCGTCCCGGCCGGCGATGGTCTGCATGGACGAGCCGACGGTGCATCTGGACGCCGAGGGTCGGGCGGCGGCGATCCGCGTGATCCGGCAACTGGCGTCGACCGGTACCGCGGTGCTGGTGGCGACGCACGAGGACGGTCTCCTATCGGAGGTCGCAGACGCCCGGGTGTGCCTGCGGGACGGGGTCGTGGAGGCAGGGCCGTGGTAGCGAGATGGTCGCCGGCGCTGCGGGTGGCGGCACGGGATGTCGCGGTGGAGGCATCCGGCCGCGAGGCCGCCACCGCGGTCGTGCCGTTCGTTATCGCGGCTGTGCTCCTGGCCGGCCTGGGGTTCGGCCCTCGCCCGGACGTGCTCGCCGCGGTGGGGCCAGGCCTGTCGTGGCTCGTCGTGCTGTTCGCCGCCGTGCCGCTGGCGCGCGGGGTCGCCGCCGCCGAGCGGGCCGAGGGGTGCTGGGATCTCCTGCGGGCGTTCGTGTCGCCGACGTCTCTGCTCGCCGGGAAAGTACTGGCGCTGTGGCTGTGGCTCGTCGCCGCCTGGGCGCTCAGCACCGCTCTGACCGTAGGCCTGTTCAACGCGCCGGTCACTGCCGCGGCCGTCCTGGCCGGGCCGCTGGGAACGCTGGGGTTGGCCGGCGTGACCGTGACGTTC
Source organism: Nitriliruptorales bacterium (assembly GCA_009379795.1). GTDB lineage: Bacteria > Actinomycetota > Nitriliruptoria > Euzebyales > Egibacteraceae > WHTC01. The sequence goes on along the minus strand of WHTC01000257.1, from coordinate 2,194 downwards.
GGGACGGCTCTCGCGAGCGCCGAGGGGCGGAGCGGGCTGCTGGCGGTCCTGCTGCTGCCTGCCGGACTGCCGGCGCTGCTGGCCGGCACCGAGGCTGGGACGCCCGACGTCGCGCCGCTGCCGTGGCTGGCCCTGCTATTGGCCTACGACCTGGTAACCCTGGCCGTCGCGTGGGCCGTGTTCCCGCTCCTGCTGGAGGAATGACATGTCACGCATCGTCGTCGAGCGGATGGTCGGGGGGCTCGCGGCCATCGCCGCCGGCATGCTGCTGATCCTCGGGCTCGTCGCCGCGCCCCCGGACGCGGTGCAAGGGCAGGCGCAGCGGCTGATGTACGTCCACGTCCCCGCCGCATGGGTGGCCTACGTGGCGTTCGCCGTCGTGCTCATGGCCAGCGTCGCCTACCTGCTGCGCCGTGACCTGCGGTGGGACCGCCGCGCGCAGGCCGCCGCCGAGCTCGGCGTCGGCCTTACCGCGCTGGCGATTGCCCTGGGGAGCATCTGGGGCAAGCCGGTGTGGGGCGTATGGTGGACCTGGGACCCGCGGCTGGTGACCACCGTCGTGCTGCTGCTGGTCTACGTCGGCTACCTGGCGGTCCGCGGCCTCTCCCGCGACCCTCACGCCAATGCCCGGCGCGCCGCGGTGGTCGGGATCGCGGGGTTCGTCAACGTGCCGGTCGTCCACTTCTCGGTCGTGTGGTGGCGAACGCTGCACCAGCCACCCACGGTCCTGCGCCCCGAGGGACCGGGCACCGCCATCGAGCCGGTCATGCTCGCTGCGCTGCTCACCGGGGTGATCGCGTTCACGCTCGGCGCGGGGTGGCTCTACCTGCGCCGCCTCCGCGTGCTCGCCGGCATTGCCGCGCAAGACGAGGCGACAGCGGAGTCTCGACCGGCACCGGTCATCACGGTCACGAGAGGCGGTGCGGCATGAGCACCGGCTGGGACTGGGTGTGGTTGGGCTACGCCCTGACCGCCGCGGTCTGGACCGGCTACGCCTGGTGGGTCGCCCGGGGACTGCGAGGGCGGCGGTGAGGCCGCCGGCAACGGCCCGTGTGCGGCTGGCGGTGGTCGGCGTCGTGGCCGTTGCCGCCCTGGGCGTGGTGGCCGCGTCGGGCCTGAACGACAGCCTCGTCTACTACCGAACGGCAAGCGAACTGTCGGCAGGCGCCCTCCAGCAAGGCGAACGCATCCGTCTGGGCGGGATGGTCCAGCCGGAGTCGGTAAGCCATGGCGACGCCGCGGTCCGGTTCGTGCTGACCGACGGCGCGGCCGATGTCACCGTCGAGCATCGCGGCGACCCGCCCGGCGTGTTCCAGGAGGGCCAGGGGGCGCTTGTGGAGGGCGCGTTCGGGCCCGACGGGGTGTTCCGCTCCGACTTCCTTGTGGTCAAGCACGCCAACGAGTACCGGGCTTCCGATGGCGAGGTTTATCAGCCCGGCGAGCTCGAGGCCGGGGGGACGCGGCCGTGAGGAATCTGCTGGGCGTCGCGGCCCTGTCCGGAGGGCTCGCCTCCGCACTGTGGGCCACCTTCTGGTGGCTCCGCGCCGCCAGAGGCCAGCCCGACGGGCGCCGCGCCCGCGCGATGACCTGGGGGATGTTCGCGTCTGCCGCCGCGGCCTGCACGGTGCTCGTGTGGGCGCTGGTGGTACACGACTTCAGCGTCCGCTACGTCGCCGAGAACGGCAGCCGAGCCGTCCCGCTGTACTACACCGTCATCAGCCTGTGGGGGGCGCTGGAGGGGTCGCTGCTGCTGTGGCTGCTCGTCCTCGCCGGCTACGCGGTGCTCCTCATGCGTGCCCGTGACCGGGCGGCCGAGCTGCGACCCTGGGCGATGGCGGTCCTCAGCGGCGTCGCGGTGTTTTTCTTCGGCCTGGCGCTGTTCGCCGGGAACGCGTTTCAGACCGTGTCGCCGGTGCCGCCCGACGGACCAGGGCCCAACCCGCTGCTGCAGGACCACCCGCTCATGGGCGTCCACCCACCACTGCTTTACCTGGGCTACGTAGGGCTGACCGTGCCGTTCGCCTACGCGGTGGCGGCCCTGGTGACCGGCAGGACGGGTCGCGGCTGGGTGCTCGCCACCCGCCGCTGGACGCTGACGGCCTGGACGTTTCTGACCGCCGGGATCGTGCTCGGTGGCTGGTGGTCGTACGAGGTGCTCGGCTGGGGTGGCTACTGGGCGTGGGACCCGGTGGAG
>WHTC01000016.1 GCA_009379795.1 Nitriliruptorales bacterium | reverse complement strand
GGAAAAAGAAGACGTCGGGGTCCATCTGGAAGATGGGCGTGCTCATCCCGGACCCTCCGCCCAGGAATGCGCTGTTGACTATCAGTTCCCGGGTGCCTTCCATCACGCCGATCGTGGCGATCGCGAAGTAGTGCCCTCGCAGTCGCAGGATCGGGAACCCGATCAGGAAGGCCATCGTGGAGCACAGAAGGGCGCCCGCGGCGATCCCAGCCACGGTCGGGAGGCCCATGTTGATGAGGTGACCTGTCGTGTACGCGCCGATCCCGAAGTACACGACGTTGCCGAAGTCCGCCCTGCCGGTGAACCCGGTGATGATGTTCAGGCTCTGCGCCATGGCCGCCAGCATCAGCGCATTGGTCAGGACCCTGATTGAGAACTGGGAAACCACCAGCGGCGCGGTGGCCAGGAGGCCGACGACCAGGATCGTGATGGTCCAACCCACCCACGGCGGCGGCAGGGGGCCTCCCGTGGGGACGGCGACCGGCGCCCCTTCCCTGCCCCGCGCCCCGTGGGGCGGCGTGGCGGGATCCGGGTCGGGAGACATTGCCCGCTGGTTGGTGAGTTCGGTCATGGGGCTACGCCTCCGCGAAGAACTTCTTGCCCAGGACGCCCTCGGGTCGCAGGACGAGCACGGCGACGAGGATCAGGTAGCCGATCGCGGCCTGGTAGGAGGAACCGACGATGCTTGCCCCGAACGACTCGGCCAGGCCGAGCAGCAGCCCGCCCACGAGCGCACCGTTGACGGTGCCGAGGCCGCCGAGCGTGGCCACCACGAAGGACTTGCCGATGAAGGTCTCACCCATGACCGGGGTGATGGTGATGATGGTGCTCAGCAGCGCTCCGGCCGCTCCGGCCATGGCGGCCCCTATCCCGAACGTGAGCGCGTAGACGCGGTGGATGTCCACGCCCACCAGTTGGGCGGACTGCCGGTTCAGCGCGGTCGCCCGGATCGCTCGCCCGAGCTTGCTGCGGCTGAGGAAGCTGTTGAGCGCGAACACCAGGAGCAGGCCGATCACCGCCACGCCCAGCAGCTGGAAGGGGATGACGACATCGCCCAGTCGCATGCCCTGGCCGGCGTAGCTCGGGGTGATGGAGCGGTAGTCCCCCGAGAACAGGATCAAGGCGACATCGACCAGGAACAGCGACACGCCGAAGGTCAGCACGAGCGTCATGAAGATGCCGTGCCCCATCACCCGGTTGATCACGAAGCGCTGCAGGACGTAGCCCAGCAGGAAGAGCGCGGCCATCGCGAACGGGATGCTCCCGAACGGGTCCAGCCCGAAGCGGGTGAACAGAAAGTAAGCCGCGTAAGCGCCCAACATCACCATGGCGCCGTGAGCGATGTTGATCACCTTCAGCACCCCCCACGTGAGCGAGAACCCCACGCCGACCGCCGCATACAAGCGTGCCCAGGAGAATGGCGTTCACCAGAACCTGCAGTCGCACGCTGGTCTCCTCTCTCGTGGGCCGAGCGGTGGCGGGAGGCCACCAGTCAGGTGCTGGTCAGCTGCGTGGCCGCCGGCGGGTCGTGAGCGAACGTGAGCTCCGGCTGCGGAGGCGGCCGCGACTCGGTCCGGACGCTGCCGACGATCTCGGAGACGGACCGTGCCCCGAGGTCGTCCAGCAGGGCCGCGAGCTCGGCCAGGATGCGCAGCATCGCGTCCGGCCGCGTGAAGGTGGCCGTCCCCACCTGAACCGCGCTGGCCCCGGCGATCAGGAAGGCGATGGCGTCATGGCCGCTGGCGATCCCCCCACAGCCGATCACCGGGATGTGCACGGCTCGGGCGGTGGTCCACGCCAAGCGCAGGATGAGCGGGTGGACGGCGGGACCCGACAGCCCGCCGACGCCATTGCCCAGGACCGGCGTCCGGGCGCGAACGTCGATGGTCATGCCGACGAACGTGTTGGCCACGGTCAGAGCGGTGGCACCGCCGCTCTCCGCGGCGAGAGCGATCTCTGCGATGGACGTGACGTTCGGTGTGAGCTTGACGATCACGGGGACATGCGAGCGCTCGACGACACCCCGCGTGACGCGCTCCACGAGGCGGGGATCCGAGCCGATCTCCAGGCCTCCCTCCTCCAGGTTGGGGCAGGAGACGTTCAGCTCGAACGCGCCGATGCGTCGCTGTGGATCCGCGGCGGCGAGGTGCTCGGCGAGGTGCCAGTACTCCTCGACCATCAGCCCGCCGAGGCTCACCACGGTGGGCGGTGACCAGGCAAGGTACCGAGGAAGGACGTCCGCCAGGAAGGCGTCGATCCCGGGACTGGGGATCCCGACCGAGTTGAGCATGCCGTGCGGCGTCTCATCGAGGCGGTGGGCTGGATTGCCGGCACGCCGGTCGGCGAACACGGTCTTGGTCACCAGGGCGCCGAGCTGATTCAGGTCCACCAGAGGTGCCAGTTGCGGGCCGAAGCACCCCGAGGCCGGCATCACCGGGTTCCGCAGCCGCAAGGAGCCCAGGCGCACCGACAGGTCAGCCTCCGGTGCCGCCTCTGCTGCGTCCACGATCGGAGCTCCCTCAGCGCTATTCCGTGTGATGGAATCATGTTTCGTTGACTGCCCTCGGTGTACCCGGACAGGGCTTCGGTTGTCAACACCCGGTTCCCGGCCAGGCGCGCCGTGTCAGGAATCGCGCTCGGGCGGCGCCGAACAGCGCGGGAGCGTCGGACGCCCGGGGCGAACACACACAGAAGGCCTCGCGGTAGGCTTGGTGGTGCAGTGGCCCGCTGATCCGGGCCACGGCCGCGCCTTCGGGGCAGGGTGAAACTCCCGACCGGCGGTGTCCCGCGGACCGGTTCCGCGGGGAGCCCGCGACCCGGAGATGTCGCCGGCAGGCGACGTCGAAGGTGGATCCGGTGAAGGCCGGAGCCGACGGTGACAGTCCGGATGGAAGAGGGCGCAGGCGCACGACCCGTGCGCCCGGGAGAGCATGCCCCGGGCTCCGGGCAGCGTACCCGGCCCCCGTCCGGGCAACCTGCGCACTCCCCAGACGTGGCGCGGTCGTCACGACGAGGAGCGAACGACGTGGACGGGCGGGACCGGGGCGGCGCAGCGTCGGCGGCAGGTGATGCCGCCTGGATGCGCCGCGCGCTCGATCTCGCGGAGCGCGGCCGCGGCACCGTCTCTCCCAACCCCCTGGTCGGGTGCGTGCTGGTGGCCGGTGACGAGATCGTGGGGGAGGGCTGGCACGCTGCCGCGGGCGGGCCTCACGCGGAGGTCGTCGCCCTGCGCGCCGCCGGCGAGCGCGCCGCCGGCGCCGTGGTCTACGTCACGCTGGAGCCCTGCGCCCACATCGGGCGCACCGGTCCGTGCGTCGATGCGCTGCTCGAGTCCGGCGTCGCCGAGGTGGTCGCCGCCCTGCCCGACCCCAATCCGACCGCGGCCGGCGGTGCAGACATGCTGCGAGCGGCCGGTGTCGCGGTGCGCCTGGGAGTACTGGCGGACGAGGCCGCGCAGCAGAACCGCGTGTTCCTGCACAATCTGGCCACGAGCCGGCCGTTCGTCGTGCTGAAGTCGGCGGTATCGCTTGACGGGCGGATCGCCGCCGCCGATGGAACTTCCAGGTGGCTGACCGGTAACGCCGCCCGGGAGCGTGCCCATCGCCTGCGCGCCCAGGTCGACGCGGTGCTGGTCGGCTCCGGCACCGCCCTGACCGACGACCCCCGGCTGACCGTGCGGTTGCCCGACCAGGCCGCAACCCAGCCCCTGCGCGTCGTGCTGGACGGCCGCGGGCGGGTCCCCGCGACAGCCCGCGTGTTCGACGGCGAGGCCCCCACCCTGCTGTTCACCGCCCTCGGTGCGGCCTCCGCCACCCGCCGCGCGCTGGGCGAGAAGATTGAGGCTCGCAGCGTCGACGTCGTCGCGGTGCCGACCGCTCCCGGCGGTGCTCTCGACGTGCATGCGATCCTCACGGAGTTGTATCGGCGCGAGGTGCGCTGCCTGCTGATCGAGGGCGGGGCCACCGTCGCCGGGTCGTTCTTGCGCGCCGGCCTGGTCGACGAACTCGTCTGCCACCTCGCCCCGCTGCTGCTGGGCGAGCGCGGTCGCCCCCTGTTGACCGGCGACCTGGTCGGCACCCTCGCGGAGGCATGGCGGTTCGAGCCCGTCGACGTCGAGGTGGTCGGTCCCGACGTCCTGCTGACACTGGCCCCCGCGGACCGGCCCCAGTCCGTCCCCGACCCCCCGGCCGCCCCTGTGGCGGCGGACCGGCATACCAGTCCCTGACGTGAGGAGGCCCACATGTTCACCGGGATCGTCGAAGAGATCGGCACCGTCGCGGACCTGCACCGCCAGACTGGGAGTGCCACCCTGGCGGTCGCCTGCGAGACCGTGGTGGCCGACGCTCAGGTCGGTGACTCCATCAGCGTGAACGGAGTCTGCCTGACCGTCACCGCGCTCACCGGGACCTCACCCTCGACGCCGCCGGCAGCGGGGGCGCACCGCGGCTTTACGGCCCAGGTGATGGGCGAGACGCTGGACTGCACCGGGCTCGGTGACCTGGCCCCCGGTGCGCCGGTCAACCTGGAGCGCGCCCTGCGCGCGGACGGGCGGTTCGGTGGTCATCTGGTTCAGGGACACGTCGACGGGGTCGCCCAGGTGGCAGCGGTCGAACCCCAAGGTGACTGGACGATGATGACCTTCAGCCTGCCGCCGCGGGTCGCCCCCTACGTGGTGGAGAAGGGCTCGATCACCGTCGACGGCACGTCGCTGACGGTCATGGCGGTCAGCGACGGACCGGACCCCACGTTCTCGGTGGGTCTCATCCCGCATACCCTCGCGGTGACGGTGCTCGGGCGGAGAGTGGTGGGCGATCCTGTGAATCTCGAGGTGGACGTGGTGGCCAAGTACGTGGAGCGCATGCTCGCCGGTGGCGTCGCCGCCGGCTCCAACCAGCGCGGCGGGACCGCGGCGGTGAGCCGATGAGCGGGGACCGCGGGGCCGAGCAGGTGTTCTCCACCATCGAGCAGGCCGTTGAACAGATCCGCTGCGGCGGCATGGTCGTGGTGGTCGACGATGCGGCCCGGGAGAACGAGGGCGACCTGATCATGGCTGCCGAGGCCGTGACGTCCGAGCAGATCGCCTTCTTCGTCCGCCACACCTCGGGCGTGATCTGCGTGCCGCTGCTCGGGGAGCGGTTGGACGCCCTGGAGTTGCCCCTCATGGTCGCGGCCAATACCGAGACCCACCACACCGCCTTTACGGTTACCGTCGACTACCGCCATGGCACCACCACCGGGATCTCGGCGGAGGACCGTGCGGTGAGCATCCTGGCCCTTGCGGACCCTTCGACCGGCGCGCAGGACTTTGCCCGGCCGGGCCACATCTTCCCGCTGCGCTACGCCGAAGGCGGGGTGCTCAAGCGCGCGGGGCACACCGAGGCGGCGGTCGATCTGGCGCACCTGGCCGGCAAGGCCCCAGCGGGGGTGCTCTGCGAGATCGTCAACGACGACGGGACCATGGCCAGATTGCCCCAGCTCAGGGCATTCGCCGAGGAGCACGACCTGCCACTGGTCTCGATCGCTGATCTCATCGCCTACCGCCGCCGGCATGAGCGGCTCGTCAGCCGTGTCGCCGAAGCGCTCATCCCCACGCCCTACGGTCAGTTCACCGCCATCGGCTACGAGAGCACCTATGACGGCGAGCAGCACATCGCGCTGGTGCGCGGCGAGCCGGCCGGTAAGCAGAACGTGCTGGTGCGCATGCACTCTGAGTGCCTGACCGGCGACGTGTTCCGCAGCCTGCGATGCGACTGCGGGACCCAACTGCACGACGCGATGCGCCAGATCGCTGAGCACGGCGAGGGCGTGATCGTCTACATCCGCGGTCATGAGGGGCGCGGCATCGGGATCATGCACAAACTTCAGGCCTACAAGCTGCAGGAAGGAGGTCTGGACACGGTCGAGGCCAATATCGAACTGGGCTTCCCCGCCGACCTGCGGGACTACGGCACCGGCGCCCAGATCCTGGTCGACCTCGGCCTGTCCACGCTGCGCCTGCTGTCCAACAACCCGGCCAAGCGTGCCGGCCTGGAGGGCTACGGCCTGGAGATCGTCGACCGCGTGCCGATCGAGACCACGCCGACCAACGAAAACCTTCGTTATCTGCAGGTCAAGCGGGACAAGCTGAGCCACGCGCTGACCGCGCTGGCCGACGAGACGACGACCACGACGACCACGGCCTCAAAGGAGGACACGGGATGAGGGTGCACGAGGGATCGCTGGACGGGACCGGGCTCCGAGTGGCCCTGGTGGCCAGCCGTTTCAACGAGGTCGTGGTCGAGAAACTGGTGGCAGGGGCGCTGGACTGCCTGCGCCGGCACGGCGTTGCCGAGGACGATCTGGAGCTCGCGTGGGTGCCCGGCTCCTGGGAGATGCCGGTGGTCGTCAAGCGTCTGGCGGACGGCGGGCGCTTCGACGCGGTCGTCGCCCTCGGCGCGGTGGTGCGCGGCCAGACCGCGCACTTCGACTACGTCGCCGGCCAGGCGGCGGCCGCCGGCAAGGTCGCGGTCGACACCGGGGTCCCCGTGACCTTCGGGGTGCTGACGACCGAGACGTTCGAGCAGGCCGTGGACCGGGCCGGCGGCAAGCTCGGCAATAAGGGCTGGGAGGCGGCACTGGCGGCCATCGAGACCGCCCGGCTGCTGTCCGACCTCAAGTAGGGCCGGCGGAGGGCCGTGCTTGATCGTTGCCGCCTCTCGGTAGGATCCCGTGCAACGCGCATCGAGGAGACGAAGGACGCACGTTGACCAGTACGGACAGGCCGCAGGAGATGTCCCAGGAAGAGCTCAAGGCCTACATGGAGCGGCTCCGCGAGGCGGACCCGCGCGAGATCCTGGCGCAGGCCTTCACGATGCTCGGCACCGGGGCCGAGGTGAAGCTCGGCCGACCCGACGCGCGGTTGCTCATCGACGCCATGGCCGCGCTCACCCAGGTGGTGGGCGGCAGGGTGAGCGACGACCTTGCCAGAGGCATGCACAACGGCGTCGCCCAACTGCAGATGGCGCAGGTCCAGATGGAGGGCCAGGCCGGTCATCCGGAGGGTGGGGGCGACGAGGGGCAGAGCGCCGAGCGGGCCGAGGAAGCGGAGCCCTCGCAGCCCGGCACCCCGCCGCGGCAGGGATCCGAAGCGCAACAGGAGTCGATGACCGACAGGTTGTGGATTCCCGGCCGGGATCCCGGGCCGCCGCGACCGCGACGCTGAAGCGCGGTCGGGCGCGCGCCGCCTGCCGCTGCGCGGTACAATGCCGCAGGTCGTGACCGGGAGGTCGCGGCACCCGGCCGGAGAACCCTGTTCGCCGGCCGTACGAATGGGACACTCGTGAAGTGGAAGCGGTCGCTTCCCACCTGGCGGGGCCGTGCGACGGCACCTGGTCAGGTCGTGAGGTCGAGTTCCGTCAAGGATCCTGCACGTCAGCGCTGCCCGGAGCTTCGCAGCGGGGGCGGCGGGTAATCCAGGGCACCGCTCGCCTTGCACTTTGTGGCCGCTGCCAGTTCGGGCAGCGGCCTTCTTTGGTTTCCGCCGGAACCCTGTGGAGCGCGCGTCCCGTTTGACAACCCAATGCAGGCACGAATCAGGAGGTACGCAGCATCGACCGAGAGCCCCGGGTCAACGAACGGATCCTCGTCCCCGAGGTCCGTCTAATCGGCCCCGACGGCGAGCAGATCGGCATCACCCCGCTCGCCGAGGCATTGCGGCTGGCCCGCGAACGCGACATGGATCTTGTCGAGGTCGCCCCGCAGGCCCGCCCGCCCGTATGCCGAATCATGGACTACGGCAAGTTCAAGTACCAGCAGGACGTCAAAGCGAAGGAGGCGCGTAAGCGCCAGAGCCACATCGTCATCAAGGAGATGAAGATGCGGCCGAAGATCGACAAGCACGACTACGGCACCAAGTCGCGCCATGTCGAGCGCTTTCTGCGAGAAGGCAGCAAGGTCAAGGCCACAATCATGTTCCGTGGACGGGAGATGGCGCACCAGGAATTGGGTCAGCGCCTGCTGGACCGCCTGGCCGCGGATATGGACAGCCTCGCGTTCATCGAGAGCGCGCCGAACACCGAGGGCCGTAACATGAGCATGGTCCTCGCGCCACACAAGGACGGCCCGCGTCCCGCAGGCGACCAGGACAACAACAAGGGGCCCAGGGGCTGACCCCGATGCTCGGGGCGGGCTGGCGGCAGCGGGACGTCGGCCGCCGCCCGCAGCCCTGACCCGGTGCGATCAGCGCCGGCACCGTGAAGAAGGACGACAACCAATGCCCAAGCAGCGAACTCACTCGGGCGCCAAGAAGCGTTTCCGCGTTACCCCGAGCGGCAAGGTGCTCCACGCCCGCCAGAACAAGAACCACATCCTGGAGAAGAAGTCGAGTCGCCGGAAGCGGCGGCTGGCCCGAGCCGGACGCCTGACTGGCGGCGATGCGGCGCAGATCAAGCGTCTGCTCGGTCGCCGCTAGGCCGCATCCTCCAGTCCAACTTTGTACGGAAGGGACATCGACCATGGCACGCGTCAAGCGAAGCCTCCACTCGCGCAAGCACCGCCGCACGGTTCTCGATCGCGCGAAGGGCTTCCGCGGCGCCCACAGTCGTCGGTACCGCATTGCCAACGAATCCGTGATGCACGCGCTGCGCTACTCCTACCGCGACCGCCGCGCACGCAAGGGCGACTTCCGCAAGCTCTGGATCACCCGGATCAACGCCGCCGCTCGCTCCGAAGGGCTGTCCTACAGCCGCTTCATCAACGGGTTGAAGCGCGCGGAGGTCGAGGTCGACCGCAAGATGCTCGCGGACCTGGCGGTGCGCGACCCCGACACCTTTCGCGAGTTGGTCGGCGTGGCGAAGACCGCGCTCAAGTAGCGCCGGCGGGGCCAGATCCGGCGGCGCCGTGACCCTCATCACGAGCAGGACGAACCCGGCGGTCAAAGCCGCGCGGCGGCTGGCCGCCGGTCCCGCGGGGGGGCGCAGCCCTGCGTTTCTCGTCGAGGGGCCGTCAGCCGTGGGGGAGGCGCTCGACCATCTCACGAGGCTGCTCGTCACGCCGCGCGCGGCCGCGCAGCACCCTGGGCTGGTCGCTGAGGCCCGGGCAGCCGGCGTGGAGGTGCTTCAGGTCGCGGACCCGGTTCTGGCGACTGTGGCCGCCACCGTCACGCCGCGCGGCCTGGTCGGTGTGGCCATCCTGCCGCCGGCGTCACTCGACGCGGTCCTGGACGCCGCCACTCTGACGATCGTGCTGGTCCAGGCCGGTGATCCGGGTAACGCCGGCGCGATCATCCGTACCGCCGACGCCGCCGGCGCGGACGCCGTCGTACTGACCCGCGGCAGCGTCGACCCCCGCAACCCCAAGGCGGTGCGCGCCTCGGCCGGCTCGCTGTTCCATCTGCCGGTCGTGCCGGACGCGTCACTTGAATCGGTCCTGTCGCGCGGTCGCGATCGTGGACTGCAACTGGTCGCCGCCGCCCCCCGGGCCGGCACGTCGTATCTTGAGCTGGACCTGACGCGCCCTTCCGCGTTGCTGTTCGGCAGCGAGGCGCACGGTTTGGCCAATGACGTGGTGAGCCGGTGTGACGCGGCGGCCCGCGTGCCCATCCACGGGCATGCGGAGTCGCTGAACCTGGCCGCCACCGTCGCGGTGATCGCCTACGAGGCCGCGCGCCAGCGCCGCCGCTGGGAAGGCGGACAGCCATGACGATGGTGGATCGCAAGACCCTGGATCTCCTGCCCGACCCGACCGTGGTGGTCTCGAGGGCGGGGGTGATCGTGTGCGCCAACAACCTGGCCGCTCGGCTGCTCGGCGTGCCCGCCGAGAAGCTGGAGGGCTGCGCCGCTGCCGAGGTGCTGCCGCTGGTCGACGAGGTCCGGGCCGACTGGTGGTCCTGTGCCCGGCCGCTGGAAGGCGACGCTCGCCTGGTGGCGCGCATTCCCGAGACCGAACTCCGGATGCGGCTCAGCGATGGGCGGGAGCGCCCGGTGATCGTGACCGCCGCACGCCAGCCCGACGAGTGCGGGCGGGTCGAGCTGCTCATGGTCAGCCTCCGGCGGGCCGATCGGCGCGCCCGCATTGACGCCACCGGCGCCGAGCTGGTCTCAACGGTCAGCCACGAGCTGCGCTCGCCGCTGACCAGCGTGCGCGGGTTCACCAAGACCATGCTGGCCAAGTGGGGACACTTCACCGACGAGCAGAAGCTGCAGATGCTGCGCACGGTGAATGAGGACGCCGACCGGGTGACCCGTCTGCTGGGCGAACTGCTCGACGTCAGCCGGATCGACGCGGGGGAACTGCGGCTGCGCCGGCAGATGGTCGACGTTGCCGCCATCGTCGAGCGCGTGCTGGGCCGTTTCCGGGTGGTGGACGAGCGGCGCAGCCTGGTCTCGCTGGTGCCCGCCGACCTGCCACGTCTCCACATCGATCCCGACAAGGTCGAGCAGGTCTTCATCAATCTGGTGGAGAACGCCATTCATCACGGTGAAGGCGCGGTGACCGTCAGCGCCGACGCCGGTGCCGACGCCGTCACCTTCACGGTGTCCGACCAGGGGCCGGGCATCCCCGCGCCCCAGATCGGGCACGTGTTCGCCAAGTTCGCCCGGCCGCCGGGGGAACGGCGGGCCGGGACCGGCCTCGGCCTGTACATCACCAAGGGCATCGTCGAGGCCCACGGCGGGCGAATCTGGGCGGAGAGCGCACAGCAGGCCGGGACCCGCTTCGATTTCACGCTGCTCCGCGAGTCGCCCTTCGCGGAACCTCCACGGACATCCGCGGACCGGGGCGGACAAGGACGATCATGACCGACGTTGTGGATCTCGACGCCGCCGTTGGCGACGGTCTGGCCGCGGTGGAGGCCGCGGAGGATCTGGACGCGCTCGACCGGGCGGTCGGAGCCGTCTTCGGCAAGCGCGGGGCGATCACCCGGGTGCAGCGCACGCTGGGTCAGCTTGACGAGCGGCGCCGCCGCGAGCTGGGCCGCCGGGTCAACGAGGCCCGTGCTGACCTGCAGGCCGCGATCGAGCGCCGCCGCTCGGTGCTGGAGGAGGAGCGCGACCGGGTGATGCTCGCGGCGGAGGCAGTGGACGTCACCCTACCGGCCCGCACACCCAAGCGCGGCAGCCTGCACCCCATCACCGAGACGATGGAGGCAATGGTGGACGCCTTCGCCGGGCTCGGCTATCAGGCGATCGGCGGACCCGAGGTCGAGACCGACTGGTTCAACTTCACCGCCCTGAACATCCCCCGTGACCACCCCGCGCGCTCGCTGCACGACACCATCTACGTCGAGCCGCTGGACCCGGACTCGCGGGCGGACTCCACGCTGCTGCGTACCCACACCTCCCCGGTCCAGGCGCGGGTGATGCTCGCCCAACCCCCGCCCGTCTACGTGGTCGTTCCCGGGCGCACGTACCGGCAGGACACGCCGGACGCCACACATCTGCCGGTCTTCCATCAGATCGAAGGTCTTGCGGTTGACACGGACCTGACCTTCGCCGACCTCGCCGGGACGCTTGACGTCGTCGCGCGAGCGCTGCTCGGCCCCGACATCCGTACCCGGCTGATCCCCGATCACTTCCCGTTCACCGAGCCGTCCTGCCAGCTCGAAGCCGCCTCGGACGGCGGCTGGATGGAACTGCTCGGGGCCGGGATGGTCCACCCCAACGTGCTGCGCGCGGTTGGCTACGATCCCGAGGAGGTCGGCGGGTTCGCATTCGGCATCGGCGTCGAGCGGATCGCGATGCTCCGCCACGGGATCTCCGATCTGCGGCTGTTCATCGAGAACGACCTGCGGTTCCTCTCCGCCTTCACGACCGTTTAGCCCGCCCCCTGCCGCAAGCCCGAAAGAGGCCGTCGTGCGCGTCCCCCTGTCCTGGCTCTCCGAGTACGTCACGCTGCACCACACCCCCGAGGAGCTCGCCGACGTCCTGACCGTCGGCGGGCTCAAGGTCGAGGCCATCCACCGGCCCTCCACCGGTACCCGTGGGGTGGTCGTCGCCGAGGTCCACAGCATGCGGCCGGTCCCTGGCAGCGACCGCCTGACCCTGGTGGAGGCGTTCGACGGGCAGCGCAGTTGGGAGATCGTCTGCGGCGCGTCCAATTTCGCGGTCGGGGACCGCGTGCCCGCCGCGCTGCCCGGCGCGACGCTGCCCGGGGGGGAGGGCGCTCCGCCGGTGCAGATCGGCGTGAAGCGCCTGCGCGGGGTGACGTCCAACGGGATGCTCGCCAGCGCGCGCGAGTTGGGCGTCGGCGAGGACCACCGGGAAATCTGGGTGCTCGACCCCAACGCCCCCGTCGGCGCGGATCTGACCGAGTGGCTGGGGCTGGACGACGCGGTCCTCGAGTTGGAGGTCAACCCGGACCGCGGCTACGCCCTGTCCATCATCGGCGTCGCGCGTGACGTGGCGGCCCTGACCGGCGCCGACCTGCGGCTGCCATCCGACGAGTTCGGCCCGCTCCCCGAGGCCCCAAGCGACGACGATCTGGTTCCCGTGGTCATCGCCGACGCGTCCCGCTGCCATCGCTTCACCGCGACCGAGATCCGCGGGGTACGGCTCGGCCGCTCACCGTCATGGCTGCAGCGCCGGCTGGCCTCGGCCGGTATGCGGCCGCTGTCCAACGTGGTCGACGCCACGAACTACGCGATGCTCGAGACCGGCCACCCCACCCACGCCTACGACCGCGCCCTTGTCGCCGGGCCGCTGCTGGAAGTGCGCGACGCCCGTCCCGGCGAGGTGATGGTCACGCTCGACGGGGTTGCGCGGCGCCTGGATCCTGACGACCTGATCATCGCCGACGCCGAAGGCCCGGTCGGTCTGGCCGGCGTCATGGGTGCGGAGCGCACCGAGGTGCACGTCGGCACGACCGATCTGATCCTGGAGGTCGCCAGCTTCGACGCGGCCTCCGTCCTGCGCACCGCTCGCCGGCACAAGCTGTTCACCGAGGCCTCCACACGCTTCGAGAAGGTCGTGCCCGACCAGACGGTGGCCTACGGCGCGGCCCGCTGCACGGCCCTGCTGCGTGACCTCTCCGGCGGCACGCCGATTGGCCGGCGCGACGCCTACCCCGCCCCGCGGCCACGTCCGAGCATCGGCCTGCGGCCCGAGCGCGCCCGCCGGATCCTGGGCACCGACCTGGACGACGCCCGCCAGGCGGAACTGCTCACCTCCATCGCCTGCGCCGTGACCACCGCGGAGGGGGGGCTGGCGGTCACCCCGCCGGCATACCGTCCCGACCTGCGGATCGAGGAGGACCTGTACGAAGAGATCGCCCGCCTCCACGGCTACGGCGAGATCCCTCAGACGGTGCCCTCGACCGGCCTGGTCGGCGGCCGTCCCCCGGCGCATCGCGGGAGGCTGGCCGTCCGCGGCGCGCTCGCGGGTGCGGGCTGGACCGAGGTGCTCACCTTCCCGTTCATCGCCGACGACGACCTGGCCGCCCTCGGGCTGGAGGCCCACGACCCGCGGCTGCGCACCATCCCGCTGGTCAACCCGCTGTCCAAGGAGGAGTCGGTCCTGCGGACCAGCCTGCTGCCCGGGCTGTTCCGGGTGGTGCGGCACAACGTCAACCGGCAGAACGCCGACCTGTCGCTGTTCGAGGTCGGTCACGTCTTCGTGCCGCCCACCGCGGACGAGCCGGGAGCGGGCGGCGACCCCGAGGGGGTGCCGCTGCCCGCCGAGCCGCTGCTGCTCGGGCTGATCGCCTGCGGGGCGTTCGAGGCGCAGCGCTGGGACCAGCCCGCGCGGGCCGCGGACTTGGCCGACCTGCTGGGTGCGGTGGACACCGCTCGTGTCGCCGTTGGGCTGCCCGGGCTCCAGCCGGTCCCGACCACCGAGCGCCCTTACCATCCCGGACGCGCCGCCCGGCTGCTGCTGGGTGGGGCCGACGTCGGCGTGGTCGGTGAGCTGCACCCCAAGGTCGTCGCGGCTTTCGAATTGCCCGAGCGGACGCTGGCTGGGGAGCTGCGCCTCGATCGGATGGTGGCACCGGGCGTGCTGCTGCCCACGGGCACTCCGCCGTCGCCGCTGCCGAGCCTGCGCTTCGATGTGGCCGTGCTGGTGGACCAGTCGGTGCCCGCCGCGCGGGTCGAGGCCGCGGTGCGCGAGGCCGCGGGCGAGCGGCTCACGTCAATCACCCTGTTCGACGTCTTCCAGGGCGAGCAGGTCGGGGAGGGCCGCAAGAACCTCGCGTACCGGTTGCGGCTGGACGACCCCGAGCGTCAGCTCACGGACGCGGATGCTCACGAGGTCATCGAGGCCATCGCCGCCGCCGTCGTCGAGCGCACCGGCGGCACCCTCCGCCGCTGATCCTGCCATCCCAGATTCTTGCATTGTGGCTGCTAGCATTGATCTGCCATCGGAGCATGGTGTCAGAAGCGAACGCTCAGCAGCAGAAGGGTGCGATGCCTGTGGAGGTCCGGGTCGGCAAGCGCGCGCAGGTCGTGATCCCCGCATCCGTGCGGACGCGCCTTGGCATCCAGGAAGGCGACGTCCTGCACCTTGAAGTCGATGCCGAGGGCCGGGTTCTGTTGACACGTGTACCGGAAGATCCGGTGGAGCGCCTGCTGCGAGCGGGCAGCGGTCTGCTGGAGCGGGATGAGGACGTGGTCCAGGTGCAGCGCGGACTCCGGGCGGAACTGGACCGGTGAGCCTGCCGAGCCCGATCGCACTGGACACCAACTGTTTCATCTACGCGTTCGAGGGCGGCGACACTGATCGAGGCGCCTGGCTGGCTGAGAGGGTGTTCCGCTCGCTGGCAGCCGGGCACCTGCGGGCGATGACCGCCACGCTCACGATCGCCGAGCTCCTGACACTGGCGTACCGTCGGGGCGAGCGGTCGCAGGCCGCGTTGCTGCGCAGCGCCGTCGAGGGTCTTCCGAACCTGGCGCTCCGAGGACTCGACGTCAACATCGCCGATCGGGCTGCGGCCCTCCGTGGCGCATCCCGCCTCTCTTTGGGGGATGCGGTGCATCTCGCCACTGCCGAGTGCGCAGGCGCCGCCGGATTCCTCACCAACGATCGACAGTTGGCCAGTCAGCCTGCTGACCTGGCCGTGCTGGTTCTCGACGATCTGGTCGCCCAGGACAGCCGTCGAGCGCGGTGACCTCCCGTCTTGGGGGAGGGCGCATGGGCGGCCGTCGGCAACCGTGAGCGCGCCCTTGCCGGGCGTCGGCAGTCACCGTATAGTAATGCAGTATTCTGCATGAAAGGGAGGCGCGTGGACGTCGGTGTTGTCGGGGGGTCCGGGTATGCGGGCGCGGAGCTGCTTCGCCTCCTGGCCGGGCATCCCGGATTCAAGGTGAGCGCGGTCGCCGGGCAGCGCAGCGCCGGGCAGGACATGCGCGCCGTGTTCCCCCACCTCGGCCTCGAGGGGACGATCGGCCAGGCCGACCTGGACACTCTGCGAGGCTGCGCGCTGGTCTTCCTGGCCACACCACACACCGCCAGCCTCACCCTGGCGCCCCAACTGCTTGACGAGGGCGTGACCGTCGTCGACCTGTCCGGGGCGTTCCGCCTGGATCCCGCGACCTTCACCGGCTGGTACGGCGAGGACCACACCGCCCCGGCGCTGAGCCCCGCCCCGTACGGCCTGCCCGAACTGTTCCGCGCCGCGCTCCCCGGGGCGCCGCTGATCGCCGTCCCGGGCTGCTACCCGACCGCGGCGCTGCTGGCGCTCGCACCGCTGGCCGGGCTGGTCGACCCCGCCGGCGTCGTCATCGCCGGACTGTCCGGCGCGTCTGGCGCCGGCAAGGGTCTGCGCGACGACCTGCACGCCAGCCACGCCATGGCCAACGTCGCCCCCTACGGGGCGCCGAACCACCGGCATGCTCCCGAGATCGAGCAGGGCTGGGCCACGCTCGCCGGCCTGGACCAACCGGCCGCCGTCACCTTCACCCCCCACCTCGTGCCGATGGCTCGCGGCCTGGTCTGCACGGTCAGTGCGCGACTGACCGGGGGCATCTGCGCGTCGGCCGTGCGAGCCGCCTACGCCGGCGCCTACGAGGCCGAGCCGTTCGTGACGCTGCTGGGCGAGAGCAACTGGCCCGCGACCGCCCATGTGCGGGGCGCGAACACCGCCCACCTCGGCGTTGCGCTCGACGCCAGGACCGGGCGCGTGACCGCCGCCTGCGCGATCGACAACCTGGTGAAGGGCGCTGCTGGCCAAGCGCTGCAGGCCGCCAACGCGGCGACCGGTCTGCCCGAGACCACCGGCCTGCCCATCGCGGCGGTGTACCCGTGAGTGCCGAAGACGTGCAGGGGGGTCGGGCGACGCGCGCCGATCTCCGCAAGAGCCTTTTACGCTCCGCTCGGCGCGCGTCGCCCTCCTTCGCCGAGGGAAGGCCCGGCGCCGACCCGGCGCCCTCGATCACGCTCACCGAGGTGGACGGTGGCGTCTGCGCCACCGAGGGGATCGTGGCGACCGGTATCGCCGCCGGGCTCAAACCCAGCGGCGCGCCCGACCTCGCGCTGGTGGCGGCGCGGCGTGCGGTCGCGGCGGCCGCGGTGCAGACCACCAACCAGGTCAAGGCGGCGCCGGTCAAGGTGACCGCCCGCCACCTCGCCGACGGGCAGGCCCGCGCGGTGCTGCTCAACGCCGGCAACGCCAACGTCTGCACCGGCGAGCCGGGCATGGTCGTCGCCGAGTCGAGCGCCGAGGCGGTCGCGGCCGCGCTCGGCTGCCGGCCGGAGGATGTGCTGGTGTGCTCGACCGGGGTCATCGGCGTCCCCCTGCCGCCTCAACCGCTGCTCGGGGCGATACCCGGACTGGTCTCGTCGCTGAGTCCCACCGGCGGCTCGCTCGCCGCGCAGGCGATGCTGACCACCGACACGGTCGCCAAGCAGGCGGCGGTGGATGTCAGCGACGGCGGGGGCTCCTGTGTGGTCGGGGGCATGGCCAAGGGGTCCGGGATGATCGCTCCGGAGATGGCCACCATGCTGGGCGTGCTGACCACCGATGCGCCGCTGGAGGGCCCGGCGCTGCAGGCGATGCTGCGGCGGGTGTCGGACCGGACCTTCGGGCGCATCACCGTGGACGGCTGCCAGTCGACCAATGACGCGGTCATCCTGCTGTCGACTGGCGAGGCGCCCGCCCCGCCGTCGCCGGCCGCCCTCGAACAGGGGCTGTCCGCCGTCTGCAGTGCGCTCGCGCAGGCGCTGGTGCGCGACGGCGAGGGCGCCACCCGGACGCTGGCGGTGCGGGTGGTCGGTGCCCCGACCGAGGGTGACGCGCTCGGCGTGGCCCGGGCGATCGCCGCGAGCGCCCTGGTCAAGACCGCCATCGCCGGCGGCGACCCCAACTGGGGGCGGATCCTCGCGGCCATGGGCGCCGGGCCGGTGCGCTTCGACCCCGACCAGGTCGACGTGGCCTTCGGCGAGGTGACTGTGTGCCGTTCCGGTGTGGTGGCAGGCTTCGATCGGGACCGGGCTGCGGCCGTCCTGCGCGGCCCGGAGGTGCCGCTCACCGTCGACCTCCACTTGGGCGAGGCAGAGGCGACCGTCCTCACGTGCGATCTGACGCATGGCTACATCACGATCAACGCCGAGTACACGACATGACCGGGACCCCGGCGGACGTGGTGGAGCGGCGGTCCCTGGAGACCGCGCTGACGGCGCGCATGCGCGACGCCCAGGCCAAGGCCCGCGTGCTGCGCGAGGCGCTGCCGTGGATGACCCGCTGGGCAGGGCGCACGGTCGTCGTGAAGTACGGCGGCAACGCCCTGGCCGGGGGCGGGGACGGCGCCGGCTCCTTCGCCTCGGACGTGGCGCTGCTGCACAGCGTCGGCCTGCGCGTGGTCGTGGTGCACGGCGGCGGCCCGCAGATCTCGGACTTGTCCACCCGCCTGGGCCTGGAGTCGGCGTTCGTCGACGGGCGCAGGGTCACCGACGCGCCGACCCTGGAGATCGTGAAGATGGTCCTGCTCGGCCAGGTCAACCCGACCCTGGTCGGAGCGATCACCGCCGCCGGGGCGACCGCGGTCGGGGTGGCGGGGACCGACGGCACGCTGCTGACCGCGCGGCCCGCCGACCCCCGGCTCGGGCTGGTCGGCGACGTCGAACGGATCAACCCCCGGGTCCTGGTGTCGCTGCTCGACGAGGGGGCCGTCCCCGTGGTCGCCCCACTGGGCCGCGACGCCGGAGGCGCCGAGTACAACGTCAACGCCGACGCCGCCGCGGGGGCGGTGGCCACCGCCCTGCGGGCCGACAAGCTGATCTTCTTGACCAACGTCCCCGGCCTGTACGAGGACTTCGGCGCCGGGGACGCGCGCCCCCTGCTGCTCTCCCACGTCACGCTCGAGCGGTTGCGGTCCATGCTCGGCTCTGGCGCGCTGCACACCGGGATGGTCCCGAAGATCGCCAGCGTCGTGGCCGCTCTGGACGGTGGCGTCGCCCACGCCCACCTCCTGGACGGTCGCGTCGAGCACGCGCTGCTGCTGGAGATCTTCACCGACGAGGGGATCGGCACCATGGTCGACAAGGAGACCACATGACCGACGCGATGGTCAGTGAGATCGCCCAGCGCGAGGCCGCCTCGCTCCTGCCCACCTACAGCCGGCAGCAGGTGGAGTTCGTGACCGGCGAGGGACCGTGGCTGGTCGATGCCCAGGGCCGGCGCTACCTCGACTTCCTCTCCGGGCTGTCGGTCACCGCCCTCGGCCACGCCCACCCCGAGGTGGCTGAGGCCGTCGCCACACAGGCTCGTCGGCTCGTGCACGTGTCGAACCTGTACTACACCGCCGGACAGGTCGAACTCGCCGAGCGCCTCAAGGACCTGCTGGGGTGGCCCGACGGCCGGGCCTTCTTCGCGAATTCCGGCGCGGAGGCCAACGAGGCGGCGATCAAGCTCGCACGCCGGCACGGGCTGGCACAGCGGGACGGCAAGGTCAACGTCGTCAGCCTCGAGGGCAGTTTCCACGGGCGGCTGCTCGGGCCGCTGCTGTTGACCGGCAACCCGGCAAAACACGTCCCGTTCCAGCCGCTGGGGGAGTGGGTCACGCATGTCCCCTTCGACGATCCCGCGGCCCTGGAGGCCGCGGTCGACGAGGACACCTGTGCGGTCTGGGTCGAGGTGGTCCAGGGCGAGGGTGGGGTGCGGCCGGTCCCTGAGGCGGTCCTGCGGGCCGCCCGAGCCGCCTGCGACCGGGTCGGAGCGCTGCTGGTCGCCGACGAGGTGCAGACGGGCATCGGCCGGCTCGGCGCCTGGTTCGGCTGGCAGACCACCGGATCGCGAGGGGCCCAGGATGCGCTCGAGCCGGATGTGGTCTGCCTCGCCAAGGGGCTCGCCGGCGGCCTGCCGATCGGTGCGATCCTGGCCCATGGCGAGGCTGCCCGGGCCTTCCGTCCCGGCGATCACGCCACCACCTTCGGTGGTGGGCCGGTGATCTGCGCCGCGGCCCTCGCGGTGCTCGGCATCATCGAGCGTGACGGCCTGGTCGATGCGGCAGCCAAGTGGGGCGCCGCCCTTGCCGAGTCCCTCGACGAGTTGATCGCCACCCACGACCTGGCCGCCGGACGCCGCGGTCTGGGGCTGCTGCAGGCTTTGGTCCTTGCCGAGCCGCTCGCTGCCGAGGTGACGGCCGCGGCCCTGGCCGAGGGTCTGGTGGTGAACAACGTCGTCCCCGACGCGGTCCGGCTCGCGCCACCGCTGACCATCGGTCGAGCGGAGGTCGATGAGGCGATCACCCGGCTGTCTCGCGCGCTGGCACACGTTGCGAACACCATCCAGACCAAGGAGGGCGCGTCCCGTTGACCCAGCACTACCTGACCGTCGACTCGCTGTCCGCCGGCGAACTGCTGGCGGTGCTCGACCTGGCGGACGAACTGAAGGCAGATCGGCGCTGGCGCGAGGACCTCCACGGTTGCAGTATCGGCATGATCTTCGAGAAGCCCTCGACACGGACCCGGATCTCGTTCGAGGTGGCCATCCGCGAGCTGGGCGGTCATCCGGTGGTCCTGAACACCGGTGACCTGCAACTCGGCCGCGGGGAGACCATCGAGGACACCGCCCGGGTGCTGTCGCGTTACCTGTCGGCCGTGGTCGTCCGGACCTTCGCACAGTCCCCGCTGGAACTGCTCGCCGGCGCTGGCTCCATCCCGGTGATCAACGCGCTCACCGACTTCTCCCACCCCTGCCAGGTGCTGGCCGACCTGCAGACGATCCGCGAGTACAAGGGACACCTTTCGGGGCTCAAACTCGCCTACCTCGGGGACGGCAACAACGTCGCTCACTCGCTGCTGCGCGCGGGGGCCCTGACCGGTATGCATGTTGCGGTGGCCTCGCCTCCCGGCTACGAGCCGATCCCGCAGGTCGTCGGGGTTGCCGAACGCCACGCCCGCGAGCACGGCGGCACGGTGACGGTCACCGCCGACCCGCTCGAGGCCGCCGCCGATGCCGACGTGGTCTACACGGATGTATGGGCGTCGATGGGGCAGGAGGTCGAGCACGATGCCCGGTTGCTGCTGTTCCGCCCCTACCAGGTCGGCTCACAGGTCATGCAGGCGGCGCGGCCCGACGCCATTGTGCTGCACTGCCTGCCGGCTCACCGCGACGAGGAGATCGCCGCCAGCGTCCTGGACGGCGACCAGTCGGTGGTCTGGACCCAGGCGGAGAACCGGTTGCACACGCAGAAGGCGCTGCTGCTCCACCTGCTGACCGGCGGCGAAGACCAGCGCGACGGCGCGCAGACCGCGCACCTGCCGGCCGACGCGCCAGTGCGGACCCCATCGCGATGGTGAGCAACGGGCGTAGGCCGGCGCGGCCCTCGAGCCGCGCGCGTCGCCATGCCCTGCTGCGTGAGATCGTCGCCCACGAGCCGGTGCCGAGCCAGACCGAGCTGGTCACGCGTCTGGAGGCGGGGGGCGTCGAGGCCACGCAGGCCACCGTCAGCCGCGACCTTGATGAGCTCGGCATCTTCAAGCAGCGCGGCGCCGACGGCCGTGTCACCTACGCGCTGCCCGAGCCTGCTGGGCTGGCGCAACTGCTGCGCCAGTTCGTCATCTCCATCGCTGCCAGTGGCAACCTCGCGGTCGTGCGCACCCCGCCGGGCGCCGCCGCGACCGTCGCCAGCGCCATCGACCACGCCGACGTGCCCGGCGTGCTGGCCACCGTGCAGGGCGACGACACGCTGCTCGTGGTCGCCACCGAGGGCACCTCGGGCAAGGTGATCGCCGAACGCTTGACCGGCATCGCCAACCCGTCGTCCCACGCTCCCACCCCTGCCCAGCCCGCACCCGCCTACCCCAAGGAAGATTCATGAGCGATCAGCGGCTCGTCCTCGCCTACTCGGGTGGCCTCGACACGTCGGTGGCTATCAGGTGGCTGGCCGAGCAGAAGGGTTACGAGGTCATCGCCTGCGCCGTCGATGTCGGCCAGGCCGAGAAAGGTGAGATGGACCGAGTGCGCCAGAGGGCGATGGACTGCGGCGCGGCCGACGCGGTCGTGGTCGATGCCAGGACCGAGTTCGCCGAGGACTTCGTCTCCTCGGCCATCGCCGCCAACGCGCTGTACATGGGCAAGTACCCCCTGGTCTCCGCGCTGTCGCGGCCGCTGATCACGCGCCACCTCGTGCGCGCGGCGCGTGAGACCGGGGCGCAGGTGATCGCCCACGGCTGCACCGGCAAGGGCAACGACCAGGTCCGATTCGAGCTCACCGCCATGGCGATCGCGCCCGATCTGAAGGTCGAGGCTCCGATTCGGGAGTGGGGCCTGTCCCGCGACGCGGCTATCGCGTGGGCCGGGGAGCGGAGCATCCCGATCCCCGTCAAGAAGGACTCGCCCTACTCGATCGACGAGAACCTCTGGGGCCGCACCGCCGAGTGCGGGATCCTGGAGGACCCGTGGGCCTCACCGCCCGAAGAGGTCTACGCCCGCTCGGTCCCCGCCGAACAGGCGCCGGATACCCCCGAGGAGCTGACCCTCACCTTCGAGCAGGGCCGGCCGGTCGCGATCGATGGTGACAAGCACGACCTTGCTGAGCTGATCGCCGAGGTCGATCGACGAGCGGGCGCCCACGGCGTCGGGCGGATTGACATGATCGAGGATCGCCTGGTCGGCATCAAGAGCCGCGAGGTCTATGAGTGTCCCGGCGCGATGACCATCCTGCGCGCGCATCGCGACCTCGAGGATCTCTGCCTGGAGCAGGAACTTGCCCAGGAGAAGCGCGGGCTGGAGGGCCGGTACGCCCAGCTGATCTACAACGGGCTGTGGTTCACCCCGCTCAAGCGGGCGCTGGACGCCTTCATCGCCGAGTCGCAGCAGGTGGTCGACGGTGAGGTGCGAGTGCGGCTGTACAAGGGGTCGGCGTCGGTCGCCGGCCGGCGCAGCCCCGTCGGGCTCTACGACCACGATCTGGCCACCTACGACGAGGCCGACCAGTTCGATCAGACCCAGGCTGAGGGGTTCGTCAAGCTGTGGGGCCTGCCCACCAAGGTGTGGGCGCGGCGCCAGGGACAGCGGTGAGTCCTGCCGGGAGCGGCGAGTCCGCGTCGGCGGAGGGACGGCTGTGGGGCGGGCGCTTCACGCAGGAGCCCCACCAGGCCGCCTGGGCGCTTGGCCGGGGCGTCGACGTCGACCGGCGCCTGTGGCGGGAGGACCTGGCCGGGTCACGGGCGCACGCTGACGAACTCCACCGCATCGGCGTCCTCGATGCGGGTGACCACGCGGCGATCCGCCAGGGGCTCGACGCGATCGAGGCGGAGTTCACCGGCGGCGCGTTCGTCTTCCTGCCCGGCGACGAGGATCTACACACCGCGATCGAGCGCCGGCTGCTCGAGGTGTGCGGCGAGGCGGGCGGCCGGTTGCGTGCAGGGCGCAGCCGCAACGACCAGATCGCGTCGGACCTGCGCCGGCACGTGGTCGCCGCGAGCCGGCGACTCGTGGCCGGGGTGCGTGCGGTGCAGCGCGCCCTCGCTGACCAGGCCGAATCCACGCTGGACTGGATCGCGCCAGGCTACACCCACCTGCAGCGCGCCCAGCCGGTCACGCTCGGCCACCACCTGCTGGCGCATGCCTGGGCGCTGGAGCGGGACACCGGACGGCTGCGCGACGCGGCCGGCCGCGCCGACGCCGAGCCACTGGGCTCAGGCGCGCTGGCCGGTCTCACCTTGGACGTGGACCCCGCACGCTACGCCGTCGCCCTCGGGGTGTCGGATGTGACGCCGAACTCCATGGACGCGGTGGCCGACCGGGACTTCGCCGTGGAGTTCCTGTCCGCCTGCGCGCTGCTCGGCGTGCACCTGTCCCGGCTCGGCGAGGAGATCGTGCTGTGGTCCTCGACCGAGTTCGCCTGGGCCCGCGTAGGGGAGGCGTACTCGACCGGATCGTCGATCATGCCGCAGAAGCGCAATCCCGACGTCGCCGAGCTGGTGCGCGGCAAGACCGGCCGCCTGATCGGCGACCTCGTCGCCCTGCTGGTGACGCTCAAGGGGTTGCCGCTCACCTACAACCGGGATCTGCAGGAGGACAAGCCTCCGGTCTTCGACGCCATCGACACCCTCGACCTGGTGCTCCCGGCGATGGCCGGCACAGTCGCGTCGCTGCGCTTCGACCGCGAGCGGCTGCAGACGGCCGCGGCCGGGGGATCGAGTCTGGCCACGGACGTGGCGGAGGCGCTGGTGCGGCGGGGAGTGCCGTTCCGGCAGGCGCACGAGCGCGTCGGCGCGCTGGTCCGCGACTGCGAGCGGCGTGGCGCCGACCTTGAGGATCTCGATCACGCCGCTGTGGTCGCGGCCTTGCCCGAGCTGGCCGGGGTGGCCGGAGACCTGCTGGATCCCGCCGCTGCGGTCGCCCGGCGCAAAGCGATCTCGGGGCCGGCGGCGCACGCGGTCCGCCGTCAGCTGGCCACCCTGCGCCGGACCGCTGACCACGCCTCGGGGGGTGCCGACGCCCCTCCCGAGTGAGCCAGGTCTCCCCTTCCGGGCCACCAGGAGAGCGCCCCTTTCGGGTGTCTTGTATAGAGCTGAGAACTCCTTATCCTCACGGTCGCAGCCTCATACCGCCGCTTCGGCTTGAAAACGGGAGGGCTTCGCTCGTGCGCTGGACCACACTCGGAGGGTGGGTCAGGGCGGCGGGCTGGGTGGCCGTTCCGTGAGGCCGCCACGGATGGGCATGCTGGCGCCCCTCCGCCACCGTGATTACCGTCTCGTCGCGGGCGGGTGGCTCGTGTCGTTGCTCGGCGACGGGGTTTTCCGGGTGGCGATCGCCCTCCAGGTCTATGCGATCGACCCAGACCCGAGGTCCTTCGCAGCCGTCGGCCTGGTGTGGGCGCTCGCTCAGGTCGCGATGCTGCCGATCGGCGGGTGGGCAAGTGACCGCTTTCCACGCCGTTCGGTGATCATCGTCGCCGACCTGTGGCGCGCGGCGGCGATCGGCGGCATCGGCATGCTGTCGGTCAACGGTCAACTCACGATCCCCCTCCTGCTGGTGCTCGGAGCGTGCTTCGGTGCGGGCAACGCCTTCTTCAACCCCGCGTCCGTCTCACTGCTGCCCGACCTGCTGCCCACGGAGGACCTGCCCCGCGCCAACGCCTTCTTCGGCGGCGTCAAGCCGCTGATGCTCTACGTCCTGGGACCTTCTCTGGGAGCCCTGGTGATCAGGGTGGGGGAGCCAGGAGGCGCCTTCCTGGTTGACGGGGTGACCTTCATCGTCTCGGCGGGGCTGGTGGCACTGGTGGCCGCGCGACCGGTGCGCTCCCCCGACGGTGACAGCCGTAGCGGCTTCCTCGCCCAGGTGCGGGAGTCGGCCGCGGGGGTACGCGTCGTGCTTGCCACCCGCTGGCTGTGGGCCGGGATGCTCGGGGCGATGATCGCCGGGTTGGCCTTCCACGGCCCCTTCGAGATCCTGGTGCCCTATCTGCTGATCGCGGACTTCGGCTTCTCTTCAGGTGAGGCGGCGGTCGGGCTCGCCTCGATCATGTCCGCCTCCGGGGTGGGGGCGATCCTGGTTGCGTGGTTGGTCGGGCGGTGGGGGCTGCCGCGACGGTCCGTGCTGGCCTACTACGTCGCCGAGGGCACCGCGCTGCTCGCGCTGATCGTTCTGGGCGCGATGATCCTGCCCTGGCATGGGATCGTGGCCGGCTTTGTGATCGGCGGCATGTTCACGCTGAGCGACGTCGTGTGGAACACCAACCTCCAGCATTGGGTGCCCCGCGAGCTCTTGGGCCGGGTATCGAGCCTGGACTGGATGGTGGCTATCGGGCTGGTTCCGCTCAGCTTCGTGATCGTGGGGCCGCTGGGCTCGGTATTCGGAGCCCGTCCCGTGCTGATCATCGCTGGGCTGCTCGGGGCTGTGGTGCTGCTCCTGCTCCCGCTGATCCGCGGGGCACGGGAGCCCGAGCGCCTGGCCAGCGAGGCGGCCGAGATCGAACCATTCGACCCTGCCATGGTCTCCCATGTCCACGCAGGGGGCGCGCCCATCAGCGACGGTGGCGGCGGCGACATGGTTACCAAGGAGCCGGCTCGCGGCCCCTCGACCAAGGGTAGGGGCGGCTAGCCCCCCAGGCGGAGCACATCGTTGCTCGCGCGCTGCGGCGGTGCGACCGCCTGGCGCCCGCACGCCGAGCACGGGACCGCCGCGCCCTCAGGCGCAGGGGTCCGGGCACCGCACAGGCACACCGCGCCGCTGGTCTCAGCCGCCTGGACGTCCACCCGCACCGAGGGCAGCGCAGC
The DNA here is from genome assembly GCA_009379795.1 of Nitriliruptorales bacterium. Taxonomy (GTDB): domain Bacteria; phylum Actinomycetota; class Nitriliruptoria; order Euzebyales; family Egibacteraceae; genus WHTC01. The sequence continues at coordinate 353 of WHTC01000016.1, read as the reverse complement.
GCCTCCATCCAGCCCCGCGTCCGCCAGCGCTCCAGCGGCCCGCTCGCGCAGGAGTTCGTCGGTGAGGCTGGCGACCCAGCGCCGCAACTCGGCCTCGTCCAGGCCATGGGCGAGCGGCAGATCGACCCGTACCGTGACGGTCACCGCCCCCGCCGGCAGCAGCGTCAGCTCCCCTGGAGCGACCCTGGCAATCTGCCGCTGCCCGGGGTCGAACAGCATGACCTCGTCCTCGCCGATCGCCGCGACCAACCCCACGAGATTGCCTGCTTTCGCCCACATCCCCAGCCGCAGCCCCGCGGTCGCCCCGTTCCCGCCGGCGCCTCCTCCTGCCTGCTCCATAACCCTGATGCTAG
>WHTC01000162.1 GCA_009379795.1 Nitriliruptorales bacterium | reverse complement strand
GTGGTACTGGCGGCGGGCGCTGCGAGCGCACGACCTCCATCCGCATCCCCGCCCGTTCCCGTTCCGCTGCGCTGATGGCATCACCATCGAGATCGACGTGGCCTTCCCGGACCAGTGGGTGGCCTGCGAGTGTGACGGCCTCAGTTCACGCGCGTCCCGCGCCAGCCTGACCACCCACCATCGGCGGCAGAACGCCGCGGTGGGCGGCGGGTGGCGGCCGTTCCTGGTCGACTGGACCCGGCTCACCCAGGACGTCGAGGGTCTGATCGCCGAACTCCGCGGACTGCTCGCCTCCCCGCCACCGTGCCCGACGCCCGCCTCGGAAGCGCGCCGCGAGGACGTCGACGCCGGCTACCGCGGCAGGCGCCGTCGCTGAGGGTCTGCGCTCAAGGAGGGCGACGCGTGCCGAGCGGAAAGGGCTTGCGGAGATCGGCACGCGTGGACCGACGGTTCCTAGTCCGGGCGGGGGACCACGTCGAACGAGCCGGTGAAGCGGCCGTTCGGCAGTCGCAGGTTCACCTCGCCGACGTAGTTCTGGAACGGCTCGATGCGGGTCATGCGCAGCGTGCCGCTCGTGGCGTTGACCGCGGGATCGGTGTCGATCTTCAGGCTGACGATGGCAACGTCGGTGACGGCTTCGCAGGACTCAGGGTCGCCGCAGGGCGGGTTGCCGACCGGCAGGGTCTCGCCCTCCTCCACCAGCGCGTCGGGGTTCTCGATGGTCAGCACGAAAGGCCGCCCGTCGATCAAGTTGCTGATGAAGCACAGATCCTGGGTGTGCCCCTCGGTGGGTCGGCAGGTGCCCACGACGAGCTCGGGCAGGCCCTGGGCGACGACGACTTGCTGACCGTCCAGCGTCCCGGTGCCCTGCAGGCCCGAACGCCCCTCGCGCGGCTGGATCATCTGCTGGGAGGTGGCCGAGCAGCCGCTCAGCAGGACCGCGGCGATCAGCAGCGCGGCCGCCCGCGAACGGCTCAGCGCCATCACACCGTTCCCATCAGGCATCGCCGCCCGCCCACAGGTTCGACGAGCAGCATGTTCCGGGTCATGATCACCTCAAGTGGGAGTCTTCTCTCTCGATGCTATCGACCGGTTCGGTGTGGGCGGCGCGCGCGGCGGGCACTTGAGCACCAGGCGACACGCGACGCCTCACCACGACCAAGGAGGATCCGCTCTGGCCGTCCTGCTGCCCGCTGAACTGCTCGTGTTTGCCGTGATCCTGGCGATCCCGGTCCTCTTGGTCGTGCTGATCGTCATGGCTCGCAGATCGAGCGCGGCCGAGCCCGATTCGACCCCCGAAGACGAGACCACCACCTCCGCACCCGGGGAGCGCAACGGGCCGTAACGCCACTCCGGCGCCCGCGGCCGTCCCCGACGTGTTACAGCCACGGGCCTCAATGGTAATGTTGGCGTAACGCAACAGCCCGGTCTCGTGAGACCGGGCTCACCGGAAGGTGGACCATCCATGCGCGCCCGGTCCGCGCTGTTCACGCTGTTCGGCGATGTCGTCCGCCCATCGGGCGGGGAGGCGTGGCTGACTGCGCTGACCGGTGCCATGGGCGCGCTGGGGTTCACTCCACAGGCCACCCGCACCGCCCTGCATCGCATGACCACCGAGGGCTGGGTGGAGCCGCGCCGCGTCGGCCGTTACGCCGCCTACCGGCTGACCGATCGCGGGGTCGACCGGCTCGAGGAGGCGGCCGCCCGCATCTACCGGCTGCGCGCCGCCGACTGGGACGGCCGCTGGCGCCTGCTGATCATCTCCCCCGCGCTGGCTGCCGGCAACGGCGACCTCGCCGCCCGCCGGCCCCGCGGCCCGCGCGACCACGAGTTCGCCCGAGCGCTGGGGTGGATGGGTTTCGGGCGCTTGAGCACAGAGGTCTGGGTCAGCCCGCACGAGCACGGCGACCGGCTCAGCGCGCTGGTCGCCGACCACGCCCTGGTCGCCGAGTCCCTCCCGCTCCTGTCGACGACGGACGGCGCCGACCCACAGGCGCCCAGCGCCGAGGACCGGCGGATCGTGGCGCAGGCCTGGGACCTGGGGGCGCTGCGCGAGGCGCACGCCGGTTTCCTGAGAGCATGGCCCGTCCAGGCGCCAGCCGAGCAGGATGACCCCGCGGCGGCATTCCTGCACCGACTGCGTCTGGTGCACCACTGGCGGTCCTTCCTCTTCCTGGATCCCGGCCTGCCTACCGCCCTGCTGCCGGATGACTGGCTCGGCGGCGCGGCCGCCGGACGCTTCCGCGACCTCCACGAGACCGCATCCGAACCGGCCTGGGCCTGGTGGGAGGAGCTGACCGCCACCATCCCCGCCGCCGCCCCGCTCGGTACGACCCCCCAGGACAGCCCCTTCGCCCGCGGGCTGGACGCCCTCGCGACCCGCCAGCCCGCCTGATCCGCCAACCCCGAGCCCGAGAACGAAGGACCAAACGATGGACACCACGACCCGGACCGTGGACTTCAAGCGTCGCGTCGACGCTGGCGAGAAAATCGAGGCCTCCGACTGGATGCCCGAGGAGTACCGGCGGGGCGCGATCAAGTTCATCGAGATGCACGCCAACTCCGAAATCATGGGTGCGCTGCCTGAGCGCGAGTGGATCGCCAGAGCGCCCAGCCTGCGGCGCAAGATGAGCCTGACCGCCAAGGTCCAGGACGAGGTCGGCCATGGGCACCTGCTGTACCGGATCGCCGAGGACCTGGGCAAGCCGCGCGAGCAGATGATCGCCGACCTCCTGAGCGGGCGGTCCAAGTTCCACAACGTCTTTCACTACCCAACGCACACCTGGGGCGACGTGGCGGTGATCGGGTTCCTGGTCGACGGCGCGGCGCTGGTCACGCAGAAGGCGCTGTTGGACTCGAGCTATGCCCCCTACGGCCGCGTGCTCAAGCGCATCTGTGCCGAGGAGAGCCTGCACCAGCGACACGGCGAGGATCTGGTGCTGGAACTGTGCGCGGGTAGCGACCGACAGCGGGCGATGTTCCAGGACGCGGTCAACCGCTGGTGGGTGCCCCTGATCCACTTCTTCGGTCCGCCATCGCGCCAGTCCAACAGCGGCGACCTGCTGCTGCACTACCGCTTCCGGACGGCGACCAACGACGAGCTGCGGCAGCGCTTCTTCTCGCAGTACGTTCCCAAGCTGTGGGATCTCGGCATCGACGTGCCGGACCCCGCGCTGGCCTACGATGATGAGGCTGGTGAGTGGCGCTGGACGGAACCGGACTGGGAACCGCTGAAGCGCATCGCTCGCAACCAGGGCCCCATGACGGAGACGCGCCTGGCCTGGCGGCGCTGGATCCACGAATCGCATGACTGGGTCCGCCAGGTCATGGCCGAGGAGGAGCCGATCTCGGCCTGAGAGGAGTCATCATGGGTCTCCGCTGGGAGGTGTTTGGCCGCCGCAAGGCCGATGACGACTGGGCGCCGGTCGGCGTGGTCCACGCACCGGATGTCGAGATGGCCCTGCTGCTCGCCAAGGAGGCCTTCTTTCGCCATGGGGAGGGGGTTGACCTTGCGGTCCGGGACGGGGACGCCCTGCACGCCCTGGAACGGCCCGACCTCATGGAGTTCGCGACCGACAAGTCCTACAAGCTGCAGCGCGGCTACGCCGGGCTGGGAGAGAAGCGCCGCCGGGCATTGGCTCGGGCCGCGGAGGCCGGCGGGCCGGTGAAGCGCGCCCGTCCGGCGGACCTGCGGGTGCGCAACCCCGAGCACCGTGCCGCCCCGACCGGAGGGAGGCCAGCATGAGCGCCGAAGACGTGCAGGGGGGTCGGGCGACGCGCGCCGATCTCCGCAAGAGCCTTTTACGCTCCGCTCGGCGCGCGTCGCCCTCCTTAGCCGAGGAGTCGAGCGCCGAAGACGTGCAGGCGCTGGGTCTCTCGTGATCATCGACGACGCCCACGTACTGATGCTGCTGGCGCTCGCCGACGACGAGTTGGTGATCGGCCACCGCCACAGCCACTGGACCGGCTTTGCCCCTCACCTCGAGGAGGATCTGGCGTTCTCCTCGATCGCCCAGGACGAGATCGGCCACGCGGTCGTGTGGTACGGGTTGGCCTCCGAGCGCACCGGCAAGGATCCCGACCAGCTGGGGCTGGGGCGCCCGGCGGGCGAGTACCGCCACGCGGTGGTGTGCGAGCGTCCCAACGGGGACTGGGGCTACACGGTTGCCCGCCAACTGCTGTACGACCTGGCCGAGGACATTCGCCTGGACGCCTTGTCGCGATCCGCCTGGCGCGAGGCCGCGGCGGCGACCGGAGCGCTCCGCCGCGAGGAGCGTTACCACCTGCTCCATGCCCGCGCCTGGCTGGCCCGGCTCGCCGAGGGTCCGCTCCAGGCTCGCGAGCGCCTGGTCGCCGGGCTGCGCGAGGCCCTCCCCCAGGCCATTGGGCTGTTCGAGACCTTGCCGGGAGAGCAGGAACTGCTCGCGGACGGCACGCTACCGGTGGCCCACGCCGAGCAGGCGAGCCACTGGATCGACGCCGTCGAGGCGGAACTGGCGCCCTTCGGGCTGCAGGGATTGGTGGACCGGAGCCTGACGCCGCCCGCGCGCGCCGGCCGGCACGGATTGCACAGTGAGGAGTTCATTGCTCTCTGCGAGGAGATGACCATGCTGTACCGGTCCGAACCGGGGGCGCGGTGGTGAGGATGCGTACGCTCGACGGCCAGGTTCGCGAGGTTCTGGACCGCGTGCCTGATCCCGAGATGCCGCCGGTCAGCATCGGCGACCTCGGCATGGTCGTCGACGTCCGGGTCGACCGCGGCAGCGTGACCGTCGATCTGGTGCCGACCTTCTCGGCCTGCCCGGCGACCGCGGTGATCGGCGAGGAGGTCGAGCGGGCCGTCGCCGCACTGGAGGGCGTGACCGAGGTCGAGGTGCGCTTCGTGCGCGACACGGTGTGGGATCCTGAGCGGATCACCCCAGCGGGCCGGGAAAAACTGCGCGCCTTCGGCATCGCCCCGCCCGGCTCCGGTCAGAACCTGCTGCAGATCGGCCGCGGGCCCTCGGGCGAGGGCGTCACCTGTCCGCTGTGTGGATCACACGACACGGTGACCGACTCGCCGTTCGGACCGACGCCGTGCCGCAGCACCAACTTCTGTCGCGCCTGCCGCAACCCCTTCGAAACGATCAAGCCCTGAGCGGCGTGAGCGACACGTCGCATGACCGACGCCAAGGAGTCACGATCTGATGGCTGACTTTCCGCTGTTCATCGACGGCCAGTTCACCGACGCTGCCTCCGGCGAGACCTCCCAGACCATCGATCCCTCCACGGGCGAATCGGTGGGGACCGTCGCCAAAGCCGGGCCGGAGGACGCCGCCCGTGCGATCGCCGCTGCCCGGGCGTCCTTCGAGGACCGCCGCTGGGCCGGCAAGCGCGGCAGCGATCGCGCCGCGGTGCTGGCGGCGGTGGGCAGGGGCATCCGCGCCCGTGCGGCCGAACTCGCCGAACTGGAGGCCCGCGACTCGGGCGCGACGCTGGCCAAGGCGAAGGGCGCCGACGTCGGGGGCGCCGGGTTCTGGTTCCGCACCATGGCCGAGTTCGCCCCGCGACTGGACGAGCCTGAGCCGTTGCCCCTGACGATCGCGCCCGGACCCAGCCACAACTACCTGCGCCGCGAGCCGGTCGGAGTCTGCGCGGCGATCATCCCGTGGAACTTCCCGATCCAGATGGCCGCCTGGAAGATCTCCATGGCGCTGGCGGCGGGCAACTCGATCGTGCTGAAGCCCGCTCCGGAGACGCCCGCGACGGCGGTCAAGCTGGCGGAGATCCTCCAGGAGGCGGGGGTGCCGGACGGGGTGGTGTCGATCATCCCGGGTCCCGGGCCGGGCACCGGCGAGGAACTCGTGACGAACCCGGACGTGGACAAGGTGTCGTTCACCGGGTCGACCGAGGTCGGCCGCCAGATCATGCGGCTGGCGGCCAGCACCGTCAAGAACCTGACCCTTGAGTTGGGGGGCAAGAGCGCGCAGGTGGTGCTCGACGACGCCGACCTGGACCTGGCCGTCGACGGGGCGTTGTACGGCATCTTCTTCCACTCCGGCCAGGTGTGCACCGCCGGTTCGCGGCTGCTGCTGCCCGAATCTCTGCACGACGACTTCCTCGAACGCCTCCAGGCGCGCGTCGGCGACATCGTCGTCGGACCCGCCCTGGAGAAGGGCGTGACCATGGGTCCGCTGGTGAGCCAGAAGCAGTTGGACACCGTGCTCGGCTACATCGACGTCGGCAAGAAGGAGGGCGCCACGCTGGCGACCGGAGGAGTGCGCCTGGAGAACGACCGCCTGTCCAGGGGCTTCTTCGTCGCCCCCACGATCTTCACCGATGTGACGCCGGAGATGACCATCGCCCGCGAGGAGATCTTCGGGCCGGTCCTGGCGGTCCAGCGCTACCGCGACGTGGACGAGGCCGTGGCCCTGGCCAACGACTCCGACTACGGCCTGGCCAGCGGGGTCTGGGGGTCACCGGCACGGGCGATGGACGTGGCAGCCCGGTTGCGCACCGGCACCGTGTGGGTCAATGACTACCACCTGCTGAGCCCGAAGTACCCGTTCGGCGGCTTCAAGCAGTCCGGTGTCGGCCGCGAGCACGGCTACCTTGGTCTGCTCGAGTACACCGAACCGAAGCACGTCCACGTGGGGCTCGACGCACGCCGGGAGAACAAGCGCTGGTTCGACATGACCATCCCGCGCCAGCGCTGAGCGAGAGGGAACAGGATGAGCCTGCCACTGCACGGGGCACGCGAGACGCTCCTGGATCCCGAGCCGCACGACGCGGCCCGCGGGCTGGAGGAGGTCCGGGCGATGCAGGCCGCGGCCGATGCCGACGACGCCGAGATCAAGGCGCGGCTGCGCGCATTGGTGGCCGCGCACCCCACCTTCCTGGCCGGCTGGGCGGCGCTGGCCAAGTGGGCCCTGCGGCGAGGCGACCCCGTCGCCGCGTACGCGTTCGCCCGCACCGGCTATCACCGGGGGCTCGACCGCATCCGCGGGGCCGGGTGGGGAGGCCAGGGGCCCGTGCCCTGGCACCACGAGCCCAACCGCGGGTTCCTGGAATCCGTCCACGTCCTGATGGGTGCCGCGATCGAGATCGGCGAGCGTGACGAGGCAGTGCGCTGCCGGGACTTCCTGCTGGAACTCGACCCCGCCGACGAACTCAAGGTCCGCGAGCTGACGGTCCCGTAGAGGAGTCGGTGCGGACGTGGCAGCCTTGTGGCCGTGCAACACAGTGCCGCAACGGTCGTCACGCTCGTAGGGCCGGACGCCGCCGCGCTGCTGCCCTCGCTGGCGCGCGCGGGACGGGTCAGGGTGGTCACCGTCGATCCGGAGCTGCCGTCGCTCGAGCGGGCGGTCGCCGCCCAGCGCGGCGCCGGCGGGGCGGGCGCCTCCCTGGCTGTGCACGACGCCGACCCGCTCGGCGAGGTGGCTGAGGCGTGGATCCGGTTGTTCGACGGCACGGGCGCGGTGGGCGAGTTTGAGGTGGCGGTCGCCGCTGCGCTGCAACGCTGGCGCTCGGGGGCGATCGAACTGCCCGACTACTACCTGCTGCTCGGCCCGGACGACTGGGAGCCGACCCGGCGCCACTGGT
>WHTC01000205.1 GCA_009379795.1 Nitriliruptorales bacterium | reverse complement strand
TCGTCGTGACGCTGCGTCCCGCGGTCATCGCCGGTGCGCCGCTGGGCCTCGCGGCGCTCCAGCCGCAGCCGCCGGAAGCGCGAGTTCACCTCGTTGACCACGGCCCGGCGCACGTAGGCGCGGGGCGAGTCGATCCCTCCCCGCTCCCAGCGCCTCCAGACCTTGACGAAGGCATCGGCGACCGCGTCCTCGGCGCGGTGCGCGTCGCCGCACAGCAGGTACGCCAGGCGCAGGGCCTCGGCGTGATGTGCGGCATAGACGTCGGCGAAGTCACTCACCGGCGCCGTGGCGTGGGGCACGAACACCGCCCTCGTCTCGTCAACGGACACAAGCATGGACGCCAACCTCCTCACGGAGCCTCGACGCGTGAGGCCCGTGAGGGGTTGCCCGCCTACTCGGGAAGCTTGGGGAACAGCAGGTCACCCCGGTGGACCGTCAGCCCGGCCGGGGTGCGGCCCTGCTCGGCCGCCTGCGGCAGACGCTGCGCGGACAGCGCCCACCCCGATCCGAGCGACGCCAGCCCGAGCTTCTCCCACAGGGCGGCGGCCGCGTCGGGCATCACCGGCGAGATGACCACCGCGATGATGCGCAACGCGTCAACGCAGGTTGCCAGGCACCGGTCGAGCTCGGCGTGTTCGCCGGCCTTGTTCAACGCCCACGGACGGCGCGCCTCGACGTAGCGATTCATCCCGCCGACCAGCACCCACAGCGACTCCAGCCCGCGTTTGAACTCCAACCGGTCGAAGACCTGCAGGCCCGCGACCGCGAGGGCGACTTCGGCGGACAGCGCCGCCTCGGCCTCGCCGTGCGCGGGCTCCCCGCCGTCGGGCGCCGACGGCACGGTGCCGCCACGGTAGGACTCCACCATGGTCAGCACGCGGTTGGCGAGGTTGCCCAGGTCGTTGGCGAGATCGGTGGTGTAGCGCTGCTCCATCGACTCCCACGAGAAGGTGCCGTCCTGGCCGAAGCTGATCTCCCGCAGGAAGTAGTACCGGTAGCAGTCCAGGCCGAAGTGCTCGACAAGCGTCGCGGGATGGACCCCGGTGGCGTTGCTCTTGCTCATCTTCGCGCCAGCGACCAGCAGGAAGCCGTGCGCGTAGACCTGCCGCGGCACCTCCAGCCCGGCGGCCATCAGCATCGCCGGCCAGTACACCGCGTGGAAGCGCAGGATGTCCTTACCGATCAGGTGCACGTCGGCGGGCCAGCGGCGGGCGAAGGCGTCCGGATGGCTGCCGTAGCCGGCGGCGGTGATGTAGTTCAGCAGCGCGTCGAACCACACGTAGAACACGTGGCCCGGCTCCCAGGGAACCGAGACGCCCCAGTCCAACCGCGAGCGGGTGGCCGAGATGTCCTCCAGGCCCGCCTCAACGAAGCTGCGCACCTCATTGAGCCGCGCCTTCGGCTGCACGAAGTCGGGGCGCTCGTCATAGAGCTTGAGCAGGTCCGGCGCGTACTCGGAGAGTCGGAAGAACCAGTTCTCCTCCTCGACCAGTTCGACGGGCGTGCCATGAGTCGGGCTGAGCCGGCGCACACCGTCCTCGTCGGGCAGCAGTTCATCCTCGGTGTAGTAGGTCTCGCTGCGCACGTCGTAATAGCCGGAGTACGTGCCTCTGTAGAGGTCACCCTGCTCGTACAGCCTCTTCATGAACTGCTGCACGCGCTCGGTGTGCCGTGGCTCGGTCGTGCGGATGAAGTCGTCGTTGGATATCCGCAGCAGCCGGAGCATCTCATGCCACCGGGGGACGATGTCGTCCACGTGTCCCTGGGGGGTCATACCCCGCTCGCGCCCCGCGCGGGCGTTCTTCTCGCCGTGCTCGTCGGTGCCGGTGAGAAAGTGCACCCGGTCGCCGCTGAGGCGCCGCCAACGGGCGAGCACATCGGCTGCGACCGTGGTGTAGCCGTGCCCGATGTGCGGCACGTCGTTCAGATAGTAGATGGGAGTGGTGACGTAGAAGGTGTCCTTGGTCACCGCGCTGGTGTCGTGCTCGGCCATGGGCGGATGGTAGCGGCCTCCACGCTCGCGGCGTGACCAGCGGGACGAGGCCGATCGGACCGAACAGCCGGGCCCCCGCGGCCGGCTAACCAAGGCCCTCGTCAAGAATGGCCTGATACACGACGCGCTTGGGGACCCCGGCCGCCGCCGCCACGGCTGCGGTGGCCTCGCGCTTGGCCATGCCGGACTCGACCAGGTCATGGACGCGGGCGGCCAGCGCGGCCGGCCCGGTGTCCATCGCCCGGGGTGGGGACCCACCGACGACCAGCGTCACCTCGCCCCGCACCCCCTCGCGCGCTCGATGGGCCAGTTCCGGCAGCGAGCCCCGCCACACCTCCTCGTGCAGCTTGGTCATCTCCCGCGCGAGCGCCGCTGGTCGGTCCCCGAAGGCCTCCACCAGCGCGTCGAGGTCCTCGGCGGTGCGGTGCGGCGAAAGGTAGAAGACCAGCGTGCGGGGGTCTCCGGCCAGTTCCTCCAGGCGCCGGGCGCGCGCACCGGCCTTGCGGGGCAGGAAGCCCTCGAAGGCGAAGCGGTCCATCGGCAGGCCCGACAGCACCAAGGCCTGTAAAGCGGCGGCGGGACCGGGCACCGCCTCGACCACCAGGCCGCGTGCGCGCGCCTCTCGCACGAGCACGAAACCCGGGTCGGCCAGGCCGGGGGTGCCCGCGTCGGTCACCACCACCACGGTCTCGCCGGCGGCGACCCGGTCCAGCAGGGGCCCCGCCCGGCGGTCCTCGTTGTGCTCATGAACGCTGAGCATCGGGACGTGTACACCCGCGTGGTCCAGGAGGATCCGGGTCCGGCGGGTGTCCTCGGCCGCGACCACGTCAGCCTCGGCCAGTGTGCGGGCCGCGCGGGGCGACAGATCCTCGAGGTTGCCGATCGGCGTCGCGACCAGGACGAGCCGGCCGCCACCCACTCGCGTTCGGCCGGGGTCGCTGCCCATTGGACCCTCCTACACTCTGCGTCCATGGCCACTGACGTCAGCGTCACGGACCGCGGCCACGATGCCAACCCGCCGTCCGCGACGCCACCCTCTGCAACCCGGCGCTACGGACGGGCGCTGGCGATCGCGCTGCCGATCCTGCTCGTCCTGGTAGCCGGAACGCTTCGGTTCTACCGCCTCGGCGAACCCGAGCGGCTCTACTTCGACGAGACGTACTACGCGCGCGATGCGCGCGAATTTCTGAGCCGGGGCGTCGAGAGCGAGTTCGCGGTCCATCCCCCGGTCGGTAAATGGCTCCTGGCGGGCGGAATCGCCGTCTTCGGCTATGACTCGTTCGGCTGGCGGGCGGGCGCCGCGCTCGCCGGCACGCTCACGGTGCTCATGATCTACCTGACGGGTCTGCGCCTGTTCCGCCGCCGTGGGGTGGCGGCACTTGCGGCGTTGCTGCTCACCGTCGAGGGGCTCGCCTTCACGATGAGCCGGATCGCCATGCTCGACGTCTTCCTGAGCCTGTTCGTGGCCACCGGCTTCTGGCTGCTCCTGGTGGACCGTGAGCAGCAATGGGCGGGCGTCGACGCGCTCGCCCCGGAGCCCGGCGAGCAGCGGGCGCTGCCACAGCGTTCGCACGTGGCGCGATGGCTGGCGGGCCTGGCCTTCGGGTTGGCGCTGGCCACCAAATGGTCGGCCGTGCTGGCCATCGGCGCGGCCGGGCTGTTCGTGCTGGTCAGCGAGTTGGCCTGGCGCCGGCGCATCACCGGCCGTTGGTTCGTGCGACCCGAGCGCATAGTCGGCAGCGGTCTGGCCACGCTGGTTGCGCTGCCCGTGGCCATCTACCTGCTCAGCTACGCCGGCTGGTTCGCCAATTACGAGGACACCCGGCTGGGCCAGGAGCGCTGCCCGGACGCGGAGTGCACCGGCGTGACGGCTGGGGACATCGCCGCCGCCTGGGTGGAGGAGCAGGGTCAGATCGCAGACTTCCACCGCAGTCTGGAGGTGGACCACCCGTACCGCGCCCCGGCGACCACCTGGCTGCTGATGACCCGTCCGGTCGCCTACTACTTCGAGAGCTGCGACGATCCGGACAACCCACCCGAGGGCGGCTGCATGGTTGCGGAGGGCAACGTCGCGGAGATCCTCGGCGTGGGCAACCCGGCGATCTGGTGGATGGCGCTGCTGGCGTACCCGGTGACGGGATACCTGGTGATCGCGCGCCGCGACTGGCGGTCGGCGGCGATCCTGGGCTTCCTGCTGCTGCAGTCCATGCCCTGGCTGGTCACGCCGCGCCCGGTATTCCTCTTCTATATGACGCCCGCGGTGCCCTTCATGTGCCTGGCGCTGGCCGCGACCGCGGGCCGTGCTCTGCGCGTCGAGAGCTTGCGGTGGGTGCCGGCCGTGGTGGCGATCCTGGCCGTCGGGGCGTTCCTGTTCATGTTCCCGGTCTACGTGGGCCAGGAGATCTCGCGTGCGGTCTGGGATCTGCGGATCCTGATGGACAGTTGGATCTGATCCACAGCCAACGGCAGCGTAAGAGGAAGACATGTCCGGTCCTCACGGCCGCCCGGCGTCGCCGCAGCCGTGAGGACCGGACTCGATCCGGTGACCCGTTTCCTCACCGACTAACAAGCCGCAATGTCGGCTGAGGAAACGGGCCAGTCAGGAAGTGTTGGGCTTGCGCACGGCCTGGCTCACCAGCCAACCTGCTGTGGCGAGCCCCGCAAGCAGCAGCAGTTTCTTCATGCTGGCAACTCTAGCCGGTGGCCACCCCTGGACGCCAGGGGCACGACCGACGTTCTGACCAGCCCTTGGGTGTGGTGTGGTGCGCCGGGTGGGCAGGTTGCGTCTTCCCCGGATGCGGTCCGGGCGGTGGCCGTGGTGAGCGGGGGCCGGGCGGCCGGGCGGGCCGTGGCGGGCTTTGCGGTTGGGATGGTGGGTGGTGGGTCCAGCGGCTGTCGGGGCCGTGGACGGGTTGCCAGCCGCGGTCGTGGATGTCCCGGTGACAGCCGGCGCATGCCAGCAGCAAATTGTCCAGATCGGTAGGGCCGCCGTCGAGCCAATGCCGGACATGGTGGCCTTCGCACCATCCGCCGGGGCCAGCGACCGCCGGCGCGCAGCAAATGCGCGCGGCGGTCCCTGCGGTGGCTGATTCCCGGGATGACCGGTGCATTGATGATCGTCAACGCCCCGTGGAAGCGAGCGGCACCGGACCGCCGAGGTCGCTGCTGGCATCCGCAATCGTCTCAGTGTGGCTATCGCGCTGACCTGACAACCCGGAGCAGTGACGCCAGCATCGTCAAAAATCCTCGGCGAGTTCGCAGAAACCCAGGTCACGTAATGAATATGTTCCTTTGCACGGCGGGGTTGCGGCACCTCGCTCGCTCCACGCCCCGGCGTACGGGGGCGCGTGCGACCCCTCCTCCGCTGGGCTCTCAGGATTCCGAAGGCCCAGCGCTGCGGGCGTTGCGGTCCCGGATGTGTCCAATAGGACGCCTCACAAATCAGTGTTTTCCATCTCTTCTCGGGCGAACTGGATGACCAAAAGGACACAGGACAGGTGTACCCCTATACTGATGGGCCTTGAGCGGGAGGGAAGGCGCCCCCGGGTGTAACCCTGCGGAATCGGGTCCCCAGGATGGCTCACAGGTCGCTTCGCAAGATTGACCCCCGGCGGCGGGAGAATTAGCTTCCCCCGACATTCGGATGGGCTGTTCGTTCGGTTCATTGGGA
>WHTC01000291.1 GCA_009379795.1 Nitriliruptorales bacterium | reverse complement strand
CTAGGCCGTCCACGGCGCGGGCGGCATCGGGCTGACGACCTCGGCGCTCGCGCTGCCCAAGGATGCTGCCTACGCGTGGACGACCGCGCCCTCGCCCAGGACCACGTTCGGGCCGACCGACGCGCCGGGAGCCACGCGCGCCCGCGGTCCCAGGATCGCCGACTCGACCGTGGCGCCGGCCCCGATGCGCACGCTCTCGTGCAGCACGGCGTCGCGCAGGCGCGCGCCGCCCTCGATCTCGCAGCCTGATCCGATTACAGTGCCGCCAGCCAGCTTTGCCGCCCGATCGACCCGGGCGGTGCGGTGCACGGCGACACCATCGCGACGCCGCATCCCCGGAGCGTCCGGCCACCGGCAGACGCCTTCCAGCACGGCGCGGTGCCCGGCCAGGTAACGGGCAGGGGTGCCCAGGTCGGCCCAGTGGGCATCGCTGGGATGGCCGAGAACGGTCGCACCGGATCCGACCAGGCCGGGGAAGACCGCGCGCTCGAACGACAGCGGCCCGTCCCCCGGGAAGGCCGCGAAGACATCCGGTTCCAGTACGTACGTGCCGGCGTTGACCGTGTCGGCCTCCACCGTGCCGGGCGTCGGCTTCTCCACGAAGCGCATCACACGCCCCATGGCGTCGCAGACCACCACTCCGAAGGTGCTGGTGTCCGGCACGCGGGTGAGCGCGATGGTCGCGGTGGCTCCCGCCCCGCGATGAGCGTCCAGGAGTGTGGCCAGGTCGAGGTCGGTGAGGATGTCGCCGTTGCATACCACCACGGCACCGCCGGCGCCCCGTCCGAGAAGGCGGCGGGCGGCGCCAGCCGTGTCCAGCGGGACCTCCTCGGTCGCGACCGCGACGTCGATCCCGACCTGAGCGCCCAGACCCTCCAGCGGCCGCCAGGCACCGGCTTCGTGGCCCACCAGGAAGGTGGCGCGGGTGGCGCCGACGGCGGCAAGACGGCGCAGCAGGCCTGCCGCGTAGGGCTCCCCCATGAACGGGACGAGCGGCTTGGGCAGGGCGTCGGTCAGGGGACGCAGGCGCGTGCCCTTCCCTCCAGCCAGGATGACGGCTTCCATCAGCGGATGGATGGTAGCGAAAACGGTGCCGCTCAAGCGCGGCGCGTGCTGCGCCAGCGGTGGAGCTCCGGCTCCGCGCCGTGGGCGGAGGGCCGGTAGAGGCTGCCGGGCTCCAGCCCTTCAGGGAGGTAGCGCTGGTCGGTCCACCCGCTCGGCTCATCGTGGGGATAGGCATAGCCGACACCGTGTCCCAGACGCGCGGCAGCGCGATAATGGGCGTCTCGGAGGTGGGCGGGCACCGCGACGTTCCCCATTCGCCGGACCGCCTCGTCCGCGCGGCTCAGCGCCTGCGTGATGCTGTTCGACTTGGGGGCGAGGGCGAGATGGATGGCCGACTGCGCCAGGGCGAAGCGCGCCTCGGGCAGGCCGACCCGATCGAGCGCGTGGAACGCGGCCACCGCCACCTGCAGCGCAGCGGGATCGGCCAGGCCCACATCCTCGCTGGCGAGGATGATCATCCGACGGGCCAGGAAGCGCGGATCCTCCCCCGAGGCGAGCATCCGGACCAGCCAGTACAGCGCCGCGTCGGGATCCGAGCCGCGCATCGATTTGATGAACGCGCTGACCTGGTCGTAGTGCTGGTCGTCGGCCTTGTCGTAGCGCAGATGAGGGCTGGACAGCGCGGCTTCCACGGCCTCGGCCGTCACCGTGACCTCCACCGCGGCGGGCGCGCCCTCGCCCTCCTGCCGGCCCGCGGCGATGACCGCCGCCACTTCCAGCCCGGTGAGTGCCACGCGGGCGTCGCCGTCCGCGGCCGCCACCAGCGCGCCGAGCGCCTCAGGTGTCATGCGCGTCCCCAGCATCCCGCGGGGGTCCTCCACGGCACGCTCGAGCAGCGCGCGGACGTCGCCGCCGCCGAGGGGCTCGAGGCGGTAGAGCAGCGAGCGGCTCAGCAGGGGGGCGTTGACCTCGAAGGACGGGTTCTCGGTCGTGGCTCCGATCAGCACAACCGAGCCGTCCTCGACCCCGGGCAGCAGCGCGTCCTGCTGACCCTTATTGAAACGGTGCAACTCGTCGATGAACAGCACCGTGCGCCTGCCGGCGGCGCCGCGCCGGGCCCGTGCCTCCTCCAGCACCCGCCGCACGTCCTTGACACCGGCGGTGACCGCCGACAGTTCCACGAACGCGGCCCGCGTGGTGGCGGCGACCACATGGGCGAGTGTGGTCTTGCCGGTGCCGGGCGGTCCCCACAGCACGATGCTGCGCAGGTCGTCGGCTTCGATCGCCGCCCGCAGCGGACCGCCGGGGCCGATCAGGTGCTCCTGACCGACCACCTCGTCCAGCGTGCGCGGGCGCAGCCGCGCCGCCAGGGGCGTGGTGGGCCCTGGACCGGCAGTGGCCTCCGCCGCACCGTCCGCGGGCTCGTCCAGGTTGTCGAACAGTTGGCCGTCCATGCCCCAGATGATCGCACCGCTCGACTGCGCGGACAGGTCAGCGGTTGCTGGACCGACCCTATCCTGGAATCCCCGTACTCTCCTGAGGCCGCCGCCCAGTCCCCACCCCGACGCCCGGAACGATGCCATGCCTCCGCAAGATGCCAGCGAGCCGAGCACTCTTGACTTGACCGTGGTGCTGCCCGCCTACAACGAGGTGGGGCACATCCGCGCCGAGGTTGAGCGGATCACCGCCGCGCTGAAGGACTCGTCGTACTCCTTCGAGCTTCTGGTGGTTGACGATGGGTCCACCGACGGCACCCCGGATGCGGTCGAGGGCATGTCGTTCGTGCGGCTGATCCGCCTGGGCGCCAACCGGGGCTCGGGCACCGCACGGCGCATCGGCAGCACCGAAGCCCACGGCCGCTACGTGGTGTGGACCGACGCGGACATGACCTATCCCAACGAGCGCATTCACGAGCTCATCGACATCCTCGAGACCCGGCGCGCGCACCAGGTGGTCGGCGCGCGGCGCACCGAAGCGGGGACGATGAAGCCGCTGCGCGTGCCCGCCAAGTGGGCGATCCGTCGGCTTGCGGAGTTCCTCACCAACAGTCGCATCCCGGACCTCAACTCGGGATTCCGGGCGTTCTCCAAGCAGGACGCCAAGCCGTACCTGCGCCTGCTGCCCCCCGGCTTCTCCTGTGTCACCACCATCACCCTGGCGTTCCTCGCCAACGGGATGGT
>WHTC01000219.1 GCA_009379795.1 Nitriliruptorales bacterium | reverse complement strand
CGGACCGCTGGTGTCAGTTGATCATCACGTGAAGGTGACCGGCGCGGCCGCGTTGACGCGGGCGGACCTGGCCCGGTGGCCGGGTCAAAGGCTCCCGCCTATCCGCCATGGCTGCGTCCCAAGCGCACAGCGGCCAGTTCTTCCACGATCGCCAGGTCCTCGGCGTAGGTCACTTTGACGTTGTCCGGATCGCCTTCGACCACCTCCACCTGCAGGTCGCTGAAGCGTTGCGCGGTCTCAGCGGTGTCCACACCCGTGAAGCCCGCCTCGGCAGCCCTACGGAAGGCCTGGAGAAGTCTGAGCGCCCGGAACGCCTGGGGGGTCTGCATGAGCCGGAGGTCGGCGGTCGGGACCAGGCTCGGCTGCTGCGCACCCTCGCTGCGCAGGAGGACGGGGTCGGACAGCGGCAGGCCCGGCACGCCGCCCCCGGTTCTCCGAGCGGCCTCGAGCACCCTGGCGATGAGGCCGGGAGCGACGAAGGGCCTGGCCGCGTCGTGGATGCAGACCAGGTCCACCGCAGCGCTCTCGATGGCTGTGGCCAACGCCTCGAGGCCGGCGTGCTCGCTGTCATGCCTGCTGGCGCCGCCCTGCAGGACGCGCTGCAGCTTGGGCGTGGGCTCGGCCTGGAGCACCGCCCGCGCGGCGGCCCGGTCAACCCCCCTGACGACCAGAATGATCCGGGCGATCAGCGGCGACTGTTGAAAGGTGCGGAGCGACCAGGCGAGCAGCGGCCGGCCTCCCGCGGGCAGGTAGACCTTGTTGCCGGCCCGCCCCGAGCGGCTGCCGGAACCGCCCGCAAGGACGACGGCCGCAGTGCCGCTCACCCTGCGCTCCTCGGCCACCATCACGGAGGCATTCTACGGTCGGTCCTCCTGGACGCTGGCGGGGGCCGGAGGATGCTCGGCGCTAGGCTTGCCGTCGATGAACAGCGGCTCGGGGCGGGGTTGGGCAGTCCTGTCTGTGCCCTCCTGCCACCCGGATCGCCTCCGGGCATGGGTCACGCGGCTGGCGATGGAGTTTGAGGGAATCGCGACCCTCGGGGCCGGTCTCCCCGGGGGTGCCATCCACGCTGGCGCGATTCCTGAGGGCGGCGGCGCCCTGGGTCGCCTGCTGGCCGGGTTGCGGGTGGTGCCGTCGAGCGTCCAACTCGTCACGTTCGTGGAGCAGGAGGCGCTGGAGGCGCTGGGCGCGCCGGCCGTCGCCGAGATGCTCGAATCGCTGGGTGATGCGGACGCGGCGGTCGTGCGCGGCGTACCGGTGACGGACGCGTTGAAGCGTGTCCAGGGTGCCCTCGTCCGGGGCGGGGTGGATCGTGAGGGATTGCTGGTGCCGCGGACGCCGCAGATCATCCGCCGCGCCGCGCTCGACGAGGCCCTGGAGGCCGTCTCCGGCGACGACTTCGACGACCCGTCGGTCCTGCTGGCGGCGACCGGTCACCGGGTGCGGGTCCTGCGCGGGGCTCCGCACCCACATACCCATGAGCGTCGAGGGCGATGATGCACGTGATGGGGATGCTGGAGATGATCGCCGCCTGGTCGGCCAAGACAGCGTCGGGGTGGGCTGGCTGGTGCACCGGGGCATCTCGGTGTTGTTCGGGCTCGGCTACGGGCTGACGTTCGGCGCTGCCTCCAGATCCTGGGGGCACGCGCTCGGGTTTCGGTGCAGTCTACGGGTCATCTGGTGTCCGCTCGGCGCGCTGCTGATCATGCTCGCCTGGAGTTACCTTCCTGGTACTATCGCAATAGGATGTGTAGTCCTACAATCGATTGCACCACACCGCCTGACGGCGGTCGACCAACATCGACGACAATCGTGGGGCGCAGCCAATGCAGCGACAGAGTCCCCATCCGGGCCCGCCGGCGGAGACCGCGTACGACGGACACGCGGAGTCTGCGGTCCTCGCGTCTGGACTGACCAAGCACTTCTCCTCCGACGTCGTCGCACTCGACGACGTGAACGTGGAGATCGCGCACGGAGAGTTCGTCACGGTCGTCGGGCCGAGCGGCTGCGGAAAGTCGACGTTGCTGCGTCTCTTTGCCGGGTTGCTGCCGCCGACCGACGGTCAGGCGCGGGTGTTCGGAGAACCGGTCAAGCGGCCCCGCCCGGACGTGGCGATGATGTTCCAGGAGCCGACGCTGCTGTCGTGGAGGACGGCGTTGGAGAACGTCGTCCTGCCGCACGAGCTCGGCGACGGGAAGCGGCGGCGCGGGCGGCGTCAGGAGCAGTCCAGTGAGCACAGGGCTCTGGAGCTGTTGCAGATGCTCGGCCTGGGGGGCTTCGAGCACGCGTATCCGCCTCATCTGTCCGGCGGGATGCAGCAGCGGGTGGCGTTGGCGCGTCTGCTCATCACGGGTGCGCGGATGCTCCTGCTCGACGAGCCGTTCGGGGCCCTCGACGAGTTCACCCGTGAGCGACTGAACATCGAGCTCATGGAGATCTTCGGCGAGTTCAAGCCGACGACGCTCCTGGTGACGCACAGCATCAGCGAGGCGGTCCTGATGGCTGACCGGGTGCTGGTCATGACACCGTCGCCTGGGCGACTGGCGGGGGTGCTGCCGGTGTCGCTGCCACGACCTCGCACGATCGAGATGACCCGCACCGAGGAGTTCAACGACGTGGTCTTCCAGGCGCGCGGGATTCTCGGCAGCCACGTCACTTGAGCTGAGAGGGAGCGACCGTGGGAACGTTGGAGACGACCGAGCTGCAGCGCCGACCGCTGGTCGGACGAGCGCGCCTGGCCGGGTGGCCCCTGGTCGGGCTGGCGATCGTACTCACCGTGTGGCAGGTCATCGTCTCGACCGGCCTGCTCAGCGCCCTGGTGCTCCCTCCTCCGCTCGACGTGGCCCGGGAGTTCGTCGGGCGAGTCGTCGACCCCGAGTTCTGGGGGCACGCGCGGATCACCGTCTACGAAACGCTCGCCGGCTACTTGCTGGGAGCGGGCACGGGCTTTGTGATAGCGGTGTTCTCGGGTCTGTCGGCGCCGTTCCGCAAGATGGTCTACCCCTACATGGTGGCGCTGCAGGTCACCCCCCGCATCGCGCTCGCACCCATCTTCGTGGCCTGGCTCGGCTTCGGCCCGGCGCCGAAGATCGTGACCGCGGCTGTCATCTGCTTCTTCGTGGTGTTCATCAACACCCTGGCCGGGCTGGAGGGCGTGGACCGCAACGCCGCCGAGATGTTCCGCTCCTTGGGGGCGACCAGGGTGCAGACGCTGGGCAAGCTGGAGCTGCCGGGCGCGCTGCCGGTCACTTTCGCCGGGTTCAAGACGGCCATGACGCTCGCCCTGGTGGGTGCGATCGTGGCGGAATTCATCTCCTCCCAGCAGGGGCTGGGCCTGCTCATGCAACGCTACGCATTCCAGCTCGAGACCGCCCTGGTCTTCGCGACGTTGCTGATCCTGATGCTCCTGGGGCTGGCGCTGTTCGGTCTGATGGAGCTAGCGGATCGCTCGATCGTCTTCTGGCGGCACGACGGACGCATGTCGAAGCGCTCCGAGCGCAAGAGGGCCGCTGCCGCAAAGCAGGGTCTGGTGGCTGACCACCAATAAGGCGGGACGGCGGAGGCTGCGTCGCCCGCAAGCACGACGACCAGACAGGAAGCGAAGAGATCATGAGGTCTTTCATCAAGTCCGTGAAGGTTTTGGCATTGCTTGCGGCGCTGGGTCTCGTAGCCGCGGCGTGTGGCGACGGCGGGGATGACGCCGACAGCGGGGATGACGCCGACAGCGGGGAGCCGGATGAGATCAGCTTCGTGCAACCGCTGCCACCATCCGCCATCTACTACCCGTCCATCGTCGCCGAGACGCTGGGGTTCTTCGAAGAGGAGAACCTGGAGGCGGAGCTGCTCACCGCTGGTGACCTGACCGAGGCTGCGCTGCTCGATCAGGGCGACGCCGACGTCGCCTTCACCGGCTTCGCGGAGGTCATGCAGGGCATCGTGCAGGGCATCGATTACGAAGTCGTGTACGACGGCAATCACCTCGCCGTCGAGGGAATCGTCACGCTTGCCGACAGCAACATCGAGGAGCTGGCTGACCTTGAGGGTCAAACCGTCGGTCTCGCCTCGGACAGTGACCTGGCCTTCCTGAACGTCGCACTCGGCTTTGCGGGGCTGGGGGAGGATGACGTCGAGACCGTGGTGGCCGGCACGAGCGGGCCGACGCTGGCCAACGCCTTCGAGAGCGATCAGATCCAGGCGTTCGCGGGCGCGGCGTCGGACTCCGCGGCCATGACGGGCGCTGGAATCGAACTGCGTTTCATCACCCCCGACGAACTCGCAGAAAACCCTGGAGGGTCGGCGATCGTCTTGCGGGACGTCATCGATGAGCGCGCCGACGTCCTCGAGCGCTTCTTCCGGGCCTGGTCGAAGGCGCAGTACGTCGGCGTGGTCGCGCCCGACGTGGTCGAGGCGGTCGGCCGGGAGGTCGCTCCGGAGGAGTGGGAGAACCCGGATGTCGGCCTGGCGTCGATGGAGGGCGCCATCGAGCGCAACACCCCGAGCAGTGATCTGCACGGTGAGGTGCGCCCTGACGTCTGGGAGAGCGCGGTCCAGCAGCTTGTCGACGCCGGCGAGATCGAGGAGGCGACCCCGACCGAAGAGTTCCTGAACGACCAGTTCATCGAGGCCGCGAACGACTGGGACCGCGATGAGGTCGAGGCGCAGGCCCGCGAATGGCTCGAGGAGAACGGCGGCTGACCCCCCGGCCGACCGTCTCCACTCGAGCGCGCCGATTCCCCGGGTGTCCCCGGGCATCGGCGCGCTCGGGGTCGGGACGCGACGCTGCTAGGAATCGATTCGCTTGGGCCTGTGGACCTCGGCGTGTGGGCAGTTGGATCAGGAGTGTGCGGACAGGAAGTCCAGCAGCAGGTGATTGAACTCCTCGGGGGCGTCCGCTTGGAGGAAGTGCCCCGCGTCGATCACCT
>WHTC01000462.1 GCA_009379795.1 Nitriliruptorales bacterium | reverse complement strand
GCTGCTGGCCGGCAGCACCGCCTTGATGGTACGCCGCTCACGCCCCGCCGGGGACCAGCCGGCCCTGGCGGCGAGCCAACTCGGCCAGCGCGGGCCAGGCGAACAGCACGCTCAGGGCGGCGAACGCGGTGATCAGCAACCCGTCTAACTGCTCGGCGATCGCCGGTGGCGTGATGATGGCTTGGGCGGGCGCGGCCAGCAGACCCGGCGCCAGCGGCGACAACAACGCCAGACCCCAGCCGCTCAGATCGGCGATAACCAGCACGATCGCCACCTGGGCGAGATGAATCCACAGCGTCGCCCGCCAGGCGGGCCGGCGCACGAGGGCCAGCGCCACGAACGGCGTGATCCACATGAAATAGTGGGGCGAGAAGCCAGCCAGGCCGAACAGGATGGCATGGGCCACCAGCAGCCACACCCACAGTTCGCTGACTGGTGGCTGCCCGCTCCCCCACCAGCCGAAGCACCGGCCGGCCAGTGCGCCGTAGAGCAGGAAGAGCGCGAAGAAGAACAGGTAGATCGGGCGGCCGCCGGCGTCGAGGACGAAGTTGAACAGGTTGCGGCCGGTGGAGAGGTCCTGCAGTCGCGCGAACTCCCCCACGGACCCGCCCAGGAGGCGGTTGATGCCCATGACGACCACGACCGGGGCGGTCGCCGCCGCGGCCCAACCGGCCTGGCGCGCGAGCCCGCGAGCGGCGATCAGTGCGAACACCGGCACCAGCAGGATGGGATAGGACCGCATGGTGATCGCGACGCCCAGAAGGAGCGCTGCCATCCAGGGCCGGTCGCGCTCCACCAGCAGCAGGGCCGCCAGGATCAGTGCCACGGGGATGGCCTCGTAGCGGCTGAACAGGTAACAGGCGTAGATGGCGATCGGCGACAGCATCCAGAACATCCACGCCCGTCGCGCCAACTGTGGCGGGGCCGCCGCGACGAGTCCGAGAAGCACGATTCCAGCGCCGAGGTCGAAGGCGAGGTAGGGCAACTTCAGCACGAACAGCGTCTGGAAGACGTCAGGGGCGCTGGCGAACTCCCGCATCACCTGCGGCCCCAGGGCCTCGGCGTCGCCCCACACCCAGGGATCCGTCCAGATCACGTCCGGGTGCGGGAGCAGCGGTGCGAGCAGGCGGAGGCTGGCGGCGTGGACGTAGTGCGCCCCCATGTTGACCAGGTAGCTGTCGAAGACCACGCCGTCGTAGGCGATCAGGTGTGCCCGCCAGTAGACCGCCGTGAAGTCGCTGCTGAACGCGAACGGCATGACCGCGAGGCGCACCAGCAGGCCCGCGCCCAGCCAGCGCAGGATGCGGCGACGGTCCCGCGGGTCGCGGTACGCGGGCAGTCGCTCCAGCCGCCGCCGCAG
>WHTC01000382.1 GCA_009379795.1 Nitriliruptorales bacterium | reverse complement strand
GAGGGCAACCTGCTCGGCGTCCGGGCCCGACCACCCGGCTTCGCCGTCGCTGCGCACCGCCTCCAGCAGGGCCAGCGCGGACGTCAGCCGCTCTCCGGCGGGCGTGTCGGGAATCGGGAGCCGTCCGTCGGCGTAGGCGGCCACGGATCCCTCCACCGCCGCCCGGTCCAGATCGCCCGCGCGGCGGTCCTGTCGGCGGCGGGCCACGGTCAGCGCGACCGCGACGCCGGCCACCACGAGCACCAGGGGTGCGAGCCACACGAGCCATCCGAGGCCGGCAGGCGTGGGGGACAGCAGGATCCACTCCCCGTAGCGGTCGACGAACCAGGCGCGGACCTCGTCGGGGCTGCGGCCGGCCGCCAGCTGCTCGCCGATGAGGTCGCGCATGCTCGCCGCGACGGTCGACGGGGAGTCGGCAACGGACAGGCCCTGGCACGTGGGGCAGCGGAGCGTCTCGGCGACCGCGTCGACGCGTTCGGCATGAGTCGCCGCAGCGGGGGGCGCGCCGGCGCGCACCAGCCCCACGGCTGCCACAGCCATCAGGGCGACGGCGAGGAGCGCGAGGAGTGCCCGGCGGGTCATTGGTTCTCGATCAGCGGGACGACATCGGTGGCGATCCAGTCGGTGGTGACCTGGCCGACGACCTTGGCGCGCAGCCTGCCGTCACGGTCGACGACAAACGTCTCGGGCACCCCGAAGGTGCCCCACTCCACGGCCATGCGGCCATCGGGGTCCAGAACGCTCGGGAAGTTCTCGCCGCCGCGGTCCCCGAGGAACGCCTTCGCGTCGGCGGCGGTGTCCTGCGTGTTGATGCCGACGACCTGCACACCGTGCGGCCCGAGCTCGCGGCTGGCCTGCTCGAGCACCGGGTACTCCCGACGGCAGGGGACGCACCAGGACGCCCAGACGTTGACGATAACGACCTGGCCGCGGTAGTCGGCGAGGTCGAATGACCCGCCGTCGAGCGTGGGGCCGGCCAGGGGCGGCGCGGGCCGGTCGAGCAGCACGGACTCGACAACCGTGGGATCCCGCCCGAAGCCGGCGCTCAGCACGACCGTGACCAGGACAGCAGCGGCCACCACGGCAAGCAGCCACGGCCAGCGGCGCGGCCGACCCTGCTGCCCAGACCGCGCGTTGAGCGCTGAATGCTGAGCGGCCGTCACGACGTGATCTCCTCGGCGACTGGCACCGGCGGAGGAGCCGGCGTGGCGGGCCTCGGTCGGCGGCCTGGCCACCCGGCGAACAGCGCCCCGGCCACCATGACCCCGCCGGCCACCCACAGCCACGGCACCAGCGGGTTGAGCGCCAGCCGGATCGTGGCCGCGGTCCTGGCGTCGTTGACGGAGGTCAGTACGAGGTAGGCGTCCCGCAGGGCGCCGCTGTCGACCGACGGTGTGCCGATAGCCTGGCTGGCCGACGGGTAGAAGCTCAGGGCCGGTGCGTGGACCCCGAGGTCGCGCCCGCCGCGGGACAGCGCCACCCGGGCGCTGATGGCCATCCTCCGGTCGGTCCGCTCGGAGTCAATGCCGACCAGCGTCGCCGTGTGGCTGCCGACCGAGAAGGAGTCGCCAATCTCCAGGCGCTGCTCACCCTCGCTGCCGTAGGCCGACGAGGCGGCAATCGCCACGGCAGCCAGCACGACCCCCGTATGGACGACGAGTCCGCCGTACAGCCGACGCCGTCGCGTCACCGCCAGCGCCAGTGCGCGCGCCCATCCGGTGTCGTGCCCCTGGCGGACAGCCCGGGCGCCGGCCGCGAACTGCGCCGGGATCGTCGCGACGACGAAGGCGGCCAGCCCGAACGTGAGCACGGGCCCGACTCCTCGCAGACCCGCGAGGCCGAGCCCACCGACCGTGGCCAGCCCGACTGCGGTCGGAACGGCCAGCCGCCGTCCCAGCGTCCGCGGGTCCGCCACCCCCCAGGGCACGAGCGGGCCGACGCCCATGAGCACGATCATCGCCAGCGCCAGCGGCACCGCCATGCGGTTGAAGTAGGGGGCGCCGACGCTGACCCGCTGG
>WHTC01000031.1 GCA_009379795.1 Nitriliruptorales bacterium | reverse complement strand
ATTGACTTGCGTCAACCTGAGCGATGCTTGTCATGATTCTGCTCCTGGAAGACTCGTCATTCGGATCCCTTCGCGGCCCTCAACGGACCGCGTCCCGTACGGCGTTACCCCAGGAGGGCAAGGGGCATACCTTTTCTTTAGTGGCGATCAGCCTTCTGGCACGAACCCCAGTGGCCAACGCCTGCAGGCTGGATCTGTACGGCTGCCCGCTGGAGCCCCGACGAGCTCAGGGCCACAGGAGCATGGCCTGGGTCACCGGGACGAACAGCCGCGGGGCGAGGTTGTCGTCGATCGCCAGAACGCCGTCGGTGCGGCCGCGTGCCTGGGCAAGCGGCAGTGCAGGATCGTTCACGTCAGCGATCGACAGGGTGGGCACGCCGCGGGCGATGGCGGCCCCGGCCATGCCGTGATCGGCGACGACCAGGTCGACGACGCCGGGCCCGCCCCCGAGTCTGTCCAGCATCGCCTCCATGTAGCGAGCACGGTGGGTGTGCAGCAGGCGCCCACCGTCGAAGACGCAGCCGACGCCGTCGAGGAAGCGGATGCCACGGAAACGGTTGGGAGCACCGGCCGGCGAGGCCAGGCGGAGGTCATCCAGCGGCGCCAGTAACTCCGAGCCATGCCACTGGAGGGCACGCGCGATCGCGGCGTAGTGCGGCAGCAGACCGGTCGGATGCCCTGTCGCCAGCAGCACCCGCCCGCCGCCCGAACCCGCAAGCTCCGCCAGGCGATCACGGTGCAGGGCGACCGACTCCAGGGTACGGTCCGGGTCGATCCACCCGTGTCCGTGCTGGTCTTGGACGCCGCCGGGGTCGCCGCCGCACAGCGCCCGCACGGCACCGACGGCCTCCAGCAGGGAAGCGTCCTGCCAGTCCGGCAATCCAAACGTATAGCGGTCATCCCCGGCAACCAGCCTGGCGCAGTTGGTCAGGGTCGACCGGGGCGGGGTGCCGACCTCCCCCGCCAAGCGGCTTTTCATCAGATGCTCGCGCAACGGCGTCAGGTCAGGACCGGTGACGGCGGGTCCAGGAGTCTGATGCCGGAAGAGCGCCTTCCCGAGGGCGCGTCTGCGCTGGACGCGATCAGCCCGCGTCACAGCCGCTCCAGCAGATCGAACGCGTGACGCTTGAGGTCCTCGACGCTCTGCCGGGCCTCGCGGCGGGTGATCTGCAGGCGTTCGTCGGACATCCGCACCTGGCCGTCCAGGAAGGCGCCCGGCGGCCGGTCGCCTACCCGCTCCTCGGCCAGCACCAGCCACTCCCGGGGAACCTCGGCTGGCAGCTCGGCACCGCACAGCGCAGCGAAGTAGATCGTCCACGCCCGGGGCACAACCGAGGCGACCTGGTAGCCGCCACCACCGGTGGCCACCCACCGCCCACGCGCGTAGCGGTACGCCAACTCGCGCAGGCGCTCGCCGATCAGGGTGTAGTCGTCGGTGGTCAGCGCCATGTGCGCGAGCGGGTCCGTGACATGAGTGTCGCACCCGAGTTGCGTGACCAGCACCTCGGGTTTGAAGGCATCCAGCGCGGCGGGCACCACCGAGTCGAAGGCTTCCAGGTACACCACTCCCGGCGTCGAGGGCGCCAGTGGCACGTTCAGCGACGTCCCCCGAGCGTCGCCGGAGCCGATCTCGTTGGCGAACCCGGTGCCGGGGAACAGGTAGCGGCCGGTCTCATGCAGGCTGATGGTCAGCACCCGCGGATCGTTGTAGAACATCGTCTGCACCCCGTCGCCGTGGTGGGTGTCGACATCGACGTAGGCCACCCGCTGGGCTCCGTTGCGCAGCAGCCACTCCACGGCGAACGCCGGGTCGTCGTAGATGCAGAAGCCCGAGGCCCGGCCGGGCATCGCATGATGCAGCCCGCCCGCGGGGTTGAAGGCGTGCTGGACCGTGCCCTCCCACACGGCCTGTGCGGCGGCCACCGACGCGCCGCACACCCCCAGCGACGCCTCATGCATTCCCGCGAACACCGGGTTATCCGCCAGCCCGAGCCCGTAGCGCCCGTCGCCCAAGGGGTCGGGCGTGGCCGACAGGCGCATCACCGCGTCGACATAGTCCGGGGTGTGCAGCCGTACGGCGTCATCGGCCGTGAAGGCGGCGCGCGGCAAGGTGAGCACGCCGTCGGCCTCGGTCAAGCCACAGGCCCGGATCAGGGCGACGGTCAGCTCCACCCGGACCGGCTTGAGGGGATGATGGGGACCGAAATCGTAGGTGAACTCATCGTCGTTCCAGATCAGGGCCGTCGACATGGTCCTCCAGGCTGCGAGGGCGTGTGAGCAGTCGGTTGAGGGTGGATGATGCCCGCTGGGCCATCCCGGCAGGCTACCCGTCTACTCGTAGCGCAGCGCCACCACCGGATCGAGCCGCCCTGCACGCCGTGCGGGGAACACGCCGAAGGCGATGCCGATGGCGACGCTGACCCCGAACGCCAGCGCCACCGACCAGCCTGTGACCGTCGCCGGCAGCGGCGTGAGCCGCTCTGCGAGCATCGCCAATCCGACGCCGAGGCCGATCCCGACCAGCCCGCCCAGGCCGCACAGCACCACTGCCTCCAGCAGGAACTGCAGGGTCACGTCCCGCGTGCGCGCTCCCAGCGCCTTGCGCAATCCGATCTCGCGGGTCCGCTCCTGCACGCTGACCAGCATGATGTTGGATACCCCGACACCCCCGACCAGCAGGCTGATGCCCGCGATCGCCGCGAGCACCAGCGTCAGCGTGCCGAGCAGGTCACCGACGACGCCCAGAATCTGGTCCTGGGTGAGCACCGTGAACTCGCCGGGCCCGAAGCGGGCGGACAGGACGGCGTCAATCTCCGCGCTGAGCTCGTCCAGCACCTCGGCGCCGGGCGCTTTGACCACGATCGTGTCCACGCGACGCGTCCCGAACAGCCGCTGGGCGGCGGTGATCGGCATCAGCACCTCGGTGTCGCGGCTCACCCCGAGGGTCGCCCCCTGCTCCTCCAGCACTCCGACGACCCTGAACCGCAGGCCGCCGACCGTGACCGATTCGCCGATCGGGTCGGTGCCCGGGAACAGCCCCTCCCCGGCGGCCGAGCCGAGCACCGCAACGCGCCGCCCGACCAGGATGTCGGACTCGGAGAAGAAGTCGCCCCGCGCGATCGGGCGGTTGACGACCTCGTCGTACTGGGCGGAGACGCCAAGGACCGACGCGAAGCTGTCGCTGTCGCCGGAACGCACGAGCTCCCCGGAGGCCAGCGTGCCGCTGACCTGCGCGCGCGGGCCGAGTTGACGCTCGATGCGCTCGGCGTCGTCCAGGGTGAACCGGCTGCGGCTCGGCGCCGACCCGAACTCGAACGACCCCGGCACCACGAT
This sequence comes from Nitriliruptorales bacterium, assembly GCA_009379795.1. Classification (GTDB taxonomy): domain Bacteria; phylum Actinomycetota; class Nitriliruptoria; order Euzebyales; family Egibacteraceae; genus WHTC01. Next base: position 18,279 of record WHTC01000031.1, on the reverse strand, counting down.
CAGCAGGTTGGAGCCCAACCCCTCGACCCCGGCGGTCACCTCCTCGCGGGCTCCGTTCCCGATCGCGACGAGCAGCACGACCGACATCACGCCGATGACCACCCCGAGCACGGTCAGCGCCGCGCGCAACCGGTTGGCGACGATCGCGGTGAGCGCGATCCGCATCGCCTCGGCGGTGCTCACGGTTCTTCCGGGCCGTCACCCGGGGTCGTGATCGACGCGATAAGCCCGTCGCGGAGCCGGATCTGGCGTGGTGCGGCGGCCGCCAGCTCCCGGTCATGGGTGATGACGATCAGCGCCACACCACGCGTCTTGTTCAGCTCGCGAAGCAGACCCATGACCTCATGCCCGGTGACCGTGTCGATGTTGCCGGTCGGCTCGTCGGCGAGCAGTACGCGGGGTTCGGTGACCAGCGCGCGGGCGATCGCGACCCGCTGCTGCTCGCCGCCGGACAGCATGGAGGGCCGGTGCTCGAGACGATGACTCAGCCCGACCTCCTCCAGCGCTTCGCTGGCGCGGCGGCGGCGCTCCGCCGACCCCACGCCGCGGTAGACCAGCGGCAGCCCGACGTTGGCCAGGGCCGAGGTGCGCGCGAGCAGTTGGAACTGCTGGAACACGAAGCCGATCTCGGCGTTGCGCAACCGGGCCAGGTCCCGGTCGCCCAACCCCACGACATCGCGCCCGCTGAAGCGGATGGTTCCCGACGTGGGCCGGTCGAGGGCTCCGAGCAGGTGCAGCAGGGTTGACTTGCCCGACCCGGAGGGACCCACGATGGTGACGAACTCGCCGCGCCGCACGTCGAAGCTGACGCCGCGCAGGGCGTGGACCACGGCGGCCTGGGCGGCCTGGCGCCGGCTGCGCTCGGACCCCAGCGTGTAGGACCGGGTGACATCCCGCGCCTCGATGACGACGTCGTCCGGCCCCCCGGGCGCCCGATGACCGGGTACGGCGGCGGGGCGCGTAAGCTCGGTCACCGGGTCCGGACCTCGGTCCCGTTCTCCAGGTCCTCGTAGCCGGTGACGATTACCTGCTCGCCCACCTCCAGATCGCCGCTGACCGCCGCGCCGTCCTCCCCGATCGTGCCAACCTGGACCTCGACCGGCGCGGCGCGCCCGTCCCGCAGCGCGTAGATGATCGTGCCGCCGTCACGCCGCAGCAGCGCTCGGGACGCCACGATCAGATTGCTTGCAACCACGTCGGTGACGATCTCCACGCTCGCGGTCTGCCCGACGAGCGGTTCGTCGAGCAGTGCTTCGGCATCGTCTTCCGGCGTGCTGGCCGCATCCCCCGCGACGCCCACGAGACGGACGCGTACGGGATAGCCGATGCCACCGGTCTCCGTGGAGACGGCCTCGACGGCAACCGACTCCACCACGCCCTCGAAGACCTCCTCAGGGAACGCGTCGATGAATACCTCCGCGCGCTGGCCCGCCGTGATCTGCGGCGCGTCGATCTCGTCAACCTCGGCGTTGACATAACGCTGGGAGAGGTCGTAGACGGTGAACAGCGTCTGCCCGGCGGTGACCGGGGCACCGACCCGCAAGGTGCCGCCGCCCTCGGCGCCGGCCAGACCGGGGAGCACGCCGGACAGGCCCTGGATGTCGAGGCTGGCCGCACCGGACCGCGCCATCTGGTCGGCGAGCGCTCCCGCACCGCCGTCCGTCGGCGCGGCGTCGCCGAGGCTGATGATCCCGTCGAAGGCCGCCGCCACCGACAGACCTTCGGCCTGCTGGGTGGCGGCCGCCGCGGCCGCCTGCGCTTGGGCGCGCTGGCCTGCGGTCGCTTGTTCGACCGCCTGGTTCAACGCCGCCGACAGCGAACTGGTCACCGCGGCCTGCTGCTCGGCCAGCGCGTGCGCCGAGGCGAGCAGCGCCGCGCGGGTGTTGAGGTAGGTGGATTCGACCGCGGCGACCGCCGCCTCCGCGGCGGCCCGCTGCTGGGGATCCTCGATCTCCTTCAGACGCTCGCGGGCGTCGTCGATCATCGGCCGGGAACTGGCGTCGAGGTCATCCACCACCTGCTGTGCGGCGTTCACCGTGGCGTGGGACCCTCCCTCGATCGTGATGCCGCCGACCTCCGCGGCCGCGGCCTGCGCGGCCGCAGCCTGCCGTTGGGCAAGCTCGACCTGTGTGGACTCCAGGCGCACGATCGTCTGCCCGCCCGCAACGGTGTCGCCGTCCGCGGCCTCCAGCGCCACGACGACACCGGACACGGCAGCACCGACGTCCTGGCGCGCGGCGGCATCGACCCTGGCGGGAGCGGCGACGGTGGCCACGACCTCGCCGCTGACCACGGGCTCAACGCCCACGATGGGATGATCGTCGCCGAAGCAGGCGGAGACGAGGAGGGTGAACGCCAGGAACAGGAGGCTGGCGCGGACGCAGAAGGAGCGGCGGACCACTGCGGGCAACTGTAGGTCAGCGGCAGGGAACCCGCTGGCAGCACAGCGAACGGCGCCCCGACGGGGGCGCCGTTCGCGGTTTCGGGTCCGGGATGGCCTCAGGCGCCCGCTTCCACCTCCGGCGCGATCAGTTCCGGGAGGTCGAACGCGACGTTGGCGAGGTGACCGGCACAGCAGCGGTGAGCGGCGAGGTGACCAGGCTGCTCGGCTTCGACGACGCCGCGGATGGCCTGGACCCGCTCGGTCACATCAAGCGAGGAGATCTCGACGAGGTCGAGCTTCTCCACGGCGGTTGCCACGGATTTCCGGCAGCATGCGAAGACCGGGACGTCGTCCCGCCATGCAGGGTCGAATTCGGAGAGCACGGTCGTGGCGGCGGCTCCAGTGCGCGTCATCCCAGCTCCGATGGCTCGTAACGAGAGATCACGTGTCCTAAGCTACCTGGGCGTATGACCCGCGCAATGCCCGGCATGTTTCCACCGTGTGAACTTTCCCCCGTCGCAGGGGCCATCCCGGGAAGGGGGCGGTCAGCCCCCGGCGAGTTCGGCGGCACGCCGCTGGGCGGCCTCGATCGCGTTGAGGAAGGCCGCCCGGACGCGCTCCTCCTCCAGCACCCGGATCGCCGCGATCGTGGTACCACCCGGCGAGGTCACCGCCTCGCGCAACTCGACAGGGTGGCGCCCGGTGTCCCTGAGCATCTTGGCGCTGCCCACCATCGTCTGGATGATCAACTCGGTGGCCACGTCGCGGGACAGCCCGAGAAGAATGCCGGCATCGATCATCGCCTCAGCCAGGAGAAAGAAGTACGCCGGTCCCGAGCCGGACAGCGCTGTCACCGCGTCGAGGTGCTCCTCAGGCAATCGGACCACGCGACCGACACGCCCAAGGATGCGCTCGGCCATCTCCAGGTGACGCTCCTCGGCGAACCGGCCGGGAGCGATCACACTCATCGCCTCATCGACCTGGACGGGGGTGTTCGACATCACCCGTACGACCGGGACCTCGCCGAGGAGTTCCTCGATCACGCCAGTCGGCACGGCGGCGACGAACGAGATCACCGTCTTGCTTGCCGAGACCTTCGGCCCGATCTCAGCGAGCAGGTCACGCAGGTTCTGCGGCTTGACCGCCAGGACCAGCACGTCCGACTCGGCGGCGGCTCCGGCGGAGTCGGTGTCAGCCTTGACCCCGAAGCGCTCGGTGAGCTCCCGCGCGCGGGCCGGCCGCCGGGTACTGCAGCGGAGACGGTCCGGGAGCGCGCCGCCGGAGCGCAGCAGCCCGTCGACCAGGGCCTCACCCAGCCGCCCGGTTCCCAGGATCGCCAGCGTCTCTTCCATAGCGGGCAAGGCTACAACGCCATCGCTGCCCGCCCGCCGGGAATGGCCACGGTCATCCGGTCTCGTCCCGGTTGGATCCCAAGGGACTGATTGTCCTGACCAGCAGCCGGGTACGGCCTGACAGGACGCCGACGCGCGCGTGGCAGCGGGGCGCTCCCCCGCAGGCCGCCGGCCACTTCCGAGGCAGGAGGCGGAGATGCGTTTTCAGGACCGGCACGACGCCGGCACGCGCCTGGCGCTGCGCCTGCGTGGCGAACACCTGACCGATCCGATCGTGCTGGCACTGCCGCGCGGCGGAGTGCCTGTCGCCTTCGAGGTCGCCAAGGGGCTGAACGCGCCGCTGGACGTGACCGTCACCCGCAAGATCGGCGCGCCTTCCCGGCCTGAGCTGGCCGTGGGCGCGATCGCCGAAGGCGGCGAACCGGAACTGGACCGTGACATGCTCAACGCGCTCCGCCTGACCCCGAGGGAGTTGGCGCCGACGATCGCGCTGGAACGGGCAGAGCTGGAGCGCCGGATGAAGCACTATCGCGGCGACCGGCAGGCGCCCGAGATTCAGGGTCGGACGGTGCTGTTGATCGACGACGGGCTGGCGACGGGCTCGACTGCACGGGCCGCGGTCCGGTCCCTGCGCCGCCGCGGACCTCGCCGGCTGGTCCTGGCCGTACCGGTCTGCCCACCGGAGACCGCACGCCGCCTGCAGGAGGAGGCCGACGACGTCATCTCCCTGCTGACCCCGCCTGACTTCCGGGCAGTGGGGGTGTGGTACGTCGACTTCGGGCAGACCTCGGACGCCCAGGTGATGACGCTGCTCGAGCAGGCCCGGCGCGACGCTCGCGCGAGCCACTGACGGCCATGGCCGCTGGCATCCGCCTCCCCGCCGGCGACGTCGCACTCGACGCCGACCTCAGCATCCCCGAAGGCGCCGGCGGGATCGTGGTGTTCGCGCACGGCAGCGGCAGCGGCCGGCACAGCCCGCGCAACCGTCAGGTCGCCGCGGTGCTGCAGGGCGTGGGGCTGGCGACCCTGCTCGTGGACCTGCTGACGGCCGAGGAGGAGCGCATCGACGAACGCACCCGCCACCTCCGCTTCGACCTGGATCTGCTGGCCCGCCGGCTGGTCGCCACGGCCGACTGGCTGGATGCCCAGCCCCACACCGCCCACCTCGCCCTCGGGTACTTCGGAGCGAGTACCGGAGCGGGAGCGGCGCTGATCGCCGCCGCCCAGCGGCCCGAGCGGGTCGCCGCGGTGGTATCCCGGGGGGGTCGCCCGGATCTGGCCGAGCGGGCGCTGCCGTTGGCGCGAGCGCCGACCCTGCTGATCGTGGGCAGCGAGGACCACCCCGTCATCCCACTCAACCGGGAGGCGATGGCGCAACTGCCGGGGCCCACCCGGTTGGAGCTCATCCCGGGCGCCACCCACCTGTTCAGCGAGCAGGGCGCACTCGACCAGGTCGCCGGGTTGGCCGCTGACTGGTTCACCCGCCACCTCACCCCGTAGCCAGCCAGGCCAGGACGCGAGTGGCCGCCAGTGAGCCGTCGGCTGAGAAGAAGGGAGTCAGGTGATCGGGTTTCGAGCCATCCCGAGGCGCTCACGCCAGGCCTGCTCCCGGTCGATGTAGCTCGAGAAGCCGGCGCGCAGCGCCGGGGGGTAGGACTCGTCGGCCGCGACCAGCAGCTGACCAAGCAGCCGGTCAAGCTCCTCACCCGTGACCGCTGCGTTCGGCAAGACGCCCACCAGCATCACGTCGCCGCTGGCGTACAGCGCGAAACGCAGCAGATAGGTGCGCAGGTTGCGTCTCAACAGGTAGGCGTAGACCTCCGCCTCGTTCTCGTCGGGGGCGCGCATGAAGAACGACTCCACGATCAGGTTGTGCGCTCCCGGCTCCAGGTGGACCGGGATGGTGCGCTTGTGCTCACCCGTCAGAACGGTGAACCAGCCGCGTGCGCCGACCCGCTCCGCGCTCAGCTCCGGGTGCGCGGCAAACCACGCCTCGATGACCGCCTCAGCCACCCAGGCCTCCTGCCAGTCGGCCACTCCCCCCAACCACCTCGTCCTGGGCTTCCAGCACGTCGGCATAGACCTCGAGGGTGCCGTCGGCGGTCCGATCCCAGCTGTAGCGCAACGCGTGATCACGGCCGGCTTCGCCGACCGCCGCGCGCAGACGAGCATCGGTCAGGTAGCGGGCCGCAGCGCTGGCGAACGACCGCGGGTCGTGGTCGCCGACCAGCGTGCCGCCGACCCCGTCCTTGACCACGTGGCGCAGGCCGCCCACCGCCGAGGCGACCACCGGGGTGCCGCTCGCCTGGGCCTCCAGCGCGACCAGGCCGAAGCTCTCCGAGTAGCTGGGCATCAGCACGACATCGGCGGCCCGGTAGAGGGTGGCCAGCTCGGGCTGGCGGCGGGGCGCCAGGAAGGCGACGCGGTCGGCGATTCCGAGTTCACGGGCGAGCCCCCGCAGCGCGGGTGGGTCGACCGTGCCAAAGCCGCTGCCGCTGGCGCCGCCGACGACGACCAGGCGCGTGGGGATGCCGTCGTCGGGCAGCAGATCGTCGAGCGCCGCCAGCGTGCGCACCGCCAGGTCAGGTGCTTTGAGCGGCTGCAGGCGCCCGACGAACAGCAGGATGCGACCACCCCCGATCGCCTGGCGGGCGGCGTGGCGGTCGATCTCCGGCGTGAACACGTCCAGATCGACCCCGGGTTCCACCACACGGATCGCCTGAGGGCGGGCAGGGTAGCGGTCGCGCAGCAGGGCGGCCTCGGTCCCCGTGGGGGCAACCACGGCGTCGGCGGCGGCCACGATCCGGTCCTCGGCGGTGAGTCGCAGGGCGGACTCGGGCGCGTCGCCGGGCGCGAGACCGGCATTCTTGGCTCGTGCCAGCGTGTGGAAGCTCTGCACCAACGGCAGGCCGAGGCGCCGGCGGGCGTGACGGCCGACCCAGCCGCTCATCCAGTAGTGACCGTGGACCAGGTCCAGGGTGGGCGTGATGGGATGGGCGGCGAAGCCGAGGTAGAACGCGCACAGGTGGCTGGCCAGGTTGCCCTTGGACAGACCCATGGGACCGGCGGAGATGTGATGGACACGTACCCCGTCACTGGTCGCCAGACTGGCGGCCAGGTCGCCGCTGGCGGTGCGGGTGAACACGTGCACCTCCACGTCGCGCTGGACGAGCCGGCGTGCGACGGCGGTCAGATAGACGTTCATACCGCCGCTGTCGCCCCTGCCGGGCTGCTCCAGCGGGGAGGTATGCACCGACAGCAGACCCACCCGGCGAACGGAAGCGGTCCGATCGCTCGGGCGGGCATCCTCGGGCGGTGAGCCGGTCGGGTCAGTGGCTGACGGTGTTCCGGGCGCAGCGCTCACGGCCATGCACGATCCCGAAGCTTTCAACGTCGCCTCCGTCAAGGTCTCGCCCCGCGCTGCCTCGCCCGCGCGCGGCAACGGGGCCGGAGTAAAGGGCTGGACCTCTCAGATGCTACCTGGGGGCGGCGCGACGACCGCTGGAACGTGCTGCGCTCAGGTCTTGCCTTCCTGGTCCCGCTGCGAACCGATCTCGACGGCGGCGTCCTCCACGGCCTCGACCGTCTCCCCGGCCGCCCTGTTGGCGTCCCCGCGCGTTCGGCGCAGCTGGCCGGCAGCGGTCAGGAACTGCTCCCGGGCGGTCTTGCTCTGCTCGACGGCACGCTGTGTGGTCGGGGACGAAGAGATCGCGTCCACGACCTCGCGCCCGCGGATCACGAGGCTGTCGAACTGCTGCTCGACGGCGCCCCGGAAGCCCTGCGGGCCCCTCGCGCTGATGCGCACCGCGTAGTCGGGCAGCGAGCGGACGAAGCAGACGAGGCGGTCGGTGGCGCCGACGGAGGCGTAGGCGCCGTCCGCCAGCACGCGGGAGGCGGTACGACCGGCCCGGCCCCCGGTCTGGGGGCTGGTGGCCATGGCCTGCCGGTTGGTGGTCTCAGCCTGATGTTGGGGTGTGTCGCTGGTCATGAGCGTTCCCTTCTTTCGGGCTGAGCATAAGCTCCTGCAGGCAATCCGCAATCACCTCGGGGATGAGCGGGGAGACATTTAAGCCGCCAGGCCCAGCCCCGCCACCAGGGATGCGTCGACGTCCAGAAACCCGCGGGGAGCCCCGCCGCCCAGCACTTCCTTGTGGCGCACCTCTACGGGCACGCGCGCGCCAAGGGCACCAAGAATCTCGGCCACGACTGGCCCAGCCGCGCGGCCTGCACCATCGGCGATCTTGACCGCCATCCCGAGGCGCTCGCCATGGGGAGCGCGGAAACCAGCGGCGAGAACGCCCTCCGCTCCGCGCTTGGCCACCACCCGCCGATCCGCGCGCATCAGTGCGGTATCATCGCAGCCCGTTCCCCCGACCAGGTCCGGGTGCGCGCGCATGGCCTGGGCGATCGCGCCCAGCCTGCCCTCGCCTCGGGCAAGCCGGGCGAAGCCCAACGCCAACCCGGCCAGCGGGACGACCCAGGCGGGCGCGCCGCAACCGTCCACGCCGGGGCCCAGGGGCCGCCGGTCGGTGACGGCGGTGAGTTCCTTACGGACGCGTTGCTGCACGATGCTGTCCACGTCGAGGTAGTCCGCCGGATCCTCGCCGGCGATCGCCTGAGCCAGCACGAATCCCGCGTGCTTGCCCGAGCAGTTGTTGGCGAGTCTGGTGGGCGTGCGCTGCTCCAGCAGTGTCGGCAGATCCGCCGGCAGGTGTGATGGGCAGCGCAGCACCGCCTCGTCCACTCCCGCCAGGGCCAGCAGTCGGGCCGCCTCGATCTGGTGTTCGGCGGTGCCGAGATGCGAGGCGGAGGCGATGGCGAGCGCGAGCGCGTCCAGACTCAACTCGTGCTCAGCGAGCAGACCGGTCACCGCGAGGGTCTGGAAGGGCTTGACGGCGCTGCGGGCGTACGTCGCATGCTCGGGATCGCCCGCCGCCCCCAGCAGCGCACCGTCAGCGGTGGTGACCACGACGTGGCCACGGTGGACCGACTCGACGCGACCGTCTCGGATCACGCGGACCAGTTCGGGCGGAGCAGACCTTTCGCTCATCTACCGGCAGCTTACGGGGCGCCCGTCGCAACCTCGACCCTGAAGCCCGCGCGGGCTCACGGCAGCCGCAGGGGATTATCCATGCTCAGCCAGCGCTCCCGGTCCGCCTTCAACTCGGCGAGCGCCTCGGTGCGCGAGCCGAACCCCTCGACGACGACCTTCTTGCGCTCGAGATCCTTGTAGATGGAGAAGAAGTGCGCGATCTCGTCGAGCAGATGCCGGGGGATGTCCTCGAGCTCCCGCACGTGCGCCCAGCGCGGATCGGACTGCGGGACGGTGACGATCTTGGTGTCACGGCCCTTGTCGTCGCTCATCCAGAACGCTCCCACGACCCGGCTCGAGATCAAGCAGCCGGGGAAGGTCGGGTCGGACAGGATGACCAGAGCGTCGAGCGGATCCCCGTCCTCGGCGAATGTCTCGGGCACGAAGCCGTAGTCGCCGGGGTATTGCACCGCGCTGAACAGCATGCGGTCGAGACGGAATCGGCCCTGGTCGAAGTCCCATTCGTACTTGTTGCGGGAGCCCTTGGGGATCTCTACGAACACATCGGTCACATCAGCCACGGCCAACCCTTCCTCGATCCGCCGGACGTCGTGTCCCAGAGGTCGCCCATACCCGCGAGGCCGCCGCAGGCACGCCTCGATGACGCCGAGGCTGGTGCCCGTGACCCGCAGCGTAGCGCGTGACCGACTCGGGTAGGCAGGAGTACGACCGGCGTGTGGAAGGAGCGCATCATGGCCCAGACCACCCCTCTGCCAGATCCTGGCGAGCCCACGCCCGTACCGGATCCCGGAGAACCCGAACCGATACCGGAGCCGGACCCCGAGCCCATGCCCCTGCCCGAGCCGACCGGCCCCGGCTCTCGGATCTTCCCAGCACGGGCCAGCCCGATGGGCCTCCTGCTCAGCTGGTGAGGCCCGCACGGTCGAGGACGTCGGCGGGGACACCTTCGGCGAGAAAGGCGTCGCGGCCGACGTTGGCCGCCTGCGACCACTGCCGAGCGTGGAGCACGAACCCTGCCTCCAGCGAACGCCGGCGCTCCGCGAGTTGCCGGCGTTGCTCCACGAGTTTGATCCGGGTGATGGCGTCAGGGCTGCCCATGATCTGTGCGTCGAGTTCGGACAGGGCGTCGCCGTTCATGGTGCGCCGCCGGAGCTCGTCCAGGTAATCGCGGAGCGCCGCCGGGCCGTCCGTCATCACCCCACCCGATCGGCTGCGCGTTCCAGCCCCCCAGCCCGGATCCAGTCCACGAGCCCCTGGGCACCGCGGCGGGTGATCTCCACCACCCGCTCGAAGCCGCCGGTCCCGCCGTAGTAGGGATCGGGAACCTCGTCGCCGTCCGCGCCGTCCTCAAAGGTGCGGAACAGCCTGACCCGCTCCCGCGCCCTCATGTCGGGGGCGAGCCCGCGGACGTCCTCGAGATTGGAACGGTCCATCACCAGGATGAGGTCGAACTCGGCGAAATCGTCGACGCTGACCTGCCGCGCCCGACCGGAGAGGTCCAGTCCCGCCTCAGCGGCGGCGGCGGCCATCCGGGGGTCGGGAGGCTCGCCCAGGTGCCAGGTGCCGGTACCCGCGGAGTCCACCTCGATCGACTGTTCCAGGCCGGCCTCGGCCAGCGCCTCCCGTATGGCCGCTTCAGCCGTGGGTGACCGGCAGATGTTGCCGAGGCAGACGAGCAGGATCCTCATGTCGATCAAAGCGTAGCCTCGCCGCACCCCGGCCCCGTCGCGCCTGACGACCCGATAGGACGGTGCCGCATCAGGCGCCCGGCTGGGACAGGCCCTCCCCGACGCGCCGGCGGATGCGACCGGGCTGCCCGCCGACGGTGACCAGCCCGTCGGCGGGCAGGGCTCCGCCGCGGTCCAGTGGAACCAGCGCCAGGGCGACCCAGCCGTCACTCGCGGCGGCGGCGCTGCTCACCTCGCCGGTCTTGCCGCCCGCCTCGACCGGGTCGCCGGGGGCGAGGGGCCCGTCGGTCTCGACGACTGCCAGCGCCCGCCGGGGACGGCCCAGGTTGTAGGTCTTGGCGATCGACTCCTGTCCGGGGTAGCAACCCTTGCGCAGGTGCACGTGGGTCGGCAGCAGCCCCAGCTCCTGAGCGCGGCGGCCGGGCACGATCTCCACGCCCCAGGCCTGCTCGCCGGCAGCGATGCGCCACGCCTCCCAGTCCTCCTCGGAAGCTGCGGGCAACTCCAGCCGGCTGACCCACTCCCGCACCCACGCTCGCTCCCCGACCAGGTCCACGCCGCCCGAGCGGTCCCTGATGACCAACCCGTCGCCGTGCGGCGCCGCGGTCATCGGCTCCGGACGCGCACCGGGGGCGGGAACCTCGCCGGGCCCCCGAACGCTGGCAAGCGCCCAGGCGTCGGACACGTCCTCACTGACGGCGTCCAGCAGAAACGTGAATTGGGCGAGCGCAGCGGCGAAGTCCGCCGCGACTTCCGGCGGAGTGACCAGCAGGACGTCACCGGCCCGCACGATCAGGCGCCCGGCGGCCAGGGGGTTGCCTTTGGCATCCAGGTAGAGGAAGTCCGCGACCGTGCCCGGCTTGGCCCCCTCGATGTGCTGGGACAGCATCGAGTGCAGGTAGGTCAGGCGGTCGTGCCCGGTGACCCGGACTACCCCTGCGGAGCGAAGGCAGGTTGCTGGCTCGTCGATCAACAGCGTCATGCCCCCAGTCTGCCTCGGCGGGGGGCGCAGTTGCCGGAGAGACGGGTGAGTGTCATGCTTGCCCCACAACCGAAAGGAGGTGGTCCAGGGCATGAGTTCTGATAGTTGCTATGTGACCGTTGAGGTGATGGAGCGCTAGAGCCTCACCGATCCACAGGCATCCGGATCGGAGCCTGAGCTTCTGGCGAATCCAACCTCCGTCACCCGCTCTTCCGTCAGAAGGAGCTGGTCACGCCTTCCCACCCGGTCCCGCAGCAGCCCCTCAGGGGGCGCGCAGGCCCACCGGGGACGAGTCGAGACGATGAGTGTTGGATGCAGGCCGCCCGAGCCGTTACGGCCCGGGCGGTCCTTCTTTGTGGGCACGCGCCGCCGTCGCCGGAATAGTCTGCGAGTCCCGCCGGTTGGCGAACGCCAGTCGGGAAGGATCACCACAGAGGGGGACCCGCCGTGATGAGCACGCTCGTCGCTGAGCGGCCGGAGAACGGGGTCATCGTCATCTTCGGCGCCAACGGGGACCTCGCGAAGCGCAAACTCCTGCCCGGCCTGTACCACCTGGAGGTCGAAGGGCTGCTGCCAGAGGACTTCTGGGTCATCGGCAACGCGCGCAGTGACATCAGCGACGGGGAGTTCCGCGCGCTGGCCCGCGAGGCGGTCGAGGAGGTCAACGGCGGGCGACTGGACGAGACCGCCTGGAAGCGTTTCGCCGACCGCCTTTCGTTCGTCTCCGGCTCGTTCGCACCCGGAGGCACCAGGGATCTCGAACGAGCGGTGCATGCCGCCGAGGGGGCGATCGGCGGGCAACCTCGGCGGCTGTTCTACCTGTCGACGCCGCCACCGGCGTTCGGGCCGATCACCGAGGGACTCGGCGCCAGCGGGCTCGCCGAGCGCAGCCGGGTGGTGTACGAGAAGCCGTTCGGCATGGACCTGGCCAGCTTCGAGGACCTGGACCGTCTGGTCCGCGGGGTCCTCGACGAGGAGCAGATCTACCGGATCGATCATTTCCTGGGCAAGGAGAGCGTGCAGAACATCCTGGCGCTGCGCTTCGCCAATGGGATGTTCGAGGCGATGTGGAACCGTGATCACATCGACCATGTGCAGATCGACGTGCCCGAGTCCCTGGGCATCGGCACCCGGGCCGGCTTCTATGAGAAGACCGGCGCACTGCGCGACATGCTCGTCACCCACCTGTTCCAGGTGCTCTCAGTGGTGGCGATGGAGCCGCCCTCGAAGCTGGAGCAGGGCCCGCTGATCGACGAGAAGGTCAAGGTCTTCGAGTCCATGCGCGATCTGCGGCCGGAGGATCTGGTGTTCGGCCAGTACGAGGGATATCCGGCTACCGAGGGAGTTGACCCCGCCTCGCGCACCGAGACCTTCGTGGCTGCCCGGGTGTTCATCGACAACTGGCGATGGGACGGCGTTCCCTTCTACCTGCGGACCGGCAAGCGTATGGCCGCCGGGCGGCAGACCGTCACCCTGGCGTTCCGCCGGCCTCCGGCGACGATGTTCCGCGGCGTCCCACGGCACGGGCTTGACCGCGACCACCTGACCATGGAGTTGGGCGGGGACGAAGGCGTGGCGCTGAAGTTCCTCGTAAAGGAACCCGGGCCGGGGATCAATCTCAGCCCCGCCACGATGACCTTCACCTACGAGCAGACCTTCGACTCTCCCCTGATCGATGCGTACGAGCGACTGCTCCTGGATGCGCTGTCGGGTGACCGCAGTCTGTTCACGCGCGCCGACGGCATCGGCCGGACGTGGGAGGTCGTCAGGTGTGTCTTCGAGGACCCTCCCACAGTCCACCCCTACCCGCAGGGGTCATGGGGTCCGGCGGCGGCCGATGACCTGATCGCCCCCCGCCGCTGGCACCTGCCAGACGGCGGGGACCCCCACCCCTGACCAAAGGGTCACCAGGCCAGGACGGCGTCGGCCCCCCGCAGGACACGCGCCACCGTCCCCCCATCGACCACCCGCACGCCCTCGACCAGGTCGGCGACCGCCAGACCCAGCCGGCGCAGGTCCTCCCCATCCACATAGATCGGCACCCCGCTCTCCAGCAGGCCGCGGAGATCCTGGTCGTAGGCAGCGGGTGGCAGCGCGACACCGGCCGTCTCACCCGGCCGGATCTCGCTGGCCTCCAGGGCAAGCTCCACGGCACTGCCGGCGAGTACCACCGCCAGGTCGACCGCCTCCGCCACCGCGAAGGCGTTTGCCTCCAGCACCGGATCCACCCCCCGCAAGGCGACCGGAGCGCCGCGGACCAGGCTCACCACGCGCCGGACCATTTTCAGGCTCCTCCGTCAGGGGTGAGCACGACGTCAGCGTGACGGATGAACGCCCAGAGGTCGGCGTGGTCGCCGGGGATCACCCCTGGCGCCTGCCGGTCGGCGACGCCGAGGGCGTCCGCCGCGGGACGCTCGACGACCCAGTCCAGGGCCGCACCGTGGACCCCGCGGCGCAGCAGCGACGCGACGATGCGCGCGGACTCGCCGTCGCCCGCGGACAGGGTGACGGCGTCGTCATGCGCGAACACCGATACCCGGTGACCACCGGCGAGGAGACGCTCGATGAGCTCCAGAGCGGTCGCCGTGGACTCGGAGGTCCCGGCCCGGTTGAGGACGAACACGATCCGCCTCACCACCACACCGCCTTGTCGGCACCGGAGGTGACCAGATCCGCCATCTCGTCAAGGTCGATGGGCTTGATGCCTTCCACGAGCACGCCGGAGCCCAGCGCGCGGCGGTGGAGCGCCTCGTCGTGGGCCGTGATCACCACGCCGGCGGACTGGGCGGCGGCGAGGGTCTCCGCCGCAGGATGACCGGGACGGGCGGCCCCGCTGGCTCCCGCCAGCAGTACCACCGTGACGGAGTCGCCGTCGCGTGCCCACGACGTGACCACGTCGAGCGCCCAGCGCGGCCGCGAGGAGACCAGGACCGTCACGCGCACGGCTACGGCCCCTTCCGGATGAGCAGTCGGATGGCGGGGCGCCCGGTGTCGTCCGTGGCCCGCTCCACCCCGAGCAGTTGATGACCTGCACGGTCGGCCCAGCGTGCGAAGGCGGCCGGGGCCCCGGGCCCCTCGGCAAGGACCTCCAGCACCTCCCCCGCCCGCAGCCGGGTGATCCTGCGCATCGCATGCACCACGCCGGCCTCGCGGTGCTGCCCGCGGGTGTCCACGCCTGCCGCGGGCTCGACCCTGGGCCGGGCGCTCGTGACGCTGGTGGCGCGAGTACGCCACACCGGTCCGCCCCCTGGAAGGGTGCCAACCTCGGAGACCGCGACCTGGACGCCGGCGCCCGCCAGGACGCCCATGAGCAGCCCGCGTTCGAGCACCTCAGCGAGTTCGGGCCGCAGACCGATCAGCGGGGAGAACAGGGGACGCAACCCCGTGATGTCGGCCCAGTCGGCACCGGACTTCACCACGCGAAGCTCGGGCGCCCACGGCAGCAGCGCGCGGACAGCGAGCGCAGCGGCATCCGCCACGGGTACCACGCCCCTGCGCCCCCGCCCCCGACCGGCCCCGCCCCGGTCACCGAGTCCGCCGGCCAACCGCCGGCCCTCGGCGGCGGCGGTCTCATGAGCCCGGGCGGCCAGGGTCGTGCGGCCCGGCGGAGCGACCACCACCCGCCCCCTCGCATCGATCCCGGGACCGTCAAGCAGCATCGCCAGCAAGCGCACCAGCAGCGTGGGGTCCGCCTGCGGTCGCAGCCGCAGTGCACCGGTCGCGGAGTCGCCCTCGGGCCCCGGTTCAGTGCCGTCGGGGGCGTCGGGAATGGCGGTGTAGACCTTGGCCGGACGCCCGCCGCCAGGATGCTTGCGGCGGCCCACGCGGACCAGGCCGGCGTCGGCCAGGGTCTCCAGGTGCGTGCGGGCCACGTTGGGGTGCAGGTCGAACAGACCGGCCACGTCACGCACGGTGCGCTCGTCGCCGGCTTCCCGCAGGTGGGCATAGATGCCCGCCCGGGTCTCCGAGCCCAGGGCGCGTGCGACGCTCATCCCGGCGCGAGGCACGGCCCAATCCGGTGGCGCGGCGAGCAGGATGCACCTCCAGAGGTTTCCACTGTTGACCAACGATTCTTGAGGCTTCGACGACCCGCCGGCCACCCAGCCGGCGGGATGCGAGATAGGAAACAGTGTAAATCGCCAAGGTCGCGGTCGCCATCAACCGGCTGCGCGGACCACGACGTACGCCACGGGAGCGGCCAGCAGAAGGGCGTCGATCGCGCTGAAGATCATGCCGTCGCCGAGCAGTCCCCTGGGAAGGAACCGTGGCCGGGGCTCGAGGCGCCCCTCGGAGCGCAGCGCAGCCGTCAGGGCCCAGCCGTTGCGCACCGCCACGGCTGCGGTCACGACCAGGAGCGCCAGCGCCACGGATGGCGTGCCGCCCACGATCGTGAAGAAGATCAGGGCCGGCAGGGCGGCACCCAGCGCGGGGGCGGCAGCCGTCATTCGCCCCGTGGCGCCGGCCAGCCGGGCGATCGCCGCGGCCAGATCCGCCATGACCACCAGGGCGACCAGGACGGCGGCGACGCGGACGCCGCCGGGAAGGCTCCTCAACAGGATGAGGGCTGAGGCCCCGAACCCGATCACCAGCCCCGCCAGCAACGTCAGCCCTAGGCCGTCGACGACTCCCCAACGCCTCCCCCCGACGAGCATGCACCCGAAGGCCGCGAGGACGGCCCCGACCACGAGAGAGGTCGCCACCTCCCAGCCCACGGTCGGGTCGAACGCGAGCACCGCCGGCAGCGCGAGTCCGGGGATGGCCACCACGGGCGCCGCCGGCCGCGCGATGCCCCGATCCATCAGGACCACCAGGTCGATCAGCGCCAGCGCCGAACCCGCCAGCACAGCGAAGGCGAACGCGTCCCGTCCACCAAGGAGCCCGGCAAGGCACGCCGCGGCGAGAGCGACCGGCAGCGCGGCGGCGGCGATCGGATCCCTGGGCAGGGCCTCGGCGGCAACCGCGAGGCGCGCCCGAACCCGGCTCGTTTCGGACGGCGGTGGAGTCGGTGGCGGAGCAGACGTCGTGGACGTGGCGACCTGCCCCGGGGGCGCCGGTGGCAGGGGGAAGTCCATGGTCTCGTTGCGCGATTCCCAGTCGCCTGGCAGGCCCGGCTGGCCCGCGCCGCCGCTGACGGGTGGCAGGAGCGCCAGCTCCGCGCCGTCGGGAAGCTCGACCTCCGCGCCGCGCAGCACCGGCGAGCCGTCGACCAGGACGCTCGAGATGCTCAGCACCCTGGCGAACTGGTGGCCATAGCGCGTGCTCAGAGCATCGAGGACCATGGGGAGGGGACCTGGTTCCACCTCCGCCTCACCCGTACCAGCGGCTTCTCGCAGCGCAGCGAAGAGCCGGACTCGAACCGCCACAATTCTCCACCTCTCGGTCCGCCCGCCGGCTGGACCAGCCAGGCTGCGACCGTCGGCCATCTCGACCGGAACGCGCACCTTACCGCGCCCTCGCCGGGCGGGCGCGGCGGTGGCCGGGCGCCTCCCCGGTTGACGCTCGCCCCGAAGACAAGGATGCTTTCCTTGAGCTTCTCGGCGTTGCCCATGGTCTGCTCGTCTGCGGATCCATGCCGGCGCCGTGGGTCGCGCCCGGTGGTGGGCGCGAGGCGAGCGAGAGGGAAGCCCGTGCGCCTGTTGGTTCTCTCCAACGCTGTGGACGGCGGCAAGTCGCTGTTGCCCGCTCTCGAGTTCCTGGACCACACGTTGGTGCTCTCGCCGCTGTCTCCGCAATCTCTGGGCGCCGCCCCGGAGGCCCACCTGATCATCGTGGACGCCACCCGGGACCTGGGGGCGGCATCCCAGACCTGCCGTAGTGCGGCGGCCACCGAACTGAGCCTGCCTGTCCTGGTGGTCGTGGACGACGGGGGCCTCGCGGCCATGAAGTCCACCTGGGGGTTCGACGACTGGCTGCTTCCTCGGGCACAACCGGCGGAGGTCGAGACCCGCATCCGGCTGGTGATGGAACGCCACCAGACCGCCCGCGGCAGCCGCGCCGCCAGCATCGGCGAACTGTCGATCGACGAGGACACCTACGTGGTGCGGCTGAGCGGCCGGCCGCTGGACCTCACCTATCGGGAGTTCGAGCTGCTGAAGTACCTGGCGCACAACCCGGCCCGGGTGTTCACCAGGGGCCAGTTGCTCCAGGAGGTCTGGGGCTACGACTACTACGGCGGCACCCGCACGGTCGACGTCCACATCCGGCGGCTGCGCGCCAAGCTCGGCGCCGAGCACGAGGCGCTGATCGGGACGGTGCGAGGGGTGGGATACAAGCTCGACCCGCACGGGCCGGGTCGCGGCGATCCCGGGGAGTGACCTCGCCGGTCAGACGGGGCGAGCGAGCCCCGCGGTCTGGTGGTCCAGGATCGGCCAGACCTCGTCCTCGTAGCAGACGTCCATGGACACGGTCGCAAAGCCCTCCGACTCGTAGAGCCCGCGCGCAGCCTCGTTGGCTCGGTCCACGTAGAGGATCACCCGCCGGCAGCCGCGATCGTACAGATGTCCCAGCCCGACCTGCAGCAGTACCCGGCCCAGGCCGAGCCCGCGCGCCCTCGGAGACACCGCCAGCACGTAGACCTCGCCTTCCGGCTCGTGGGCGGGCTTCTCCTCTCCGGTGTGGCCGTGCCACTTCATCCAGTGGAACCCGAGCAACTCCTCGCCCCGCCAGGCCATCAGCAGTCCGGCCGGGTCGAACCACTCCAGCGACCGCCGTTGCGCGAACATCTCCGGCGTCCAGGCGCCGTTCTCTGGGTGGTCGGGAAATGCCGCGTTGTTGACGTCGAGGAAGGCCTCGTCGTCGACCCCCTCACGGTAGGGGCGGAT
>WHTC01000061.1 GCA_009379795.1 Nitriliruptorales bacterium | reverse complement strand
GACGACTGCGAGGACGGCGCCTGTGAGCTGCCGTCCTCCTTTGACGAGGTGGAGGCGGCGCACGAGGCGCTGGCCGAGGCCGGGTGGACCGATGGGCTGCCGGTGCGGCTGCCGACCGCGCGAGCCGTCAGGCGGATGCTCGAGCCGCAGGGGCTCGACCCCGAGGACGGCCTCGGCGGGGTCCCGCCTGTGTGGGGCGAGGCCACCTACGGCCGGATCGCCGCAAACGCGGTCATGGCGGGATGCCTTCCCGAGCACCTTCCCGTCGTGGTCGCCGCACTCCAGGCCATGAAAGATGAGCGCTTCAACCTGCACGGCGTGCAGTGCACGACCCATGTCGTCGCGCCGCTCATCGTGGTGAACGGCCCCGTCCGGGAGCGACTCGGGATCAACAGCGGGCACAACTGCCTCGGGCAGGGCACGAGGGCCAACGCCGCGATCGGGCGTGCCGTCCGGCTCGCGATGGTGAACATCGGCGGGGCCACCCCCGGCAGCCTCGACAAGGCGACCTTCGGGCACCCCGGAAAGTTCACCTACCTCTTCGGCGAGAACGAGGAGGAGAGCCCGTTCCCGCCCTTCCACACGACGCGCGGGTACGCCGCCGAGCAGAGCACCGTGACCGTCTTCCCCGGCGAGGCCCCGCACAACATCAACAACCACTCGTCGGACCCGATGGAGCTGCTGGGCGCGGTCGCCAGCACCATGGCGACGCTCGGGAACAACAATGTGTACATCTCCGGCGAGGTCATGGTCGTGCTCGGCGTCGACCACGCGGGGCTGCTCGACGAGGCGCAGTTCAGGCGCCACAACGTCCAGGAGTTCCTCTACGAGCACGCGCGCCTGCCGGTCGGCAGGCTCCGGACCGGCGGGATGTACGGCCATGACATCGAGCGCAACCTCTGGCCGCGCTGGGTCGACCGGCGCGACGGCGACGCGCTCGTGCCGATCGTGCGGCGCCCCGGGGACATCCACGTGGTGGTCGCCGGCGGCGTCGGCCCGCACTCGCTGTTCATCCCCGGGTGGGGCACCCGGGCGGCCACGGCCGAGATCACCGCTGACGCAGGAGGAAACGCATGAGGCTCCAGGACGCGATCCGCGACTTCCAGCTCGTCCCACCGGTCGACCCGAGGATGATGCGGGAACGGCGCATGACCCACCGCCCGGCCGACCTGCGCGACGCCCGTGTGGGGCTGCTCGACAACCGCAAGGGCAACGCCAACGTCCTGCTCGAGGAGCTCGCCAGGGGGCTCAAGGAGCGCTACGGTGCCGCGGCCACGTCCGTGCGCGTGAAGCCGATCTTTTCCCGCCCCTCCCCTGAGCCGCTGCTCGCAGAGCTCGAGACCTTCGACGCGGTGGTCACCGCGATCGGTGATTGAGGCTCCTGCACGTCATGCAGTCTGCATGACATGTCGGTCCTCGAGACCAACGGCGTTCCCACCGTGACGGTGTGCACCAGCCAGTTCGCCTACGAGGCGTCCGAGCAATGGCGCGCCCTCGGCTACCGCGGCAGCGCGGTCGCCGAGGTTCGGCATCCGTTCGGTCACCTGCCTGCGGACGTGGTCGCGTCCGAGGCGGCCCGCATCCTGCCCGAGGTCGTCCGGCTGCTCACGGCCGAGGGCGTCACGGTGGACGGGGGCGGCTGATGCTGCCGCTCGAGGGGATCCGGGCCGTCGATCTGTCGCGCAACATCGCCGGTCCGCTGTGCACGATGCTGCTCGGCGACCTCGGCGCGGAGGTCGTGAAGGTCGAGCGCCCCGACGGCGGCGACGAGGCGCGTAACCACGCCGCCGAGTCCGGCGTCTCCCCGTACTTCGCTGCCCTGAACCGCAACAAGCGGTCGATGTGCCTGGACTTGAAGGATCCCGAGGGCGCGCGTGCCCTCGCCGCCCTGCTGCGGCGGTCCGACGTCCTCGTCGACAACTTCCGCCCCGGCGCGCTCGGCCGCCTCGGGTTCCGCGACGAGCGGCTCGAGCGGGAGTTCCCCCACCTCGTCGTCTGCCACATCAGCGGCTTCGGCCGCACCGGGCCGTGGGCCCAGGCCGCCGCCTACGACCACATCATCCAGGGATTCTCCGGGCTCATGAGCCTCACGGGACCCGCCGGTGAGGGCGGGTACCGGACGAACACGTCCGTGGCGGACATCGTCGCCGGGCTGTTCGCCGCGACCACGGTGGTCGCGTCGCTGCGGGGCAGGGAGCGCGGCGAGCGGACCGGCGCCCACGATGACGGGCAGGGCGGCGACATCGTGCACGTGTCCCTGCTCGCGGGCCTGCTGAACGCGCTCTGCTACCAGGCCGCGACGTACCTCACGACCGGCGAAGCGGCGGCCCCCACCGGCAACCAGCACCCCTACATCGTCCCCTACGGCACCTACGCGACCAGGAACGGACTCGTCAACGTGTGCGTGGGCAACGATCGGCTCTTCGGGCGTTTCTGCAAAACGCTCGGCCTGCCGGACCTGATCTCGGACGAGCGCTTCGGGTCGAACACCGCCCGGGTCCGCAACCGGGACCCGCTGAACGAGCTCGTCGAGCCTGCGCTCGCCGCCCGCACGTCCGAGAAGTGGCTCGCCGCCTTCCGCGAGGAGGGCATCCCCTGTGGCCCGGTGCACACGCTGCCGGAGGCGCTGGCGCATCCACAGGTCGAGGCGCTCGGTCTCGTCACCCGGGTCGAGGACGGCGCCGGCGGCCACTTCCGCCACCTCGGCCCGCCCTTCGAGTCCGGCAGGCTGACCGGCGTGATCCGGAGAAGGCCACCGCTGCTCGGCGAGCACACCGCCGAGATCCTCGCCGAGCTCGCTGAAGACAGTGCGCGGCAGGGGTCCGAGGGGAACCGGTGAGCGGCGAGCGGGCGCGGGGCGCGGCCGCACCGCACGCCTACGCGAGCCTGCGCCAGGACATCGTGACCGGGCGACTGGCTGGCGACAGCCCGCTCGTGGAAGGGCTGCTGGCCCGGCGCTACGGCGTGAGCCGCACCCCGGTCCGGGAGGCCCTGCGCCGGCTGGAGCAGGACGGGCTCGTCAAGCGCGGCGCGCGCGGGTTCGAGGTCCGCAGCTACACCGCCGACGAACTCTTCGAACTTTATGAGGCGCGGATCCTGTGTGAGGGCTTCGCCGCGCGGTCCGCCGCCGAGCGCCACCGCGCCGTGGACGCCGCGCGCATGCGGGAGGCGCACCGGCGCATGGTCGGCCTGCCAGGGGACGCCGAGGCGCAGCAGCGCGTCGGCGCGAACCAGCGCTTCCACCGTGCCATCTGGCAGGCGGCGGGCAACCGCACCGTTCTCGACATGCTCTCCCGCCTCTACCTGCATGTGGTGCGGCACACGACGCTCACCGATCACGATCGCTGGCGTTGCGCGCTTGACGAGCATGAGCAGGTGCTCGACGCGATCCTGCGACGCGATCCCGAGACCGCCGAGCAGGCGATGGTCACCCATCTGGAGACCGGCCGCGACGTCTCGCTCCTGCTGCTGGAACCAGAGGACCCTCGGTTCGCCTGAACGCAACGGGCGGCCGCCAGCAGATCAGCGGGCCCGCGCACGAACTCCTCCCTGAGCCCTCCCGTCAGGCGCCGGTGCCCTGCTCCCGAAGCTGCAGCCGGGGGCCTTCCGCCGTCTCGGCGACATCGACCTCAAGGTCCGACAGGGGCTCGGCCACCTCGGGTGCCACGAACACCCGGATGCCCTTCTGGTCGCTGACCTCGTCGGCCGGCTCGGGCTCCTCCTGCAGCGTCATCTGGAGGGCCAGCTGTCCCGTTTGGTCTACGCTTCCGAAGACCCGGACGCCGGAGGACTCCGGGGGCATGCCCTGTTCCAGGCAGGCCTCGCCAAGGGTGGCCGCGGCAGCGCTGGTGAGTTGAAGCACAGATGATCCTCTCTTGTCGAGTGCGCGGAAGCGTGCCCACCAGGGCGGGCCCCTATACCCGATGCCGCCGCGCTCAACCCCGTCGCTGCTGGGCCCGGCCCTACGGCCTGAGTTGCCGGACAACGGTGGCGTCGTGGCTCGAACGGCATTGAGACCTCAGGTCCCACTCCACTGACTGAGCGGCTGCGGTTGAACCGGACTTCCGGGTCAGGACACCGGCTCACCGGCGGCGTCGCTCCCGGCGACCTCGGGAGCCATCCGCGGCGCCATCGCGGGCAGCCACCGGCTGCGGCCGGCAAGCGCCAGGAGCAGGCAGCAGGCAGCGGCCACCGCCAGACCCAGCACCGAGGTGCGCGCCTCGGGGGCGGCGAGGAGCGCCCCGCCGGCGATGAGCAGGAGCCGGAGGGTCCAGCCGGCGGCATTGGAGTTCATGCTGCCCAGGCCTGGCAGGTAGCCCTGCAGCGCGTACGCCACAAAGCCGAGCCCGATCGTCGCCGCGACCAGCAGGCGCGTGAAGGTCACCGGCTCGACGCCCTGGAGGACGAGCATGGGGCTGGAGATGAAGAAGAACGGCAGGGCGTACTTCACGGCCGCGAAGCGGACAGACTCGAGCATGGCCGGCATGAGCCGAGCGCCCGCGACACCGGCGGCGGCCACCACCGCCAGGCCGACGGGGGGTGTCACGTTGGATAGGCTCGCCCAGTACAGGACGAACAGGTGCACGGCCATGGGGTTCAGGCCCTCGGCGACGAGCGCAGGAGCCATGGTGATGGCCAGGAAGACATATGCCGCCGTGATGGTCATCCCCGTGCCGAGGATGAAGCACGCGACCGCTCCGACGATCACCAGCAGCGTGACGTTGCCGCCGGCGAGGCGGACGAGGTCGCTGCTGATGGTCCCGGCGAGACCGGTGACCGCGAGCGCGCCGACCAGGAAGCCCACCGCCGCGAGGATGGCGACCAACTCGGACAGCAGCCGGCCGGTGGAGACCACGAAGGCCGCCGCCCTGGCGCGTGTCCAGCGAGTGTCCTTGCGGATCATGGCCACCAGCACCAGCACCCCGGTCGCGTAGAAGGGCGCGGTCGCCTCCCGGCGCAGGAAGACGAGCAGGTAGACGAGGAGAAGGAAGGCGAACAGGTAGAACCAGCCCTCCTTGAGCGTCTGCACCACTCCGGGAGTCTCCTCGCGCGGTACGCCCCGAAGGGCGTTCTTCGCAGCGTAGGCGTCCAACTGGAAGAAGAGGCTGACGAAGTAGAGCGCGATGGGGACGACGGCCGCTGCGGCCACGTGGACGTAGGGCACGCCGAGGATGGTGGCCATGAGGAAGGCCGTGGCGGCCATCACCGGGGGCATGACGGTGCCGCCGCTGGAGGCGTTGGCCTCGACGGCTGCCGCCCCCTCCCGGTGGAACCCTGTCCGGATCATGGTCGGGATCGTGATCTGCCCGGTCGAGAGCACGTTGCTGACCGCGCTGCCGCTCATGGAACCGAACAGCGCGCTGGCGATGATGGCAACCTTCGCCGGCCCGCCCCGGAACCTGCCCACCGCGGCCAGGGCGAGGTTGGCAAAGAAGCGGCCGCCGCCCGTGACCTGGAGCGCGGCCCCGAACACGATGAACCCCACGAACAGGGTGCCGAACACCCGCATGGGGATCCCGAGAACGGCCTCCACGCCCATGGTGTGGTAGCGCATGGTGTCGGCGAAGGACAGGTCGAAGCCGCGAATCGGTCCCGGCATGCGCCCGGCGACGACCGGATACAACGAGAACAGGAAGACGATCACCATCAAGGCCGACCCGCCCGTGCGCCGTGCCCCTTCCAGCAGCAGGAGCCACAGGACGATCCCGACAGCCAGCGCGTAGGTGGGGGCGGTGAACTCCCACGCCTGCGTCACGATCCGCTCCGCGTGCCAGGCGAAGAAGGTGGTCGTGGCGAGAGCGGCGAGAAACAGGACCACGTCGTACCAGGGGACCTTCGCCGAGGGTTGCCCACCCTCGGGGGACCTGGACGGGAAGGCCAGGAACACCAGCGAGAGGAACGCCCCCAGCAGCAGGTAGAGGTACTGGTTCTCCAGCAGCGTGACCCCGGCGAAGAAGCGCAGGTTGAACAGTTGGTTCATGACGAGCAGCAGCCCGAGCACCGTCAAGGCGATGAAGACCGCCGCCGGCCATCCGCGCAGCGGCCGGTGACGGGCGACGACGGCCCCGGCCGCCGGCTGGTCGAGTGGCTCAGGCGAGATCACTGGCTGCGCTCCGGGGCTACCAGCACCCGCCTACCAGAACACGTCCTCCCAGTAGGGCTCGAAGCCGGCCCCGGTCAGCTCCTCGGCCCGAATCTCCATCCACAGGTCAGGGAACTCCTCGGCGGTGAGCTGCTCTTCCTCGAGCTCGCTGAGGGCTCGGTCGTAGGCCGCCGCCAGCACCTCCTGGCGTTCGATCAGCGCCTGGTTATGCGCTTCCATCTCATCGGTCCACACGCCCTGCTCCTCGAAGTAGCGGACGGCTCCCTCGTGGTAGGGCATGACCCACTCGAACCGCTGCGCCTCCAGGGCGAACCCGTCGTTGCCGGGGTAGGCGTCCTCGTACTCAGGCAGGAGCTCGTAGATCAGGCGCGCCTGTTCGTAGACGAGGCCGGGGTCCTGCACGTCGTAGGTCGTGATGATCGGGTAGCCGTACGTCGACCCGATATGCGGCTCCTCCTCGCTGACGGGGTCCGCGCCGATGGTCGCCTCGTTGAACTCCCAGTACGGGGCCTCGCTGAGCAGCCGATCCCACGCGTCCGGGTCCTCCTCAGGACGCGGGAGGTGCGCCGGCTGGAAGCCCCGCGGGGACTCGGAGAGCTCGACGGCGTTCCCCGAGTTCGTGCTGGCGACGTAGCAGTCGACCTGGTTCTCGAGGGCCGCGCGCGTCGCCGCGCCGAAGCTGGGGAACTCGACCCGTTCGACGTCGTCCCACGTGAGATCGGCGGCCGCGAGAAACGACGTCATGTTGAGGTTCAGCGCGGGCGCGCCCACCACCCACGCGAGGCGCTTGCCCTCCAGATCATCCACGGTGGCGATGCCCACGTCGCCGGCGCACGAGGCGATGCCCGTGTTGAAGTCCGCCCAGGCCGCCCCCAGGATGCGCACTGACTGCGGGCCCCACTCCGTCTCGGAGAACTCCATCACGCCCTCCTGGGACAGGAAGGAGGCGATGCCCAGCGCGCCGAAGTGGGCGCGACCGCCCAGGAGGGGCGACTGGCGCGCCACGTCGTTGCCGCCGGGGATGACCCGCAGCGTGATGCCTTCGCCGCCCATGGCGTGACCGATGGACGCGGACTGGCTGTACCCGGCCGACCCGACGTCGTAGGCCGTCCACACGACGGTGTCGGGCATCTCGAATGCCGTGTCGGTGTCCGCCTCTTCGTCGGGCTCACCCTCCGGATCCTCCTCGGGCGCGCAGGCGGCGGCGAACCCCAGGATGAGCACGAGGACAAGGATCCAGGACGGGTGCTTCCGTGTTGACCGCTGCATTATCGGTCCCCCTCCGGCGACGGCTGTTCTCCCCCGGGACCGGCGGCTCCCCCGCCTCACCGATGACTAGCGAAGCATGACCCCGCGGGCGCCGCAACTAGTCCGCCGATCCGATGGCTGGCGGAGCGGGCGCCACGGCGCTCGGTGATCAGGTGAAGACGTTGGGCGCGGTCGTGTCCAGCTGGATGTCCACCAGGTGGGGTCCCGACGCCGCGAACGCCTCGGCGAGCACCTCGTCCAACTCGTCGGCCCTCTCGGCGCGGCTCGACGCCACGCCCAGGGACGCGGCCAGCCCCACAAGGTCGAGGTCAGGGACGGACAGCCCGGGGACGGAGCCGAGATGCGCCGACGTGCGCGCGTGGAAGTCCCGCAGGATCTTGTAACCCCCGTTGTTCAAGACGACGACCGTGACCGGCAGGTGCTGCTGCGCGAGCGTCCACAGCGCCTGCGGCGCGTACATCGCCGCGCCATCGCCGACCACCGCCAGCACCTGCGCCTCCGGGCGCGCCAGCTGCGCGCCGATGGCGGCGGGCAGCGAGAACCCCAGCCCGCCGTTGGCGCTCCGCGCATAACTGCGGGGCGCGGACACATGGAGGAAACGGCGGACGAGCCCTCCTGACGAGATCGACTCGTCCACGAGGATCCCGTCATCCCGCCGGTGGCGGGCGAGCGCCGCGCAGGCGGATGCGAGGTCGATGCCGACGGCCCCCGGCTGTGGCCCGGGAGACCCTGCCGTCGAGGCGGTCGTGTCGCCGGGAGGGGACCCCGCGACGGGCGCGGGTGCCGCATGGTCGGCGGGAGGGGCCACCGATACAGGCGCGGGCCCCGCATGGTCGGCGAGCTCGGCCACCGCGTCGTGCAGGTCCACCACGTAGCCGGTCCCGCCCTCGAGGCGTGCCGCCTCGTCGGGGTCGTCGGTGATGAGCACCAGGCTCGTGCCCTCGGGCACGACGTGCTCCGGCGAGTACGGGTACCGCACGAACACCGGTGCCCCGACGACGAGCACGACGTCATGCTCCTCGAGAGTCGCGCGGATCCTCCCCGCGTGGAAGGGCAGCGGGCCGCGGAAGCGCTGATGGCCGGTCGGAAAGCCGAACTGGGACGCGAGGGGTGCCGCGTAGACGGCGAGCGACAGCGCCTCCGCCAGCCGCACGGTGTCGTCCCACGCGCCGGCGGCTTCGACACCTGCGCCGGTGACCAGGGCCGGCGACCGGGCGGCGCGCAGCTGTTCGACGACGGCCGCGGCCGTCGCAGGCCGCAGCCCGCCCGCCCGCACCGGATCAGCCGGCACGACCGGCTCCGCCTCCCGCTCCAGAAAGTCCATGGGCAGCGACAGGAACGTGGGACCTGTCGGGGGCGTGACGGCGACCCGGAAGGCGCGCTCGAGCGCCATGGGGACGTCCTCTGCCCGCACCGGTTGGTGACTCCACTTGACGAGCGGGGCCGCGACCTCGGCCAGCGGGCCGGACAGCAGGGGTTCGTGGCGCAGATGACGGCTGTCCTGCTGGCCGGCCGTGATGACGACAGGTGCCTTGTTGGCCCGGGCGGTCGCGATGGCCCCCATCGCGTTCCCCAGGCCGGGCAGGGTGTGCAGGTTCACTACGCCAGGGCGCCCCGACACCAGCGAGTAGCCCGTCGCCGCCCCCACCGCCACCGCCTCGTGGAGGCAGAGCACATAGCGCAGGTGCTCGGAGATCCCGGCGATAAGCGTCAGCTCCGTGGAGCCCGGGTTGCCGAAGAGCTGGCCGACCTTGCGCTCGGCCAGCAACTGGAAGATCGCGTCCCGTACCCGCATGTGGGCTCCCCTCATCGGTTCTCGGTGGGCATCGGCGGAGTCGGAAGGCCGTCGAGGTCGAGCGCACTCGAGGGGTTCACACAGGCCATCCGCTCGACATCGTCGTGGCTGAAGCCGCGGTCGAGCAGCCCGTCGATGTAGGTCTGCAGTCCCGGGATCGGATGGGGGTTGGCGGCCTGCCCGAGGTCGGTCGCCATGATCGTGGAGTCGACGCCGACGGTCCGGATGTTCTCCGCGATGCCGCCGAGCGGGTAGCCCTCGCTGGTGGCCAGCGTCACGACCAGGACGCGTTCGAACCACACATTCGGGAGCTCCGCGAGTTCGAGTTGCTGCTCGACACTCAGCCCGACGACGCTGTGCTCCGGATGGGTGATGATGACGTTGGGCACCCTGCGGGCTACCGCCTGCGGCACGACCGCCATGATCTCGCCCGCCCCCACGTGGCCCGTCGCGAGCGTCGCGCCGTGCGCTGCGAGCAGGTCGAGCGTCTCCACGACCTCCGGCCGGAGACCGCCGTCGCTGTCGAGCACCTCGACGCCACCGCCCTCGATCGCGCCGAGGGCCTTCAGGTTGTCGCTCTTCACGCCGGCCCGCCGGGCGTAGCGGACCTGGTTCGCGGAGGTGAACGTCGGCAGCCACACGACCCTCGCCCCGAGCCGGAGGGCGGTCTCGACCGCGAGGGGGTTGATCCCCCCAGTCGCGTGCAGGTTCAGGACAACGCCGCCGTAGATCCTGGTCTCGGCGGTGTGCTCCTGGGCGATCGTCGCGCGAGGCGCGGTGATGGTGTGGTGGCTCTTCAGCACGAGCGCTCGGTAGCCCGCCTCGTCGGCTCCGCGCGCCAACTCCAGGTCGTTGAGGCGCCGCGGGATGACATCGGGGGCGGTGTGCACGTGCGTGTCGACCAGGCCGGTGGGCCAGTTACGCCTCGGCATCCGCGCCTCCTGCTCGGGCGCTCATATTCTCCATTCTCTCAATCGTCACGCCGCTTCCGTGTGGACTTTCCCTTCACTGTGACGGGAAAGTCCACACTCACCGGACGCGATACCGAAGCTCCCGGCCCTCCAGGACCCGGCGCACGTTGTCCGCGATCGCCTGCGCCTTCTTCTGCTGCGTCTGCACGGTGCCGGCAGCACAGTGGGGTGTCGCGACCACGTTCGGGAGCCGGAGGAGAGGGTGGTCCGGCGGCGGGGGCTCCTGCCCGAAGACGTCGAGCCCTGCCGCGGCCGGTCGACCGGCCGACAGCGCCTCGACGAGGTCGGCCTCGACGACGACGCCGCCGCGAGCGGTGTTCACGAGGATCGATCCCGTGCGCATGAGCGCGAGCCGGCGGCCGTCGACCATGCCCTTCGTCTCCGGCGTGAGCGGGCAGTGGAGGCTGACGACGTCGCTGCCGGCGAAAACCGCGTCGAGGTCGTGGATGAACTCGACCCCGTCGCGGCGCCACTCATCGTCGATCGGTCTGCCCGGACGGCGGTAGATGAGCAGCCGGCTCTCGAAGGCGAGCAGACGCCGGGCGAGCGCCTGCCCTGTGCGACCGAAGCCCACGACACCAACCGTTGCACCCTGGAGCCCCTGAGAGCGGTTGCGATACTCCCACTTCGGCCAGCGCCCGTGCCGGGTCACGTCCTGGTGCAACTGTGGGAGGTGGCGCCCGGCGGCGAGCATCAGCATGATCGCGTGCTCGGCGACGGCCTCGGGGGTCCCGACCGGGCAGATGCAGACCGGCACGCCCCGCTCCCGCACCGCGTCAAGGTCGAGCGCGTCCACGCCGACTCCCTGCCGATGGACCAGCTTCAGGCGCCTCGCGTGCCGGAGATGTGTGCGGGTGAGCGGCAGGTCCATGTGGATGACCACGTCAGCGCGAGCGAGGCGTTCGAGCTTCTCGTCCTCGTCGTCACGGGAACTGAGATGCTCGAAACGCCAGCTCGCCGGGAGCTGCTCGCGGTAGATCTGCGCGAGGTGAGTCGCGGCGGTGAACAGCAGCACGGTGGCCTCGGGGGTGTCCGCGCCCGGGGCCAGGGGTCTACGCTCCACCGAGAACCCATCGATCGTCGCCCGTCGTTGCGGGCCAGACCGCAGCCCGTTGGCACAGCATCCTATCTCGGCGGATTTCGGCCAGCCCGGCGGCGCACCGCTGATGCCGTGCGCGGCGCCCACTTGCGCGATACTCCCCCTGGAGGCAGCCACGCGCGCTGGCCAGACGGCGGTGCCGTCGCCCCGGCCGGCGCGCCCGACGAGCGGAACGGCGTGGGACGGCGCGACAACGGACACGACCAGGCGGGGCTTGCGCTGTTCGAACTCGCCCCGCGCTTGACCCGCCTCGAGAACGCGGTGCTGCGCGGGGTGGCGCCAGCGCTCACCTTCCGCCAGTACCGGATCCTGCAGCGGGTCGCGCAAGGGCGGACGACACTCACGGCGCTCGGCCGCCTCGCCACGATCTCGCTCCCGGCGATCTCGGAGAGCGTGGACGTCCTCGTGCGCAAGGACCTCCTGCGTCGCACGCCCGACGCCCGCGACCGGCGCGCGGTCAACCTGGAACTCACGACCGCGGGCGAGAAGGCGCTTGACGAAGCGGAACGGCTCCTGGAGTCGGCCGCCCGGGAACTGCTCTCCGACATTCCCGCAGCGCGCCGCACGCAACTCGAGCGCGACGTCCGCAGCATCACCGACCTCGTCACCAGGGCGCTCGTCAAGGACCGGGACACGCACGAGACGGCCAAGCACGCGCCGCCTGGCCACATTCACCGACCGACCGCGTAGCCCTGCATGCCGCGCGGGTTCGCCGCCGCCTTGAGCGGCGCGGGGTCGCCGTCCGCCCCGACCGCGGCCAGGCGGCCGAGCGACCAGTCCTCCCCCACGTCGACGCGGTGCCCCTGGCGCACCAACGCGTCGATGGTCGCGCGGGGCAGCCGCCCCTCGACGACAAGCTCCCCCGGGGAGGCCGCCCGGGGGTAGAAGGAGCTCGGGAAGTGGCCCGAGTGGAACGCCGGCGCGTCGATCGCCTCCTGCAGGTTCATGCCGTGATGCACGTGTCGCAGGAAGAACACGAGCGACCACTGGTCCTGCTGGTCGCCGCCCGGCGTCCCGAACGCGAGACGCACCCGACCGTCCCGGCGCGCCAGCGTGCACGTGAGCGTCGTCCGGGGACGCTTCCCGCCGGCGAGCCCGTTCGGGTGCGTCTCGTCGAGCCAGAACATCTGGGCCCGCGTCCCGAGCGGAAACCCCAGCTCGGGGATGGCTGGAGAGCTCTGCAGCCAGCCCCCGCTCGGCGTTGCCGCGACCATGTTGCCGTCCACGTCGACGACGTCGAGGTGGCAGGTGTCCCCCTCGGTCCTGGCGCCGGCCGGCACCGTCGGCTCCCCGGCCCCGCCCCGGGCGGAGCCGAAGCCGTCGGCGTGTGGCAACTCGGGCGGTAGCGCGGGCTGACGGCCGCCGGGTGCGCCCGGGCGGAGTTCGAGCGAGGCGGCGTCGCCGATCAGCGCCCGCCGCTGGGCCGCGTACTCACGGCTGAGCAGGTCATCGATCGGCACGTCGACGAACTTCGGGTCGCCGTACCAGGCTTCCCGGTCAGCGAAGGCCAGTTTCCCCGCCTCGACGACCAGATGCACGAACTCCGGCCCGTTGGGTGCCAGATCACCGAGGTCGCAAGGCTCGAGGAGCCGGAGGTGCTGGAGGAACACCGGCGCCTGGCTCCAGGTGTCGGGCTTGTAGACCGTCCAGCCGTGGTAGTCGATCGACCGCGGGTCTTCCACCGGGGCCTCGAACGCCGCGAGGTCGGGGACGTCGAGCAGCCCCCGGTGCGCCCGACCGGAGGTGTCGACGCGCTCGCTGCGCGCGACGAAGCGCGCGATCTCCTCGGCGACGAACCCCCGGTAGAAGGCCTCCCGGGCGCCCTGGATCTGCGCTTGCCGGTCGCTCCCAGCCGACTCGGCCTCGTCGAGGATGCGCCGGTAGGTGCGGGCGAGCGCCGGGTTGCGCACCCAGCTTCCGGGCTGTGGCAGCCCGCCGGCGAGCCACAACGCGGCAGACTCGGGCCAGTGCTCGCGGAAGGTCTTCTCGACGCTCGCGATCGTCGCACTGATCCGGGGCAGCACGGGGATGCCGCCCTCGGCGTAGCCGATAGCGGGCCCCATAAGATCGCGCAGCGGCAGGCGTCCCCAGTCGCGGGCCATGCGCATCCACGCGTCGAATGCGGCGGGCACGCAGGCGGCGAGCAACCCGGTCCCCGGCACCCGGTCGAGCCCCAGATCGTGGAAGTGGGCGACGCTGGCCCCGGCCGGGGCGGGTCCCTGACCCGCCACGACGCTGACGGCGTCGGCGGCCGCGTCGTAGCACAGGATCGGCACCTCGCCTGCGGGGCCGTTCAGGTGCGGCTCCACGACCTGCAGCGTGAGCCCCGCCGCGGTCGCGGCATCGAACGCGTTGCCACCACGTTCGAGCACCGACATGCCGACCGCGGAGGCGAGCCAGTGGGTCGACGAGACCATGCCGAACGTGCCGAGCAGCTCAGGACGGGTTGTGAACATCATGCGCCTCTCGTTCAGCGGCCCGCTCCGTGGTCAACACCCTGGAAAACCACGCCGTTGATTACATAGAATATCAAGCTGTGCGTGGGCGTGAACGGTCGGATTGACACAAGCGGGAGGGAAGAGATGGCCGACGTGAGGGGTCCCGCGGGCGGTTCTTACGCGAGGGACGAGGCTCCGGCTACCTCCTGGAGGCGCAGGCTGAGACTGATCGGACCGGGTCTGATCGTCGCGGCGACCGGGGTGGGAGCCGGGGACATGGTCACCTCGCTCGCAGCGGGTACGGAGTTCGGGACAATCCTGATCTGGGCCATCTTCCTGGGCGCGATTCTGAAGTTCGCTTTGACCGAGGGGCTCACGCGCTGGTACATGGCGACGAACACGACCGTCCTCGACGGCTGGCACTCGATGGGGTGGTGGGCGACCGGGTACTTCATGATCTACCTGGCGCTGGTCACGTTCTTCTTCGGGGCGGCGGCCCCATCGGCGGCGGCGCTGGCGGTCACCGCGATGTTCCCCGGAGTGCTGCCGCTGTGGGTGTGGGCAGTTCTGCACGCCGTCGTGTTCGGGTTCGTGATCTGCTTCATCGGGCGCTACAGAGTCTTCGAGCGGGTCATGGAAGTCTTCGTCGGCATCATGTTCGTGACGGTCGTGGGGTTGGCGGTGCTGCTGGCCCCGAGCCTGGGCGAACTGGCGATGGGGACGCTCGTGCCGAGGATCCCGGCGGGCTCGCTGCCCTACGCCCTGGCGGTCATCGGGGGAGTGGGAGGGACCTTCACGCTGGTCTCCTACACCTACTGGGTGCGCGAGCGCGGCTGGCGGCGTCCGTCCTGGTTACCGATGATGCGCACCGACCTCGGGGTCGGGTACATCGTGACCGGGCTGTTCATGGTGGCGATGCTGGTCATCGGGGGGCGGAGCTTCTGTTCATCAGCGGCGAGGGCATCGACGGCGAAACTGGACTCCTCGCGCTCTCGGACCCCATAGCGCAGCGTTTCGGGACAGTGGCGAGCTGGATGTTCCTTATCGGATTCTGGGCGGCGACGACCAGTTCCATCACCGGCGGATGGAACGGCGGCGCGTACCTCTTCGGCGACCTGGTGAGGACGATCCGGCGGGTGCCGGAGGAGCAGGACGAGGAGTACCTCTCTGAGAAAGGCACATGGTTTCGCGTTTTCCTCGTGTGGATCACCTTCCCGCCAATGCTGCTGCTGAGCTTCGGCCAGCCGGTCCTGATCGTGATCATCTACGCCTCTTTGGGCGCGCTGTTCATGCCTTTCCTGGCGGTAACGTTGACGTGGCTCCTCAACCGCCGCGTGGGCCGCGAGTACCGCAGCGGGTTCCTGTCCAACCTGATCCTCGGCGCTTCGGTGCTGATCTTCGTCGTCCTCGCCGTGCAGGAGATCCTGGACGCGGTCCGAGGGTAGGCATCAGAGAAGCGCGCCGGTGGCCGGTCGGGTGTCAGCCGCCGGGGTCGCGCTGCGGGGGGTCGGGCCCGTGGTCGTCGTGGACGTAGACCGCGCGGCCGGCGCCGAGACCGGCGATCGTCTGCGGGACGAGCAGGACGAGAAGAAACCCAACCGGCAGCATCCAGCCGTGGCTGAGGTCGTGCAGGAGACCGAACACGAACGGCCCGGCGGCGGCGAGGACATAGCCTACGCTCTGGCTCATCG
>WHTC01000088.1 GCA_009379795.1 Nitriliruptorales bacterium | reverse complement strand
GCGCTCCTCCGCGGTCCCGGCGGCGGCGACCGCGGTTTCCGCCTCGGCCTGGTGGGCCGCAGCGATCCTGGCGCGCTCCTTCTCGAGTTTCGCCCTGCGCAGCCCCACTTCGGCGACGACGGGCCGGAGTTCGACGTTGGCGCGGCCGATCTGCTCGGGGTGGGTGCGCGACAGGCTCGCCTTGAAGCACAGCGCCCACATCATCACCAGTCCGATCACCCACCAGACGACCTGCCAGCTCCACACTGGCGGCAGCCCGGAGATCGAGATGAAGTTGTTGCCGATCACCATGCCGGGGCCGATCGCGAAGATGAGCCAGATGGGCACGAACACCCAGGCGGCGCGGCGCCAGGGGCGCTCGTGGTCCAGCGGGGTGTCGATGTCGCCGAGCCAGGTGGCCATCTCCTGGCGGATCGTGACCAGCTCGGCGTTCTGCTGCTCCTTCTCACGGGTGAAGATGCTCACGATGATCGCGACCAGGAAGGCGAAGAAGCCACCCCACCCGGCGCTGTGGATGTTGAACTGGTACTGCACCGCGTCGACCGAGAACGTCACGCTGACCGCGATGATGCCGGCGGCGAGGCCGAGCG
Organism: Nitriliruptorales bacterium; assembly: GCA_009379795.1. Classification (GTDB taxonomy): domain Bacteria; phylum Actinomycetota; class Nitriliruptoria; order Euzebyales; family Egibacteraceae; genus WHTC01. Next base: position 11,929 of record WHTC01000088.1, on the reverse strand, counting down.
CCACCCCCTGTCTGGTGAAGCGGTGCAGCCACAACGTGTCGACGAGCGGCAGGTACATCACGAAGCCGAACGCCGTCGCGAGGCCGCCGAGCAGGACGAGCGCCTCCTGGCTGGTGAGCGACACGCCGAGCGCCACGGCCGTGATGACGAACACCAGGAACCGACCCATCCACACCTGCTCGGTGTGGTCGGCGTCGGGCCGCAGGTAGCGGACGTAGAAGTCGCGCATCAGCATGGCGCCGCCGGTGCTCATATAGGCGGCTCCCGTGGACTGCATCGCCGCGAGCGCGCCCACGACCACGAAGCCCGCCGCGGGTCCGGGGATCAGGTTCACGATGATCGACGGGATCACCTGGGCATCGGCCTCGAACAGGATCACGCCGTCCTCGAGCAGCGCCCGGCCGCCGAGCCCGGCGATCGCGGTGAAGAAGAACAGCGCGAACCCGATGAACAGGCTCGAGGCGAAGGCCTGCTGCCAGGGGAACGGCTTCGGGTCCCGGTTGGCGAACGCCCACATGTGGAAGGCGGGTGAGGCCATGATCCCCATGAGGGAGAACATGTAGGTGAGCTGGAACATCCCGGTCCAGGCGCCGGGGTTGTCGCCGAGCGGATCCCAGGCGCCGGGAATCGTGAGGTAGGTGTCCTCGAGCTGGTTGATCCGCGCGATGAACGGATCCCAGCCGCCGAAGTGGGCCAGCACGAAGCTTCCGATTGCGATGATCCCGAGGAACAGGAGGAACGCCTGCACCGAGTCCACCCAGGCGACGCTGCGGATACCGCCAGCCGCGACGTAGAAGAACACGATGCCGGCGAGCGCGAGCGTGCCGACGATCAGGGGCACGCCGGTCGTCACATTGAAGATCGCGCCGGCGGCCACGAGTTGGACTGCGGTGTAGAACGAGCTGAAGAGGAAGGCGATCAGCACGACGAGGACGCGGATGACCTCGCCCCAGCCCTTCTCGTTGCCGTAGTAGTAGGAGTACAGGTCGCCGGGCGTGATGAAGTTGTAGCGCTTGCCCAGCAGCCAGAGCCGCTTGGCGAAGAACGTCGCCGTGATCGGGATGGTGATCACGTAGAACGACGCGAACGCGTACGCCAGCCCATCGAAGGCGATCAGGCCGGGATGGCCGATGTAGGTCCAGCCCGAGAAGGACGTCGCCGTCGCGGCCAGCAGGAACAGCCACATCGGCAACTGCCGCTCGGCGATCGCCCACCGGCTCGACGTCTTCGCCCAGAAGTAGCCCTTCACCCCCCAGAAGATGCAGTAGGACCAGTAGGCGATAGCGAAGATCCACACCCAGGCTGCGGTACTCATGGCACTACCTCGCGGGTCTGCAGGTGCGTTCGGTGGGCGACGAGCCCGATCGCGGGAAACAGCGCATCGGGCGACCGCTGCTCGGGCCGGACTTGACCACGTCGGTCAAGCAGACTCAAGGGTCGACCGCACGAGTGGGCGCATCCGGCCGCCTGACGGCACATCTGCCCCCTCCGGCGGAGCCGCGTGCCGCTGGAGCGGCCGACCGCAGCCCGCAAGCCGCTCGCTCGCCGTTCGCGACCACTTGTCGGTGTGTGCATACCGCTCGCGGCGCATGGGGAAGGTAGATCGAGGAGAATCGACGAAGGCGGCAACCGTGAAATTCCGCTCAACCCTCGCGAGAGGGCTCGTTGCTGGCTCCCTGGCCATGTTCGGTCTCGCCTGCGCGGTGGACCAGGAGGCTGGGGAGGAGCTCGTCCCCGAGAGCGCGACGGAGCAGGAAGGCGGCTGACAGGCGGCTGCCCGATCGCTGGCCCAGGCGCTGGTTCCTCGTCGCGCAGCTCGGCGGGCTGTTCGTCGTGGCGGTCGTCGTGGGTCAGGCCCTGCCGCGGGGAGGGCTCGGCACCGGCCTCGCAGCGGGACTGCTGGCCTGCGTGACCGCCCTGGCGTCGCACGCCGGGCGTGCGGCATGGCGTCGCCTCGGCGCGCGGCATCCGGAGATCGGGCGCTACGGGGCCGATGTTCTCGCTCGTGAGGCCGTGCGCTGCGGTGTCATCCTGCTGCTCGTCCTCGGCTTCGTCGGCCCGCTGAGCCTCGGCGCGGACCGCTTGCCGGTCTGGGTTCTCGCCGCACTCGCCACCGGTGGAGCCGCCACCCTGCCCGCCGGGCTCGTCGTCGAACTGCGCGCCCTGTCTGAATCCCCGCCCCCCGCCGTCGCCATCGACGCTCCACGCGGCCGCTGGGCTGATCCGCACGCCGGCTGGGCGGCGGCAGTGGTCGTGGTCTCCGTCGCCGGCCTGCTCGCGGCGTTTCTCGCCGCGCTCGCGGGTACCACCTCACTGTGGGTCGCGTTGCGCTGGGCGGCGACCGCGATGGCCGGGTTCGTCATGGGGGCTGGTCCCCGTCTCGTTCGCCGCCATCGCGGGCAGCCGTGAGCGGTTGGACGGCTCCTCCCGCCCCCCCAGCGAGGGCGTCGCCGTCCGTTGGCGACCGCTCGGTGCGATGAGCGCGCCGTTCGTGGGACCGGACACCCCGATCACCGGCACGCGCTGTCTCGCCGGAGACGTTCGCATTAGGCTGCACCCAAACCCACCCAGGCCCGCCCGACCGCTGCCGACGCACATGCACGTCCACCGAGGAGGACCGCCATGGCTGGACCAGCCATCGAGAATCTGTTCCGTGAGGGTCGGAGTTTTCCCCCGCCTCCGGAGTTCACCGCCCAGGCCAACGCCGCGGATCCCGCGATCTATGAGCAGGCGGAGGCGGACTGGCAGGGTTGGTGGGCCTCCCAGGCCGAGCGGTTGCGATGGTTCAAGACCTGGGACACGGTTCTGGAGTGGAAGGCCCCGCACGCCAAGTGGTTCCTGGGCGGGCGTCTCAACGTCAGCGACAACTGCCTGGACCGGCATGTCGACGATGGCCAAGGTGATCAGGTCGCCTACCACTGGGAGGCGGAGTCCGGTGAACGGCGGACGATCACTTACGCGCAGTTGAAGGATGAGGTCTGCCGGTTCGCCAACGGTCTCAAGCGGCTGGGGGTGTCAAGGGGCGACCGGGTCGCGATCTACCTGCCGATGATTCCCGAGTTGCCCGTGGCGATGCTTGCCTGCGCCCGCATCGGGGCCATCCACTCGGTGGTGTTCGCCGGATTCTCCTCCCAGGCGCTGGTCGACCGGATCGACGACGCGGACGCGCGCGCGGTGATCACCGCGGACGGGGCGTACCGCAAGGGATCCGTGATCCCGCTCAAGCAGTCGGCCGACACCGCGATGGACAACACCGATCGGGTGCGCACCTGCGTCGTCGTGCGCCGCACCGGAGAGGACATCGACTTCACCGACGGACGCGACCACTGGTACCACGACATCATCGCCGACGAATCGGCGGAGTGCCCGCCGGAGCCGATGGACGCCGAGGATGTCCTGTACATCCTCTACACCTCGGGCACCACGGGGAAGCCCAAGGGCATCGTGCACACCACCGGCGGCTACCTGACCCAGGTTGCGGCGACGCAGCGGCTGGTGTTCGACCTCAAGCCCGATACCGACGTGTACTGGTGCGCGGCTGACATCGGCTGGGTCACGGGGCACAGCTACATCGTTTACGGCCCGCTCGCCAACCGTGCGACCTCGGTGCTCTACGAGGGGGCGCCGGATCACCCCGGCCGTGACCGCTTCTGGGAGATCGTGGAGCGTTACCGCGTCACGATCCTGTACACCGCGCCGACCGCGATCCGCTCGTTCATGAAGTGGGGCCCGGACCTGCCCGCCGCCCACGACATGACCAGCCTGCGGCTGCTGGGCAGCGTCGGCGAGCCGATCAACCCCGAGGCGTGGATGTGGTACGCCGAGCACATCGGCGGCCGGCGCTGCCCGGTCGTGGACACCTGGTGGCAGACCGAGACCGGCGCGATCATGATCACGCCGCTGCCTGGGCTGACGGCCACCAAGCCCGGTTCGGCGATGCGGTCGTTCCCCGGCATCAAAGCGGTCGTGGTCGACGAGCAGGGCCAGGCCGTCGAGCCCGGCGGCGGTGGCTACCTGACGCTGCAACGCCCCTGGCCGGGAATGCTGCGCACCCTGTGGGGCGACGACGAGCGCTACCGGCTGACCTACTGGTCGCGCTTCGGCGAGGACGTCTACTTCGCGGGCGACGGCGCCAAGTTGGACGAGGATGGCCACGTGTGGCTGCTCGGCCGGGTCGACGACGTGATGAACGTCTCCGGCCATCGGATCTCGACCACCGAGGTCGAGAGCGCCCTTGTCGATCACCCGGCCGTGGCGGAGGCAGCCGTGAGCGGCCGAAAGGACGAGATGACCGGCCAAGCCATCGCGGCGTTCGTGACGCTGCGGGGAGATCGGCAGGGGGACGAGCGACTGGCCAGCGAACTGCGGCAGCACGTAGCTGAGCGCATCGGCAAGATCGCCCGGCCCGCCAATATCCTGTTCACGCCGGATCTGCCCAAGACTCGCTCCGGCAAGATCATGCGTCGCCTGCTCAAGGACATCGCCGAAGGCCGCGAGCTCGGCGACGTCACGACTCTTGCCAACTCCGACATCGTCTCGGAGTTGAAGCAGCGCTCCACCGCGGCCACCGAGGGCGAGTAGTCGGGCGGGGCGTGCCGATCTTCGCACGACCCTCTTACGCTGCGCTCGGCACGCGTCGCCCTCCTGAAGCGCGGTATCGCGGTCACAGGTACCCGGCATCGGTCTTCATCGGCGTGCGCAGGTCGCTGGGCAGCAGCGAGTAGACGGCGGCGTCGAAGGGTTCCCCTCGCGCCTCCAGGCCGTGGCGGCGGACACCCTCGTACACCGCGCCCGCACGCTCGGCCGCGCGCCGGGATGCGGTGTTGTCGGGCAGGATCAGCGCCTCCAGGCGGCGCGCGTCGTAGTGGTCGAAGGCGAGTCCCGCCAGCAGCCGCATCGCCCGGGCTGCCAGTCCCCTGCCGCGTGCCGGCGCGGTGATCCAGTAGCCGACCTCGGCCACCCGGGGGCCATTGCGGAAGTGCAGCCCTGCGGACCCCACCAACGGGCCCCCGGCCTCCGTGCGCACGGCGAAGTTGAGCGTCACCCCGCGGTCGGCCATCTCCTGCTGCCATTCCAGAAAGGCGATCGCATCCACGTGCGTGTAGGGCGAGGGCAGGGGCAGCCACCGCAGGATGTGGTCGTCAATCGCGCCGACGAGCGTGGGAAGGTCCCTGCGGGTCATACGGTCCAGCACGACCACCCCGTCGGTGAGCGGCTGCGGCGGCCAGCGCAGCGGACGGGCGGGCCAGTCATCGGGCATGCCGCTCCTTATCCCCGATGGGCAAGCAGGATAGCCACCGCAGCCAGCCGGTCAGCGGCCGATACCATGACGCCATGGTGAGAACCTTCAGCGGCATCCAGCCCACAGGGGAAGTGCACCTCGGCAACTATCTCGGCGCGTTCGGCCGCTGGGCCCGCGAGCAGGAGCCGGAGCACTTCTTCTGCATCGTGGATCTTCACGCCATGACGGCGCCCTACGATCCGCCGGTCCTCCGCGAGCGTGTCGTGGACGTCGCGTGCTGGCTGCTGGCTGCGGGGATCGACCCCGACGTCAGCATCCTGTTCATCCAGTCCCACGTTCGGGAGCACACCGAGTGCACGTGGATCCTCAATTGCGTGGCGACCATGGGTGAGCTTTCACGCATGGTCCAGTACAAGGAGAAGTCGGCGCAGCGCCAATCGGTGAGCGTGGGCCTGTTCGACTACCCGGTACTGCAGGCGGCCGACATCCTCCTGTACGACGCGGATGAGGTCCCCGTCGGCGCGGACCAGCAACAGCACGTCGAATTGACGCGTGACATCGCCCAGCGTTTCAACGCCCGTTTCGGGGAGACCTTCGCGCTTCCCAGGGCGACCCTGCCGAGGGCCGGGGCGCGCGTGATGGACCTCCAGCAACCCGACCGGCGCATGTCAAAGTCCGTCTCCTCCCCCCAGGGAAAGATCCTGCTGTCGGAAAGCGAGGAGATCACGCGCAAGAAGATCATGCGCGCGGTGACCGACTCGGGGACTGAGATCCGGGCCGCGGAGGACAAGCCGGGCGTCTCCAACCTCCTGGACCTGCTGGCGGCGACAACGGGCGCAGAGATCGCTGAACTGGAGACCCGCTACAAGGGCAAGAACTACGGTGATCTGAAGCGCGACGTGGCCGAGTCGGTCAACGGGGTGCTGCGCCCGGTTCGTCAACGCTACGCCGAGCTCCGCAACGACCCCGCCGAGGTGGCTGCACTGCTGCGCCGGGGGGCCGGCGCGGCCCGCGAGGTCGCGTCCAAGACGATGGACCGGGTGCGCGAGCGCACAGGGCTGGTCGCGAGCTAGCTAGAGCCACGAGTCCGTCGCGGTTATGGTTGACCTCATCAACCAATTTGTTGAGGTGGGCCATGACAAGTGCAACGGGTGACCGGGTGACGACCGTTCGAGCGTTCAACCGCTTCTACACCGGCGTCATCGGCGTCCTGCGCGAGGGCCTGTTGGGCACGCCCCACTCGCTGACGGAGGCGCGCGTGCTCTTCGAACTCGCCCAGCGAGAACCGACCGATGCGGCCGACCTGCGCCGCAGCCTCGACATCGACGCCGGCTACCTGAGCCGCGTCCTCGCTCGCTTCCGGACCGACGGGCTCGCGACCAGGGAGCGGTCGGCCAAGGACGGGCGTCGCCAGGTCATTCGGCTGACCGAGCAGGGCCGTGTGGCGTTCGAGACGCTCGACGCGCGCTCCGCGGACGAGATCCGCGGGCTGCTGGCGCGGTTGAGCGACGAGGACCAGCGGCGACTGGTCGGCGCCATGGAAGTGATCCGCGAGGTGCTCGGGGGTTGCCCACGACGTGGCGCCTATGTCCTGCGGCCGCTGCGCCCGGGAGACCTCGGCTGGGTGGTGCACCGCCACGGGGTCCTCTACGCCGAGGAGTACGGGTGGGACGAGACGTTCGAAGTCCTCGTTGCGCGGATCGTCGCCGACTACGCCGACCACCGCGACCCGCGGCGGGAGAACGCCTGGATCGCCGACGTCAACGGTGAGCCGGCGGGCTGCGTGTTCTGCATGAAGAAGAACGAGCGCACGGCGCAGTTGCGGATCCTGCTGGTCGAGCCGGGCGCGCGCGGCATGGGCATCGGCGCACGGCTGGTCGAGGAGTGCATCCGCTTCGCCAAGCGCGCCGGCTACGAAGAGCTGATCCTGTGGACTAACGACGTTCTGGAGCACGCACGGCGCATCTACCAGCGGGCGGGGTTCGAACTCGTGGACGAGGAGCCCCATCACAGCTTCGGTCACGACCTCGGCGGCCAGCACTGGTCGCGCAAGCTTTAGGATGCAGCCGATGATCAAGGCACAGGTCCGCGATACGACCTTCCCGGCTGTCCCTGGCACGCTGCGCAAGGGGGCGGACCGCGCCCGGGCATCGGCGACCGACGCCACGGCCCGGGGGCAGGGGCGCGTCGGCTTTCCCGAATGACCCTGCTGAGCCTGGACGGCGTCGCCAAGCGCTACGCGGATACGCAGGTCCTCAGAGGGATCACGCTTGGGATCCACGACGGCGATCGGATCGGTGTCATCGGCCTGAACGGCAGCGGCAAGTCCACGCTGCTCCGGATCATGGCCGGTGTCAGCGAGCCCGACGAGGGCCGAGTGGTCACGGGATCGATGGTCCGGATCGGCTACGTGGCGCAGGAGCCGGATCTGGACCCGGATGACCGGGTCCTGCCCGCGGTCATGGGCCGGTCCCGCGGCACCGCGCCGCCCAGTCCCGCCGTCCGCGCCCTGGGCGAGTTCGAGCGGGCGACCGCCGCCCTGCAGGCCGCGCCGGAGGACGAGCGGGCCCACGCGCTCCTGGAGTCGGCGACGCGGCTGATGGACGCCGAGGGCGGCTGGCAGTTGGAGCGCCGCGCCCACGCGCTGCTTGACCGCCTCGGAGTGAGCGAGGTTCACCGCCCGATCAGCGCGTTGTCAGGCGGTCAGCGCAAGCGCGTCGCCCTCGCCCGGGGGCTCGCCACCGAGGCGGAGCTGCTGATCCTCGACGAGCCCACGAACCATCTGGACCTCGAGGCGATCGCGTGGCTGGAGGACGAACTCCACGCCCGATCGGGGGCGCTGGTCCTGGTCACCCACGACCGCTATTTGCTGGATCGCCTCGCCACCCGCGTCGTCGAGGTCGAGTCGGGCACGATCCACGCCGGCCTCGGGTCTTATGCCGACTACCTCGAAGCACGCGCGCGCCGCGAGGAGCAGGCCGCCGCAGCGGAGCGCCGCCGCCGCAATCGTGCCAGGACGGAGCTGGCCTGGCTGCGCCGCGGTCCCAGGGCCCGCACGTCCAAGGCGCGCTACCGGGTCCGTCAGGCACGCGAAGTCGTGGAGATGCGACCGGATGCCGAACCGGAGGATCTGAACCTGCGGATACCCAGCAGGCGGCTGGGATCCAAGGTCGTGAACCTGCACAACGCCGGCAAGCGCTACGACGACCGCTGGGTACTGCGGGGCATCGACCACCGTCTCGCTCCCGGTGCGCGGATCGGCGTTGTGGGGCCCAACGGCGCGGGCAAAACGACGCTGCTGGCGATGATCGCCGGCCGTGTCCGTCCCGATGCCGGCAAGATCATCGCCGGTGAGACCGTGGTGACCGGCTGGTATGGCCAGGACCCGGAGGTGTTGCCGCCCACCCAGCGGGTGATCGACGCCGTCGAGGAGGTGGTGCGGGAGGTCGCGATCGATGGCCCGAAGCTCACGTCCGGGCAACTGCTGGAGCGCTTCGGGTTCCCGCCGGCACTGCAGCGCAGCTGGGTGGGCCAACTCTCCGGCGGGGAGCGCCGGCGCCTGGAGCTGCTGCGGGTCCTGGGGACGATGCCGAACCTGCTGCTGCTCGACGAGCCCACCAACGACCTGGACCTGGACACGCTGGGCGTACTGGAGGAGCTCTTCGACAGCTGGCCAGGTGCGCTCATGGTGGCGAGCCACGACCGCTACTTCCTGGACCGGGTCTGCCACGACCTGTTCGCCATCGAGCCCGATGGCACCGTCGCGCACCATCCCGGCGGATGGAGCGCCTGGCGTGAGGCGGTCGCCGCCGAGACCCGATCCCGCCGGGAGCACGCCGCCGCCGAGCGCCCACCACCCAGCAGGCAGGCGCCGCAGCTCGGGGGGCAAAGGCGTGCCCGGAAGCTCGGCTATCGCGAGCGCCGCGAGCTGGAGAGCCTGGACCGCCGCCTCAGTCACCTGGAAGAGCGCAAGACCACCCTGACCATGGCGCTGCAGCATGCCGTCGACGACTATGAGACCTCTCGTGCGGTCTCCGAGGAGCTCGCCGAGGTTCTCGCCGCGCTGGAATCCGCGGAGATGCGCTGGCTGGAGCTCGCAGAGATTGGCGAGTCGTGATGGATGATCCCCTCGTGTGGCTGGATCTGGAGATGACCGGGTTGGACCCGGACCGTGACGTCATCCTCGAGATCGCGGTGATCATCACGGATGGGGCCCTGGATGAGGTCGAGGAGGGTCCCGACCTGGTGATCGCTCAGCCCGAGACTGCCCTGGCGGGAATGGGCCCCACGGTCGCGGCGATGCACTCGGCGTCGAGCCTGGACGAGGCCGTGCGGCAGTCGACCGTCACCCTGGAGCAGGCCGAGCAGGACGCGCTGGCCTTCGTGCTGCGCCACGTGCCCGAGCCCCGGACGGCGCCGTTGGCGGGCAACTCCATTCACGCCGACCGCGCGTTCCTCCGCCGCTTCATGCCCGCCCTCGAGGGCCACCTGCACTACCGCAACGTCGACGTGTCCACGATCAAGGAACTGGCGCGCCGGTGGTATCCGGACGCGATGAAAGCCGCTCCCGCCAAGAGCGGGGACCACCGCGCGCTCGCCGACATCCGCGAGTCCATCGACGAGTTGCGTCACTACCGCAAGGCGATCTTCCGCTGAGGGGCCGGGTCCGAAGAAACCGGCCGTGCTGCCACGCGTGGACAGGAGAGCCGAGCGCGCGGAGGCTGCCATGATAGGCGACTGCGTGCGGGTGAGTGCCGCGCGGGCCGTCGCGGGAGGGGTGACCAGGTTGGGCACTGGGTCAAGCGAGTCTATGGAGATCGAACTCGTAGGCGCGCTGTACGAGGAGTTCGGACCGGCGCTCTACCGCTTCGCCTGCCGCCTCCTCGGGGATCCGGATCGCGCCCAGCGCGCGGTCCACGACGTGCTGCTCCGGGCGTGGCGCCAGGCTGACCGCCTCAAGGAGAGCGCCCAGCCGGAGCAGGGTTGGCTGCTGGACGTGGCTCGCGACGTCATGGCGGACCACTGGCGCGCTGCGCAGAGCCAGTCCAGGACCGGCGACCTGGCTGCCGCCGGCAAGACCCTGCCCGCCGATGGGCTGGTTGATCGGCTGGTTCAGGAGTGGCAGGTCGAGGCGTCGTTCAGCGAGTTGTCCCCACTCCAGCGGCAGATCTTAATCAGTCTGGCCGACCAGGACCGCTCTGTGTCCGAGGTGGCCCGGGAACTTGACCTTCCGGCGGGGAAGGTGTGGTCCCGAACCCACTACGCGCTGCGTACCCTGCGGGCTGCCCTTGAGCGCAGAGGAGTGACACGCTGATGGCCGAGCATGAGCAGCTCGTGATCACGATCGGCCCCTACCTGCTGGGGGCTCTGGACGACAGTACCCGGCGGCGGTTACGCGACCATTTGGCCACCTGTGAGGTCTGCCGCGACGAACTCGTGCGGCTGTCCTCGGTGCCGGGACTGGTCTCCCAGGTGCCCAAGCCCGCGGTGCGTTCCGACGGGGAGCCCCCGACCGCGATCCGCGAGCGACTGGCGTCCAGCGTCGTCGCGGAGCGCAGGCAGGAGCGCAAGCGCAACCGTCTGGTCAGGACTGTGGGCGCGGCCCTCATCATCGTCCTGCCCTCGCTGGTCCTGCTCATCACGCGTCTGGCGGGGGGGCCCGCCGAGGCGGCCCCGCCCCTTTCGCCCATGACCGCTACGGGCGCCGTGGAATTCCTGGAGGGTGAGGCCGCGATCGAGGATCAGGACTGGGGCAGCGCGCTCACGATCGTGATGGCGGGAGCCGAGGCCGAGGAGCGCCTGGTGCTGTTCGCCGAGTCTCCCGATGGCCGGCGCGAGCAGGCTGCCGCCTGGTCGGGCAACGGTCGGGAGGTCCGGGCGACCGGGGCCACGTCCTTGCGGGCGGGGGAGATTTCACGATTGCTCGTGACACGCCTCAATGGCGAGGAACTTCTCATCCTGGAGACCTGATCGCACCATGCCCGTTTGGGCCGTCTCGGGCGGGAGCGCGTGGCCTAGCATCGAGACACTGCGCTCGCCGGATCGCCCGAGGAGGTCGTCGTGTGCCACGGGTCGGCTCGCTTCGCCTCGACGGCTCTGCGGTACCGATCCAGCCGTTGCGTTCTCCGCTGACGTCTTTTCGAGGTGAGCATGTCCACTACAAATACGAACAACCAGACCCCACCTGAGTTCGCGGTCGCCGTTCGTGGCTACAACCGCGAACAGGTCGACGAGTACGTGGCCACCATGGGGCGGCTGCTGGACGAGTCGCGGCGGAGAGCGCGCACCTCGTCCGCGAGCGGTCCACGCCAGGAGCCGGACTTCGCGCTCCTGGGCAGCCGCATCACCCGCATGCTCCAACTGGCCGAGGAGGAGGCCGAGGATCGACGGCGCAAGGGCGAGCAGGACGGCGCCGCTGAGGTCCAGCGGGCCCGTGACGAGGCCGATGAGATGCGGCGCCTGGGCGCCGAGGAACTGGAGCGCTATCAAGCCGCTGTCGAGGACGCCAAACAGGAAGCCGCTTCGATCCTGGAGACCACCCGGCATGAGGCCGAGGATCTGCTCCAGCGCACTCGCCGGCACGCCGAGGAGCAGGCCGAGGCGATCGTGGGCCGGGCGGAGACCGAGGCCGAGCGCATCACCGACGAGGCCGAGCGCGTCGCAACCATCGCGCGCGACGAGCAGGAG
>WHTC01000092.1 GCA_009379795.1 Nitriliruptorales bacterium | reverse complement strand
CTCCAGGTTCGGCTCCGGCGACATCCGCGGGGTCATCGCCCCGGAGAGCGCGAACAACGCAAAGGAGGCGGGCACGCTCGTCCCGACCCTGCTGTTCGGCATCCCCGGCAGCCCGACCGCCGCCGTGCTCCTCGGCGGGCTGCTCCTGCTGGGCGTCCAGGCGGGCCCCGAGATGGTCAGGAGGGAACTGCCACTGACCCTGTCGATCATCTGGACCCTCGCCATCGCGAACTGCTTCGGGGCTGCGGCGTGCTTCCTGCTGACCAAGCAGATCGCGAAGGTGGCCACGATCCCGCCCAAGATCCTCGTCCCGTGCCTGTTGATCCTGATAACCTTCGCGTCGTACCAGGCGTCCTTCAACTGGGGCGACATCGTCGTGCTCGTCGGCATCGGGCTGGTGGGCTGGTGGTGGAAGCAGGCGGGATGGGCGCGGGCGCCCTTCATCGTCGGCTTCGTCCTCTCCAATCCCGCGGAGCGGTACCTGCACTTGTCCATGAGCCGGTACGGCCTCGCGTGGCTTGGCCGGCCGATCGTGATCGGCATCGGCTTGGCGATCGCCGTGGGGGTGGCCGTGGAGCTGGTGAGGCAGTCCCGACAGCGACGCAGGGCCCGGGTGGTCAGCAGATGACGGCGCCAGCGGATCGAGTTTGGGACGTCGGCCGCCTGGTCCTCAACGTGCTCGTCTTCACGGTGGCGCTGGGGGCACTGCTCGGGGGCCTGTCGTTCCGGCCGCTTGCCGCCTACTTCCCCCTCACCGCAGCTGGCATGATCGCCTTGCTGGTGGCGATCCAGATGGGCATCGACCTGCGGAACTTCCTGAGGGGCAGCCCGGTCCTGGTGCGCGGCATGGACGTTGACTCCCCCCTCCACGGGATGGGCGTGACCGGACTCCTGGCCGCGCTGCGCTACATCGGGTGGCTCTTCCTGTTCCTGGCGCTCCTGTATCTGACGGGGGCGCTCGTCTCCGCAGGCCTGTTCCTTGGGGCGTTCCTGCGGTTGGAGGCCAGGTGGACCTGGAGCGGAGTCGTGGTGGCCGCGGTGCTCGTCGTGATCGCGTCGGTCGTGATGATCGGGGGTCTCGGCCTGGTTGCACCTCGGGCCCTGTGGCAAGTCGGCTATGGGTTGCTCTGAACCGACTGAAAGGCCAAGGATGGAGCTGCGCAGCGATTTTCGAGACATCGCCACGGAAATCCTGGACGGGGCGCTCTGGGTCACGATCAACCGCCCAGAGGTGCGCAACGCATTCCGCGAGGAAACGCTGGACGAGATCAAAGAAGCCCTGGAGTGGACGGCCTACGATCCCAGGATCGCCTGCGCGGTCATCACCGGAGCCGGCGACAAGGCGTTCTCGGCCGGCGGCGACTTCCACGCGATGATGCGGCTGAACCGCCACAACGCGCATCACTGGAACGACCGGATGCTGGGCGTGGCGATGACGATCCGCGGGCTCCCCATCCCGGTGATCGCGATGGTCAACGGTTGGTGCATGGGTGGAGGCCACGAGTTGGCGCTGTGGTGCGATCTGGTGATCGCGTCCGAGAACGCCGTGTTCGGCCAGACCGGAGCGAAGGTCGGCGCCTGCCCGACCGTGGGCGCCACCCAGTACATCCCGCGGATGATCGGCGAGCGTCTCGCTCGTGAGATGATCTTTCTGTGCCGCACCTTCACCGCCGAGGAGGCCGTGCAGGTCGGACTGGCGAACAAGGTCGTCGCCCCCGATCAGCTTCGTGATGCCACGCGAGAGTGGTGCCAGCGCATCCGGGGCTTCAGCTCCCAGACGCTGCGCGCGACGAAGAAGTCGCTCAACCACGAGTCCGACGAGCTCTACGCCTCCTGGCAGCAGGGCATGGAGCTCTTGGCGAGCATCTGGGGCACCGACGAGGCCCTCGAGGGCATGAGCGCCTTCCTGGAGAAGCGTGCCCCGGACTTCGACCGGTTCCGGCAGCGCAGCAAGGAGGAGGTCGACGCGTACCTCGAGCAGCGCGGCGTGGCTCGTCAGTGAGCGGAGGACCGCGAGGTCCGGAAAAAGGAGTGGACGCTGATGGAAAACGACAAGTTCGGTCTGGCAGTCATCGGCAGTGGCACCATCGGACGGGTCCGGGCCGAGCTTGCCCGCGAGCATCCCTGCCTGGGGTGGCTCGGGGTGTGCGACATCGACACCGGGGTCATGAACCGCCTCGCGGCAGACACCCGCGCCGACTACGCGAGCAGCGACTTCCGCGAACTCGTCGCGCGGCCGGAGGTCGATGCGGTGATCGTGGCCACCGATGAGAACTGGCACGTCGACCCGATCCTCGCGAGCGTCGAGCACGGCCACCGCCTGTTCGTCGAGAAGCCCCTTGCGACCGATCCCGTGAAGTCCGCCGAGGTCCTGCGCGCCATCGAGGACAATGACATCGACGCGGTGGTCGGCTACACCCAGCGCTTCCGTCGCCGGTTCATCACGGCGCGGCAGAGGATCCGCGAGGGAGCCATCGGCGAGGTCACCACCGTGGTCACGCGCGCCTTCATGAACCGGATGGTGCCCCTGGCGACCCTTGCCCGCACCGATCAGCGCAAGACCCTGACGCCGATGGTGGTCTCGGGCACGCACAGCCTGGACGTCTGCCTGTGGCTGCTGGAGGGCCTGGAGGGCAAGGAGCCGGTCGAGGTCTACGCGCGGGCGGGTGACCACGTCCTCGGTGAGATCGGCACGAAGGACAACACGCTGGCCATCTTCACCATGGCGGACGGATCCCTGTGGAGCATGAGCATCAGCTGGGCGCTCCCCGTCACCTGGCCTGGAGCGGTGTACGGGCTGGAGATCGGCGTCGTGGGCAGCACCGGCGTGCTCGACATCGAGGACACCCACCGCGACGTGGTCATCGCCTCGGAGACCCCCCAGGGCGCCGGCTACCAACCCGAGGGCTTCGAGGCCTCCGCTCCCCGCCACGTGGACTTCGTCGGCAGCTATCCCCCCGGTGACTACGCCGAAGGCGGTCTGTGGGGGCCCATGCGCGAGGAGACCGGTACGTGGCTCAACCGGCTGATCACCGGAGCCACGACGCAGCATGCCACGGCCTCTGACGGGCACCGCAACCTGCTGATCACGATGGCCATGGACCTGTCCGCTCGCAGGGGCGAGCCGGTGAAGCTGCCCCCCGATCCCACCCAGCTCCTGGCGGACTGACTCCCTTTTCCTCAGCTGACGCTGTGGCTGATCGGTCGGTGAGGAAAGGGGTCACTGAGCTGCGGATCAGGCGCGGCGTTCCCGCGCCGTCAGCTGATCGAGGATGCCGTCCAGCGCGCCGTCCGCGAGCGCGCGCAGTTCGTCATCGGTCCGGTCCTGGATCGGGTGGGCCACCTGGACGTGACGAGGCTGGATGCCCACCGCGCGCGCCTGCGCGCGGAGCGCCTCGCTGAACTCAGTGGTCAGCACCAGGACGGCAGGCACGCGCAGTGCCTCCAGGCCCGCGACGTCGTGCGCACCGCACGACACGCACGATCCTCAGTCGGCGAGCGCGACGACCACCGCGCGGCAGCGCTCCGCGATCCGGCGCCGTAGGTCCGGCGGGGCGATCTTCGTGTTGGTCGGCTTGCGGAACCGCTCCACGGCCAGGCCCCGCCGCACCAGCAGCGCGGCGATCCGGTCGAGGAAGACATCGCCGCGAGGCTTGGCGATGTCCAGCAGTCCGACCACCGCTCCCTTCACCGACGGCAGCGGCGGTGCCGGCTGTCGCGCTATGGGTGCCAGCTCGGACGTCGGGTCCAGCAGGATCGTTTCTCTCATTCCACCTCCACGGTGGTCATGTCACTGCCGGCCGCGCCGCTCACCCAGCCTCCGATGATGGCCGAGTGGAGGCCGGCTGAGGATCCGGCGTGGACGAACCACAGTCCGTCCGGGCGGAACTTGCTCACCGCATGATCGGCAGCCGCAGGCGGCAGCCCCTCGGCGATCCCATCGGCGCCGGCCACCCACTCCGCGCCGGGGACGGTGAGCAGGTCCAGCAGTTCACGCCGCAGTGTGGCTTTGTCCCAGCCAGCGCGTGCGAACACCGCCGCGTGCTCGGGGGCGATGACGACCAGAGCGTCGGTGCGGCCGGCGAGCTTGGCGTGGCCGACGGTGCGCAGGCTCAGCGCAAGCGATGCGGCGAGCGACTCGGGGGTGCGCGAGCGCTGGTCCACCACCGGTTGGGGGCCGACGCCGGCGAACAGCGTCACCGCGGACCGCCCTGGTGGGACGCCGCGTTCGACCGCCAGCGGCTCCCAAGGCGAGCCGGCTTCCTCCTCGGCGAAGCAGAAGCTCAGCTTGCCGGGGCTGCCCAGCGTGGAGCGGTCGATGCCTCCAGGTCGGGCGCCTCCCACGTTCGCGACGATCAGATTGAGCGCGCGTCCGATCGTGATGTTGGCCCGGTTCCCCGGACCGAGGGCGTTCCCCCCACCGTTCATGCCGATGGCCGTGGCGATCGGACCGTTGACGACCACCACCGGCCCAACGAAGTGGGTGGTGGCGGCGACACCATGGATGTTGAACGTGTCGGTGGCCGCGGCCGCCACCGCGGCCAGCACGACCGGAAGGTAGTCGGGACGGCACCCAGCCATCACCGCGTTGATGGCCGCTTTCTCCACGGTCACCTTGGCGAAGTTGGGCGGCATGGTCGCCACGACCTCGTTCGGTTGCCTGCTGGTGCCGGTCAGCATCCGTTCGACCCGCTCCGGCGTGGGCGGGATCACGGGCAGCCCGTCAGTCCACCCGAGCGCATACGCCGCCTCCGCCGGGTCTTCGCGCTCGCCCAGATCCGTGCGGCGCGCGCGGAGCGGCACCGGGGAGTCCGGCCGCTCGGGGTCGATGACCTTGGAGGCGCACCCCGGATAGGCCTCGGGCAGTTGCTCCCCGAGGCGCGGTCGTCGCGAGATGCGGCGCCATTCGTCCCGGTGCCATCCCTCGACACGGTCGACCACCTCACCACCACGAAGGTGCAGCAGGGCCGGGGTGCCCTCGACGGCAAGGCGGCGTGACGCTTCCAGGTCGGTGTCGGTGAGACTGTCCAGATCCGGGGGATAGCCGGCATCCTGGCTGACCACGGCCAGTTGCGGTTGGTCGGCCAGCCAGCCAGGCAGTTCGTCCAGCACCAGGCCGCAGGCGCGGCAGTCCCGCTGGACGACCAGCACCAACCCGTCATCCGGTACCTGCCGAGGCATGGTCTCTACGATACAGCGCCGCATGAAGAACAACGTCGTTGTGGAAAGGTCTGGCAGATGACGCAGCCGCTGGTCGGGGTCGTCGGGCTCGGTCTCATGGGTTCGGCGATCGCCAGGAGTCTGGAGGGGGCCGGATACCGCGTGCTGGGCCACGACACCAACGCCGAGCGGGTGGCCGAGCACCGCGAGCGGGGTGCCGAGGCGGCGGGATCGCCGGCGGAGGTCGCCGGCCGGGCCGAGTTGGTTCTGCTGTCGCTGCCGACCAGTACGGTCGTCCGGGAGGTGTGCCTCGGTTCGGATGGAATCGCCGGTGGGGCCCGTCCTGGGACACTCGTGGTGGACACCACAACCGGGCGGCCCGAGGACTCGGCGGAGGTGAGCCGGGCTCTGAGCGCATCGGGCATCGACTACATCGACGCGTGCATGAGCGGCAACGCCGACCAGGCGGCGCATCGCGATCTGGTCGCGATGGTCGGCGGCACGAGCGCGGGCTACGAGCGCGGGCTGCCACTGCTGGAGGCGATCGCGCGCAGCGTCCACCACCTGGGCCCGGTGGGTTCGGGCGCACAGGCGAAGCTGGCCGTCAATCTGGTGCTGGGCATCCATCGCATGGCGATCGCCGAGGCGCTGACGCTGGGTCAGAAGGTTGGACTGGACGTCGCCCTGCTGCTTGAGGTGCTGAAGGACGGCGCCGCGTACAGTCGGGCGATGGACATCTGGGGGCCTCGGATGGTCGCCGGCGACTACCACCCGCCGGCCTCGCGGATTCGCCAGAGCTTGAAGGACTTCCGCCTCATCCTGGAGCAGGGGCAGCGGGCCGGGTCGCCGACACCGCTGGGATCCACCATCCTCCAACTGCTGACGATCGCCGACGCCACGGGCCTCGGTGACGCCGACAACGCCGGGGTGGCCGCGCTCACACGTCGCCTCGCGGGTATCGAGCCGTGGCCGGCTTCGGGCGGAGCGTGAGCGGGGACAGTGAGCGGTCGGATCGCCAGTCGTGACCTGTCCTCTACAATCGCAGCGTAGTTGTCGAATCGTGAGCCGGAAGGAGCGGGTTTGTCGGACCGCAAGATCGTCTTCGCGTCGTTCCGCCCGAAGACCGGCGCAGCCGAACCCCTGGACGGGCTGTTGCGCTGGATGGCGGAGCACACGAGGAACGAGGAGGGTTGCGTGCAGTACGACCTCTTCCGCGTCGACGGCGACGACGTCTCCTACCACCTGTTCGAGCGCTACCGCGACGCTGAGGCCCTCGATGCGCACCGCGCCGCGGACTACTACAAGCGCTACCGCGCCGAAGTGGCCGACCTTCTCACGCAGCCGATCGAGGTGCTCGTCCTGAACGAGGTCGACGTCCAGGCTTGAGGCCAAGCCCGCGAGGTCGGGGACACGCGGGTTGCTCAGCGGTTGCCGCTGAGCTCCTCACGAGTTCCTGGATCGACGGCTCATCGCGATCCTGCCCGCCGGCGAACGGCGTGGCGGCTTTCTGACGCCGGCCTACGACGTCATTCGTCGAAAAAGGCCTTTTTGCGAGAGCCGATGACACTGGGCACCCGGAAATCCGGTCTATGGATCTCGTTGCTATTGGCCTTGAGCCTTCTGGCCGCGGCCTGCGGGGGCGAGGCGCTCGAGGGGCCCGCCGCTCGACCGGCGGACGACCCCGAAGGGGGTGAGGCCGGCGGGGGCGAGGCCGAGGCGGAAGGCGAGCCCAGTGTGATCCGCTTCGCCTTTGCTCCAGACCTCCGGGGCCGTCCACGTCCTCGCCGGACCACCCTAACTGAACGGTATTGTAGGCCTATGTCGCGATCAGGTCCAGCTCCTCGAACTTGCGCAGCACCTGCGCCTTGGCCACGGCGACGTCATCGCGCGCCGGATCCCGGGGGAACGGCAGGTCCACCGTGATGTCGTCGACCAGCCGGCCACCAGTGGCGAACACGAGGATCCGGTTCGACAGCTCCACGGCCTCGCCCACGTCGTGGGTGACGAACAGCACCGTCTTCTTGGTCTCGCGCCACATCTCGTGCAGCTGGCGGCGCAGCGACCGCGCCGTGATGGCGTCCAGGTGGCTGAACGGCTCGTCCATGAACAGCACGTCGGGCTCGATGCAGAACGCCCGCGCGATGCCCACGCGCTGCTGCATGCCACCGGAGAGCTCGCCAGGATACTTGTCGCCCTTGTCACCGAGGTGGACTATGTTGAGGTAGTGCTGGCACCGCTCCCGGGCCTCCTTCGACGACGGGTCACGCTGGACGAACAGTAGGTTGTCCATCACCGTCCTCCACGGCAGCAGGCGTGACGACTGGAAGACGTAGCCGGGATGCGCCTCTTGCCGGTCCTGGGTGATCTCCACCTTGCCCGAGCTCGGCGTTTCGACGCCGCTGAGGATGTTGAGCAGCGTCGACTTGCCACAGCCCGACGGACCAACCACGGAGACGAAGACGTGCCCCTCCACCTCGAGGTTGACGTTCTCGAGCGCGACAACGCGCTCGTCGCCGACGCCGAATTCCTTGCGGAGATCCCTGACCGCGATCTTAGCCATCGTTCATGCCCACCTTGTCCTAGGACTCGATACCGGCCAGCTTTTCGTCATCGGCGACTTCCGCGCGTACGTCAGAGCCCAGTTCGGCCTCGACGACCTCGACCGCGCCGGCCTGCGGCCGCCAGCGGAAGGCCCGCTCGTAGATGCGGTCGAAGACGAACTTCTCGAGGAACAACGCGAACACGACGAAGAACAGCGCGTAGCCCACCACCGCGTACGCCCGGTGGGCGTCGTACCAGAACTTGATCATCCATCCCGCTCCCCGGTCGGAGGCGAAGACCTCCGCGAGGACGAGCCCCTTCCAGCCGATCGAGAAGCCATAGCGGACGGCCGCGAAGAAGAACGGCAGGAGCGACGGCAGCAACAGGTGGCGCGTCATGCGGTTACGCGGCACGTGGAACGACGTCGCCATGTCGAACAGCTCACGAGGGGTGTTGCGGACCCCCTCGCGCACGTTGACGATCACGAACGGGATCCCGGTCACGGCTGTCACAAGCACCGGTCCGGCGGAGCCGAACCCCAAGACCAGACCGGCGAACAACGCCCAGACCAGGGCCGGCATCGCGAGCACCGCCATGACCCAGTCGTGGAAGAAGGCGTCCACCGACTTCGACAGGCCCATGGCCAGGCCGATCGCGGTCCCGAGGACCATCGCGATGGCGAACCCGGTGAACAGCCGCACGAGCGACAGCAGGAACGTCTCGTATACGTTGGTGCGGGCCAGCGTGTCCAGCGTGAGCTCGTTCCACATGAAGCCGAGCACGCGTGACGGCGCCGGGAAGATCTCCGAGGTCAAGCCGTAATACATCAGCGTCCAGCCGCCGAACACGACCACTGGGAACAACACGCGGGCGAAGGTCCGCGACTTGACGGTGCGCACGAGGGCACTGGGCCACCGTGGCAGGTTTGCTGCCGCAGTCGCCATACCTACGGCCCTCCGGGGTTGTGTCTGCGATCGGAGCGGCAGCTCATGCTGCGACCTCCTGGCGCCAGCGGAAGAACCTGCGCTCGAAGTGCTGCAGGACCGCCTTCTCGAGGAACAGGGCGAACACGAAGAACGACAGGACCCACGTGAAGAACTCGTCGAGGGCGAACAGCTGGCTCGACACCCGCATCTCGAAGCCGATGCCCTTGTTGGAGGAGAAGACCTCCGTGAGCACCGTGATCTTCCAGCCGTTGGAGAAGCCGAAGCGCAGCGCGGTGAACAGGTACGGGGCGAGGTGCGGGACGACGATGTGCCGCTGGCGGCGGAACATCGGCGTCCCGAACGCCTTGGCCATGTCGAGCAGATCTTTCGGCAAGGCCCGGATGCCTTCGGCGACGTTCACGGCCACGATGGCGAATGTCGCCATGAAGATGGCGAAGATCCATCCCTGCGGCTTGAACCCCCAGATGACGAGCCCCATGAGCGCCCAGATCAACCCCGGGGACGTCAGCCCGATGGTGACGCCATCGCGGAAGAAGTTGTTGAACCACCGGCTCTGCACGAGCATCCCGATGAGCCCGCCGCCGATGAACGCGCAGCCGAAGCCGATCCCGATGCGGGTCAGCGTGGCACCGAAGCTCAAAAGAAAGCGGCCACTGCCGACGAGTTCGGGGAAGGTCCGCATGATGCGGATCGGTCCCGGCAACAGGGACTCTTCGAGGACCCACCCGGAGGCCAGCTCCCACAGGCCCAGGACGACCACGTAGCCCGTGATGCGCCAGAACCACTTGCGCTGCGTCTCTTTTCGTTGTGCCGCTCGGAGGCGCTCCTCCTCGGCGGAGGGCACGCGCTGCTGCTCTTGCGTTTCCAGCGTCGTCGCCATGGCCTGCTTGCTCCTGTCGGCGGAGCGGGAGCGCACCGGAGCGCGCTCCCGTCCACTCATCGCAATCGCGCCTAGGGTTCGATGACCTCGAACCGTGGCTGCGCGAAGTCCTCAGGCAGCTTGCTCGGGTTGTCCTCGTGCAGGTCGGTCATGAAGTCGTAGATCTTGATCTCGGCCTCGATCCACTCTTCGTCCAGGTACACCGAGTCGACGAACCAGTCGCTGTCGCCTTCCATGAATTCCTGGATGAACTGGACGTCTTCCTCTTCCTCCACCGAGAAGTGCTGTGGGTAGGTCTCGATGATCTCGGCCTTGTTCTCCTCCCACAGTTGGATGCCACGCTCCCACAGCGCCAGGAACGCCGCGACCTCTTCCTCGTGGCCGTCGAAGTACTCCTCGGTCGCGGTGAACAGGTTCGACATCACGTGCGGCTCGTCGGAGTCGACGCCCGGGAAGTCCGAGTACATCTGGAACGGCATCTTTTCGTCGTACATCAGCACCAGGTCGCCCCGGCGCAGCCACGGCGCTGCCGCCTCCGGGATGATCACGGCGGCTTCGCAGTCGCCGCGCATCAGGTTCTCCGGGTTCACGAAGTGGTCGTTGACGATCAGTTCGTAGTCGCCGCCGCCCACGCGGTAGTCCAGGCCGTGCAGCACGTTCACCGCCACCGTCCAGAACGTCGTGTTCGAGACCGGGCTGGCGACGCAGATCTTCGACCCCTTCGGGACGTCCTCGAGCGTCTTGTACCCGGTGTCGGCACGCGTCATCATCGGCGAGCGCTGGAAGTTGTACTTGCCGAAGGTCACCGTCTCGATGTTCGTCTCGCCCTCGAGGACGGGGATCTCCTGCGTCCCGATCGAGACGATGTCCCCGTGGCCGCCGGCGAAGTAGGTGAATTCGTCCCAAGTGGAGCTCGTCACGATCCGAGTGTTGTGCTCCTCCTCCCACTCGACGATCTCACCCGTGTCGTTGAGGTAGTCCCACACAGGGTCCGGAGCGAAGGCAAACCGGATGACGGCCCTTTCGCCCCCGTCCCCGGAGGCCGCCTCACTATCGGCGCCGGTGTCCCCACCGCCTTCCGCACCTGTTTCGCCCGCGCCGCCGCAGGCGACGACCAGCAGCGCCAGCACAGCCAGGATCCCAAACCGGGTTCTCATCGTGCGCATTCACGACTCCGAATCTCCCGCGATACACACCGGGGTTTGCAAGCGTTTGCAGGCCGCAGATCATATAGCACACGGACGGAGAGCGGGGAACACCTATACGTGGGAATCACGCCGCGTGACACCTCCGCCGCAGCAGCGGGTTGCCTCGCTGGAGCTAGCATGTGGCGTTGTTCTTGGCGGGCGAGTCAAGGGACGGTCCCGCCGTGGCCGACGACGAGCGCCTCCTCGGGAGCGGACGGGCATGCGAGTTGAGATCAAGGGCCTCGGGTTCGCGTATCCCTCGACGACCAGCGGCGCGGTCCTGAGCAACCTCGATCTCGAGGTGGACAGCGGCGCGCTCCACGCCATTGTCGGAAGAAGCGCGTGCGGCAAGAGCACGCTGCTGAAGGTGATCGCCGGGCTGGAGGCGCCGACGTCGGGAACGGTCGAGTTCCGGGGCGTTCCACGCCATCGGCACCGCGCCGCCATGGTGTTCGAGACGCCGCGGCTAGTGCCGTGGTGGACGGTCGAACGCAACGTCGGCATAGGGTCGGAGTTCACCGACATGCCTCGCACGCTCTACGAGCGCGTCAAAGACTTCTACACCAGCCACGTCGGTCTCGGCGGCCTCGGGAAACGGCTCCCGGCGACGCTGTCGGGAGGCCAGCAGTCGCGCGTCGGGCTCGGTCGTGCCCTCGCTCATGACGCCGACGTGCTGCTGATGGACGAGCCGCTCGCCCATCTCGACGCGCTTGCGCGCCGACGGATCCACATCGAGCTGGAGGCGATCCTTCGCGTCGACCCAAGAACCACGATCTTCAGCACCCACGACATCGAGGAGGCCGTACTGCTCGCCGACCACGTGTCGGTGATGCGGAGCCGGCCGGGGCCGATCATCGAGACCATCGAGATCGCCTCGCGGCCTCGCGTCGAGGCAGGCACCGCCGATCCCGCGGTGCGGGCGGCGCTGGCGCGGGTCTGGGATGCGCTCGGGAAGTCCTGACCCGGCGATCAGCCGCGGCGGACGGAGACGTCCGCGTCGACGGCCGGCGCGGTCCAATTCCGGAATCGCGGAAAACGCCACCCGACCAGCAGGGCGCTGACGGCCGCACCCAGACCACCAGACCACGCGGTCACCTGAGCCGATGTCGCCGCGGCCACGACGCCCCGGGCTCGCCGGATCATTGCATCGAACGGAGAACACCGCGATGAGCCGCGCAGGTCGGACGAGATGACCCGGCCGCACCACGGGCCGGAGATGACCCGCGAACGTTCTTCTCCTCGCGCCGCAGCACCGAGCTCAACCAGCAGTTCTACGCCGAAGTGCTGGACAGGTTCACTACGGCGTCGGCGCGGATTGCCGACATGGACGCGATGGGCATCGATGTGCAGGTCGTTGCAATCACACCCTTTCAGTACTTCT
>WHTC01000152.1 GCA_009379795.1 Nitriliruptorales bacterium | reverse complement strand
TACCCGCGCCGCCGACCGCGATCCTCGACCCACGCCGCCGCGAAGGCGGCATCGTCCACGGCCCCGGCCGCGCGCGCCCGATCGAGCGCGGCCTCCGCGATCCCGTTGGGCACCTCGCGAGCGGCCAGCTTGGCGCGCAGTTCCGCCTCCGTCTGGGGCCGGTGCTGGGTGCTGCGCAGGATGAGGGTGACGGCATTGCCGACCGCGTCGACCTCGCCCCGCGCAGGGGCGGTCTCCGAGCCTCCGGATCGCTGAGCGCTCACTTCTTGGCGTCGCCGTCTTCGCGCGCGGCGTCCTCGACGACCTCGACCCGCTCCAACCCCAACAGCTCGACGATCTTCTTGGAGATCTCGGCCGCCACCTCGTCGTGCTCCTTGAGGAACTTGCGCGCGTTCTCCCGGCCCTGCCCCAACTGCTCGCCATCGTAGGTGTACCAGGCCCCGGCCTTACGGACGATGTTGTGCTCCACCCCGACGTCGAGGATCGATCCCTCCCTGGAGATTCCCTCGCCATACATGATGTCGAACTCGGCTTGGCGGAACGGCGACGCGACTTTGTTCTTCACCACCTTGACGCGCACCCGGTTGCCGACCACATCGGTGCCGTCCTTGAGCGACTCGATCCGCCGCACATCCAATCGCACCGACGAGTAGAACTTCAGAGCCCGTCCACCGGGGGTGGTTTCGGGACTGTTGTGGACCATCACGCCGCCTGCGATATAGTTGTGACTGCCCTCAACCTCGATGTCGTAACGATGAGTATTGGCACTGGGCCTGCGGGATTCGATAGCCAGGATGGGTACAGGGACAAGCGCACGCCCCGGTTCAGCAAACGCTGGGGTAACTTGGAAACGTCCTTGGAAATGCGGGAGCAACTTGTATTTCATCGAAGGATGGACGAAGGGAGCAATGATCGACTGCAGTTTCCACGTCGCGTCCTTACCGAACGTTAGGATTGCCTTCCTGGCCTTCCCACGGATGGACAGCCGATTCTCAATACCCCAGGTGTCACTGAGGTACTCCGCGAACCGGCGACGGGATGTCTCCTCCAGCGCCTCGACGCAGATCTCTGCGCGTCCGCTACCGTACTTGGTCCGCTCCTGGGCGCCCTTGGCTCTATTGGTGAACGACGCATCGTCCATGTACCAGATGGCGAGCGAGAGGGGGGTAAGGCGCTTCAGGTAGTCGTGGCTGATGACCTTGCGGCCGCCCATGTAGACCGCCTCGCGCAACTCCGCCAACTCCGGCAACGGAGCAAGATCGTAGAAGACCGCCCCCCGCTCATTTGTACTGTGATAGGTTTTGAGGTTCGCGAACAGCTCAGCCTTCCAGGCTGCGTACTCCTGTTGCCCGGCGCCGTGGCCGAAGCGCAGGCGGGCACTGTGTCCGCTCCCGGTAGGAGACAGCGCAGCATCGCCCAACAGCCCACCCAGCAACACCTCCCACTGGAAATTGGACAAGCGACGAGGAGCCAACTGCAGCACTCGATCTCCGACGTGAAGGTCTTGTGCTTCCCGCCATCCTCCCGGAGTCCGCACTAGGTGGTTCGGAGTGCAGGCGAACCCTGACAGCCCACGTCCACCCCGCGCTACCTTGAAGTGGAGGAATTCCTCGGTCGGTCCATTATCGAACCAGTCCGTCACCTTCCTTGGCACCACCTGTCCAAGATCTGGATCGTACGAAAGCACCTCCACCTGCCTGCGCTCGTTCACGATCTTGCCGATGTACTCCTGAGTCCCATCAGCAAGTGCGACGCGCGAATGCCAAGTCAGACACCCGAACATGACGCCGATTTTCTCTCGCAGTTGGTTGATGAAGATGGCGCAGGTCATGGAGCGGTTGAGGGTGCCGGCGAGCTTGCGGAGGGCCTGGCTCATGAGGCGTGCCTGGAGGCCGACGTGGGAGTCGCCCATCTCCCCCTCGATCTCAGCGCGGGGAGTCAGTGCGGCGACCGAATCGATCACGACGATGTCGATCGCGCCGGAGCGGATCAGCATGTCGGTGATCTCCAGCGCCTGCTCGCCAGTGTCAGGCTGGGACACCAGCAGCGCCTCGACGTCCACGCCGAGGGCGGCGGCGTAGGCCGGGTCCAGGGCGTGCTCGGCGTCGATGAAGGCAGCGATCCCGCCGGCCTTCTGCGCCTCGGCGATCGCGTGCAGGGCGACCGTCGTCTTTCCGGACGATTCCGGGCCGTAGATCTCCACGACCCGCCCGCGAGGGAGGCCGCCGATCCCCAAGGCGAGATCCAGAGAGAGCGCACCGGTCGGAATGGCGGGAACCCGGACCTTGGCGTTCTCGCCCATGCGCATGACCGCACCCTTGCCGAACTGCTTCTCGATCTGGCCGAGCGCCATGTCGAGGGCCTTGTCGCGCTCCACGATCTCTCCTTCGGTGCCACCGGGTCACGTTGGCGACGACGGTAGCCCAGGGGTGTGACCAAGCCCAGCAGGGCTGGTATTCGGCTGTGGATACCGGCATCCTAGCGAACGGATGTTCGGGACGCGTGCAAGCATCCCCGCCCAGGCGGGACGAGAGCCACGTTCGCCGCGCCTCCGACCAGCGGTGGCGGTCAGCCCGGCATGCTGCTCGGGAGTCCCAACGGCCACTCGTTGCAGACCTCGTAGCGCGAGCCGCCCACGGCGAGCCGCGAACGCATCAGCGCCAGGTGGCGGACGGTCCACGGGGCGGTCGGGCCCTCGTAGCGCTCCGCGAGTTCCTTGAGCGGGCGACGGGCCCCGTCGGTACGCGCCAGCGTCAAATGCGCGTGGAACGGCCGCTCCATCTCGTCCCCGAACCAGGTGGCCAGCCCCCGGGCCAACTCCTCCAGCATCGGGGCGGGTTCGATCCCCGCCCACAGCACACTGGAGAACGTGCCGGCGGTGCCCGACAACCGCAGGGTGAAGGGATGCCCTGTGGCCGCCACCCGGGCCACGCCCGCCTCCACGTCCTGCACGCGGTCGGGCTCCACGCCTCCCAGGAACCAGACGGTGAGGTGCCAGCCCTCAGCGGCGGTCCAGCGAAGCTCCGGGGCTTCGGCGCGCAGCGGAGCGACCGCCTCGTCGACCGTTGCTCTGATTCCCTCAGGGACGGTGACAGCGACGAACAGTCGCAGCCGAGCCGGCCGGTCGCCTCCCGAGCCCGCGCCGGTCATAGGACCTCCGCCAGCCGACGACGCACCATGTCCAATGCGGTGCTTGCTGCCCATTCCTGCACCTCTGAGCGGGACCGACCGGGAACACGGAGCTCACGCGTGCGCATGAGACCGTCGGGGAGCACGACGCCGAGACACACCGTGCCCATGTCGCGACCCCCCTGGGTGGTCGGACCCGCAACGCCGACCACCCCTACCCCGACATCGGCTTCCAACCGCTCGCATGCCGCAAGGGCCAGGGCGGCGGCGGTCTCCTCACTGACAGGACCGTACCGCTCCAGCAGATCCGGCTCCAATCCGGCCAGCGAAACCTTCGTCGGCGTGGCGTAGACCACCAGGCCGCCGCGGAACCACTCGCTGGCGCCGGGCACGACCACCAGCCTGGCCGCGAGGTTGCCGCCGGAGACCGATTCCGCCACACCCAGCGTCAGACCCAGCGCCTGGAGGCGGCGAGCGATCAGGTACTCCGGTCCCTCGTCGTCCAGTCCAACCACGCCGGGTCCCAGCCCGGCGAGGGCCTCCTCCACGATCGGATCGACCAGCGCGAGCGCGGCTTCGCGGGTCACGGCCTTCCCGGTGATCCGCACACGGGTCTCCCCACGGGAGGCCAGGAAGGCGATCGTCGGGTTGCCCGCCACCTCCAACCGGTCAACAAGCGGCGCCAGCGTCTCCGCGACCGCCGATTCGGCCATGCCGCTGGTGCGCACCACACGGCTGATGGTGATGGCCAGCCCGCCACGCTCGGTCAGCGCCGGCAGGACGTCTCGCGCGACCATGACCTCCATCTCACGCGGGACGCCGGGGACGCAGAATACCGTCGCGCTCCCAACATCCAGGGCGAATCCCGCGGCGCTGCCGACAGGCGGGAGCATCCGGGCGCCTTCCGGCAGATCGGCCTGGACCAGGTTGTTCGCGGGCATCGGCCGGCGGCGGCGCTGGAAGTAGTCCTCCAGGTAGTCGACGAGTTCCTGGCGGCGGCGCAGGCTGGCGCCGGCCAGGCGCGCCACCGCCACGCGGGTGACGTCGTCCTGAGTGGGGCCGAGGCCCCCGGTGACGATCACCGCATCCGCCCTGGCGGTCGCCTCCGACAGGACCGTCACCATCCGGTCGACATTGTCCCCGACGGTCACATGGCGGAAGACGTCCACCCCGATCTCCGCCAACCGGGCGGAGATCCACGCCGAGTTGGTGTCCACGCTCTGACCGAGCAGCAGTTCGCTGCCGACGGCGACGATCTCAGCCCGCACGCAGCAGCCTCTGACCCCGCCAGGCGTATTCGATCCCGCTGGCCACCGTCAGCGTCACCGCCACCACCAAGGCAGCGAAGGCCAGGCCGCGGGGAACGCCGGGGAGCAGGTAGAGGATCAGGGCAACGACCTGCGCCACCGTTTTGGTCTTGCCATAGACGCTGGCTGACATCACCACGTCGTGGCGCAGCAGCATCTGACGCTGGATGGTGACCGCGCCCTCGCGCAGCACAATGATCGTCACCGCCCACCAGGGCAGTTCGCCCAACCAGGCGAGCACCGCGAGCGTGCCTACGATCAGCAGTTTGTCGGCCAGAGGGTCGGCCAGCTTCCCCCATCGGGTCACATCCTGCCAGCGGCGCGCGGCCCAGCCGTCGCCCCAGTCGCTCAGTGCGGCGATGATGAACAGCCCGACCGCCCACCAGCGGGCGGTCGAGCCTTCGATGAACAGCAGGACCGCGATCACCGGAACCAGCGCGACCCGGAGCAGCGTCAGAACGTTCGCCGGGCTCGTCCAGGAGATTCCTGAGGCCGCCCCAGCGCCGGGACTCATGGAACCTCGCCGATTCGGTACTCCAGGTCGACGACCTCAGTCGGTCCGCCGAGCTCACCCTGGTCCTCGCCGTTCAGCAGCACCTGGACCTGGGACGCGTCCCCGATGCGCAGCACCACGGACTCGTCGCCAGCGAAGGCGAACGTACTGCCGGGTTCCTGCGTCCCCACGACCTCCACCTCCTCATCGACGGTCGCGCGCAGCCAGGACGGTCCCTCACCGACGATGACCTCCACATTCACTTCGGTCAAGGGTTCCTGAGGCGGTGCCTCAGGCGCAGTCTCGGCCGGCGCGTCGGGTGCCTCCCCGTCAGGGCTTTCCGCGCCCGCCGGGGGGCTGTCCGCGGGTGGGGTCTCCACGGCCGCCGGCGCGTCGGTCAACTCCGTCTCCGGAGCGCTGCCCCGCCCTCGGAAGGCGATGAAGGCGAGCACCAACAGGACGAGGAGCACGCCGAACAGGATGATGGCACGCCGCGAAGGGCTGCGATCGTCATCGAGCAGATCGTCATCGTCCTCGTCGTCCTCGAACCCGCCTCGCCGGGGTGGCGGCCCGGGAGGAGGTTCGGTAAGCGCGCTGCGCTCGAACGCCGACGTCTCGTGGAGCTCTGTCCGGTCGAGCGGCGGAGGCGCCTGCCGCTGGGTCCGGTCCACCGGGGACGGTGGCGGCGGGGTCCGCCGCTCGGTCCGGTCGAACGACGGCGGCGGAGGCGTCGGCCGTTCCGGGCGATCGAACGACGGTGGGGCCTGCCGCTCGGTCCCTTCGTAGCCGGGTAGGGCCTGGTGCCCCCAGCTGAACGCCGCGGCCGCCTCGCGCTCGGGCCGCTGCTCGAACGACTGCGGTGCGCCCTGCCGGTCGAATCGCGGCGCGGGCGGGGGTGGGGGCGGTGGCGGCGGTGGAAGGGCGGGCGCCTGGGCAGGGCGGTCCGCACGCTCCTG
Organism: Nitriliruptorales bacterium; assembly: GCA_009379795.1. GTDB lineage: Bacteria > Actinomycetota > Nitriliruptoria > Euzebyales > Egibacteraceae > WHTC01. Next base: position 2,260 of record WHTC01000152.1, on the reverse strand, counting down.
CCCAGGCGGGCCGGGTCGCTCCGGCCGGTTGAACGTCGGGCCGGCCGGGGGGCGCTCAGCGCGCTCGTACTGACGGCGATACTGCTCAACGATCTGGTCGGGATCCAGCCCCAGGTACTCTGAGTACCCGCGGAGGAAGGCCCGCACGTAGACGTCGCCGCCGAGTTTGCTGAATTTTTCGTCCTCGAGCGCAGCCAGGTAGGGCTCGCGAACCCGAATCTCCGCGGCTGCTTGCGAGAGGGTCAATCGCTGCTGTCGCCGCGTGGCGCGCAGCGTCTCGCCGATGCCCAAAGCCATCGTCAACATCCTGTCGGGGGGGAGCATCCAGACGCCCGCCGAGTGTCCGCAACCCGGGAGACGGCGGCCTCCCGCCGCGAGAGTGGTCGACGAAACGCCGCAAGGGGGAGTATGCCAGGTTCGCCCAGGCCCATCCCTGGCCGCCGGAGCGAGCGTGGCGGGGCCGGGACGACCCTCCTGGCGCCCCCGCCGGCGTCGTGCGCTCGCCTCCCCCGGACGGGGCGGCAGAGAGGAAAACGCGTGGCCGGAGGGTACATGAGCGCAGGACCGCTTGCCGGGATCAGGGTCATCGAGCTGGCCGGGATCGGGCCCGGACCGTTCGCCGCGATGCTCCTGAGCGACATGGGAGCAGACGTCGTCCGAGTGGACAGGATGGGACAGGTTGATCGTCGGAAAATCGGGAATCCGCCGGATGCCAGGGGCACGGATGCCGGACCGCCGGCGTCGCGGGACGTGCTCACCCGGGGCCGTCGTTCAATCGGCGTCGATCTGAAGAAGCCCCAGGGCGTGGAGGTGGTCCTGCGACTGGTGGAGGCTGCCGACGTCCTGCTCGAAGGGTTCCGGCCGGGCGTGACCGAGCGCCTCGGCGTGGGACCGGACCGCTGCGCCGAGCGCAACCCCCGACTGATCTACGGGCGCATGACCGGCTGGGGACAGGAAGGTCCCTGGGCGGGCATGGCCGGCCACGACATCGACTATCTGGCGCTGGCCGGTGCCTTGCATCCCATCGGCCCCGCGGGCCGGCCGCCCACCGTGCCGCTGAACTACGTCGCGGACTTCGGCGGCGGTGGCGCCTTCCTCGCCTTCGGCGTGGCCTGCGCCTTGGTGGAACGCGCGACCTCGAACCAGGGCCAGGTGATCGATGCCGCGATGGTCGACGGGGTGGCGGCGATCACCGCGATGGTTCATGGCCTGCTCGCGAGAGGGATGTGGACCGAGCAGCGGGAGGCCAACCTGCTGGACGGGGGCGCTCCCTTCTATCGCTGCTACCGCACCGCGGACGGAGCCTTCATGGCCGTGGGCGCGCTGGAGCCGCAGTTCTACGCCGAACTGCTCGCCCGGCTGGGGCTGGACCCCGCCGACTGGCCCCAGCACGACCGTTCGCGGTGGCCGGAGCTGAGGCGGACCTTCACGGATCGCTTCGCTTCCCGGTCCCGGGACGAGTGGAGCGCCCGCTTCGAGGGGTCTGACGCCTGCGTCGCGCCCGTGCTGTCGCCGACCGAGGCACGCACGCACCCGCACATGACGGTTCGGGGGACGTTCGTGGAGTACGAGGGGTTGCCGCAACCGGCGCCCGCGCCGCGCCTGTCCCGTACCCCCGGCAGCCTGTCGCGGCCACCGGTGCTGCCCGGCCAGCACACCGCGGAGGTGCTGGCCGAAGCCGGCTTCGCCGAGGAGGAGATGGCGGCGCTGCGAGAGGCCGGCGCGGTCTGCTGACCAGGCAGGGGCCGCCCCGCCGGTCGCCTCCACGTGACCCCGACCGGTCATGCAGCGTCCGGTGGTCTTCACATGGCGGAGCCGGTCGCCTTCACGTGCGCCTGACCAGTCAGCAGGCGTCGTTTCCCCTTCACGCGAAGCCGCCGGGTGTCTCGCCCAACTGTTCCTCCAACTCCTCCACGCTCATGAGGACCGCACGGGCTTTGGAGCCCTGGGAGGGGCCGACGACGCCCCTGGTCTCCAACTCGTCCATGATCCGCCCCGCCCGGGCGAAGCCCACTTTCAGCTTGCGCTGCAGCATCGAGGTCGAGCCGAGCCCGGAGCGCACCACCAGTTCCATGGCGGCACGGGTGAGATCCTCGTCGCTGGCGTCGTCGCCGGTGACGTCGGCGGCCAGGGCCTCCGAGCCCTCCCTGACCACGCCCGTGGTGTAGTCCGCGGTGCGCTGCCGCGTGCAGAAGCCGACCACCTTCTCGATCTCGGACTCCTCGACGAGGCAGCCCTGGATGCGGTGCGGCTTGGAGGC
>WHTC01000307.1 GCA_009379795.1 Nitriliruptorales bacterium | reverse complement strand
GCGTTCTGGCCGCAACCCGTAGGCCGCCATCCGTAGGGCTTGACGGCGGAGGAACGAGACCCGGAGTGCCAGCCGTATCGGTGCGGGAGGCCCGGGGCGGCCGCGGGAGATCGCGGCCAGCAGGCGGTTCTGGGCACGAGCGACCGCGAACTGGGTGATACGGGTTGGCCAGTCGCGTCGGCGCTGCACGGCAGCGAGGTGCTGCGAGGTCACCGTTCCGCGTTTGAGGTGTGGGGCGAGGATGGTGGCGGCGGCGACCGCGTCGGCGACGGCGTAGTTGATGCCGTTGCCTGCTGCAGGCGACATGACGTGCGCGGCGTCGCCGATGAGCAGCAGGCCGGGCCGGTACCAGCGCGTGAGCCGGTCTGCCCGCACCGACAGCATGGCGACTTGTCGCCAGTCCGCGAGTTCCCCGACTCGATCGGCCAGCAGGGGCACGGCGGAGGCGATGGCTGCGCGTAGCGGCTCGAGGCCGGCCGCGCGGATGCGGGGAAAGTCGCCCTTGGGGATGGTGAGGCCGAGCTGCCAGCGGTCGCCGCGGTCGACGGCGAGAATCAGGAGCCCGTGGGCGGCCCCTGACATGATCCCTTCAGGGTCGCTGGGCCGTCGGGGCAGCCGCATCCACAGCACGTCGATCGCCGACCCGTAGGTCACAGCGGGCAGGTCTGCCTCGCGGCGCACGGTGGAGGAGCGGCCGTCGGCACCCACGGTCAGCGCTGCTCTGACCTCGTGCAGGCCGCCGGCGGAGCGGTATCGCACGCCGTGCACCTGACCGTCGGCCAGGATCAGCTCTCGCACGGCCGCGTTGGTGATCAGCGTGAACGCCGGATACTGAGCGGCCTGCTGGGTGAGGAACTCCAGAAGGTGCTGCTGGGCCATCAGGGTCATGAACGGGAACCGGCTGCGCAACTCGTCGAAGTCCAGCGACAGCGGCGGATTCGTGGGCAGGGAGGCGGACCGGATCTTGCGGTGCGGCAGCTCGAGGAGGGCATCGGCGAGACCGAGCTGGTCGAGGACCTCCAGAATCGCCGGATGAATGCTGTCGCCGCGGAAGTCGCGGTCGAAGTCGGCGTGTGCTTCGAGCAGCACGACGGGAATGTGCTGTCGGGCGAGCAGCAGCGCCAGCATGGCGCCCGCTGGTCCCGCGCCCACCACGCAGCAGGTGGCCTCCCGCACCGTGGCCACCTCCCGAGGCGAGCCCGGGTCGCTCAGAAAGCGGGCCACCGCTTGGGCGAAGCGGTCCGGGCGCTCCACCATCACCAGGTGCCCCGCGCCAGAGATGGACTCGAGCCGGCGGAATCCCGGTATGTCCTCGCGCAGGCGCCGGGCCCATTGCGGCCCGAAGTGCGGGTCGTCAGCGCCCCACAGCAGCAACGTGGGACGGTCGAACCGGCGCAGCCCGTCGAGCACCTCCAGGGTCGTGCGCTGGTTGGTCCTGCTCATCTGACCGCTGAGGAACCGCCGTGTCTTCGCCCGCCTCCGTGCGTCCCCCAGGTTGGCCGCGATGTAGCGGTCGAGCAGCTCGTCGGACAGCGCCGAGCGATCACAGACGGCCGCGCCGCGGATCAGCGAGCTGCGCAGCACCGGGCGTCGCGACCACAGCCACAGGACGAGCCTGCCGATCACCGGCGTTTGGGCCGCGACAAGGAATGGCTTCTCCTCACGCGAGGGCCAGTTGTCATAGGCCTCGACGTTGCACAGCACCAGGCAGCCGATCCGCTGTGGGTGCTCGGCGGCCAGCAGCTGCGCGATGGCCCCGCCATGGTCATGGCCCACGACGTGAGCCCGCTCGATGCCGAGCGCCTCCAGGAAACCGACCACCATGGCAGCCTGGGCGCGCAAAGACCAGTCCGCGTCGGGACCCGTCTCGGTATCCCCCAGCCCGAGCAGGTCCGGCGCCAGACACCGGTAGCCGGACGCGAGCGCAGGGATAACGTCACGCCAGACGAAGGACCCGAACGGGCAACCGTGCAGCAACAGCACCGGCTCGCCCGATCCCTCCTCCAAATAGGCGACCCGAGCATCACCGATGTTGATGAACCGCTGCTCCACAGCTCACTCCCTCGTCGGTTCCGTCAGAGGATGGTCGCCTCAGTGGTGTGGCCACGGCGGTGACCACAGAGTGGGCGACGGTGCACACCCAGGACAGCCACCAACGGCACGGTCCGCCCCCTTTGGCGTGCGGCTGCTGATCATACTAGACCGTATGGTATGATCAGTGCATGGAAGAACGCAAGACCCGCAGGCCCAGCCAGAAACCGGCCGCGATCCGAGCCGCCGCCCAACGGCTGTTCCTGCAGCACGGACTGCAGCAGACCTCGATGGATACCGTCGCAGCCGAGGCGAGGGTGACCAAGCAGACGGTCTACCGCCACTTCGGCAGCAAGGAGCAGCTATTCGTCGCCGTACTGAAGAGTCTGGTGGTCGAACGCCTGCACCCGGACCTCCTCGAAGCCGTGCCGGCGGGTGCGCAGTCGGGCGCCGAGCTTGAAGACACGCTGCTGACCGTCGCCAACAACATCCTCGACCACGTCCTCGAGCCCACCTACATCAATCTGGTTCGCATTCTGGTGGCCGAAGCGCGTGAGTTCCCCGAGCTCGCCGAGCTGTTCCGGACGACCGCGATCCAGCCCATGGCAGCTGCCCTGACCAACCTGCTCGGCACCCCCCTCAACGAGGACGCCGACCACCCCGGCACGGTCCCGGCGGCGCTGCGGCTGTTCATCGCACCGCTCATCAACTACGAGGTCGAAGCCATGCTCGGCGACCCCACCACCGTGCACAAGCGGGCTCGCGCCGAACTTCCTGCCGTGGTCAAGCTAGTCGCAACAGCGATCAAAGCGTCCCCCGACCCACCTCGATAACCACTCCACGTGCTGCCCGAGCATCGGCCCCGTTCGATCCGAAG
>WHTC01000354.1 GCA_009379795.1 Nitriliruptorales bacterium | reverse complement strand
CAGACCAGGAAGACGGTGCTGTTCGTGACCCATGACGTCATGGAGGCCGTCCAGTTGTCCGACCGCATCATCGTGCTTCAGCAGGGCGGCCGGATCTTCGACGACATCCTCATCGATCTGCCCCGCCCCCGCCGCCAATCCGACCCGAACGTGGCGACCCAGCAGGCCGAGATCCTCGCGCGCCTGGAAGCGATGACCGACCCTCGCGCGGCGGCGACAGCGGGCTAAGGGAGGAGGGAGAGAGGGAGTGCACATTCGCGTGGGCGTCATCGGCCTGGGCCACATGGGCTCCGCGTTCGCCGGGAACCTTCTGCGCTCGGGCTTCCCCGTCACGGGCCACGACATCGCCCCGGCGAAGGTCGCCGCGCTGGTCGCCGCAGGCGGCGTGGCCGGCGGCTCGGCGGCCGGCGCTGCCGGTCGGGCCGACGTGGTCATCACCTCCCTTCCCTCGGTCGCAGCGCTCGGCGCGGTCGTGACTGAGCTCGAAGGGATGGAAGGCGACCCAGGGGTGCTGCTGGAGATGGGCACCCTGCCGATCGCGGCGAAGGAGCAGGCGGCGGACCGGCTCGCGGGCCGCTTCACCGTGCTGGACTGCCCCGTGAGCGGGACCGGGACGCAGGCCAGGACGGGCGACGTCGTGGTCTACGCCAGCGGCGACCGGGACGCCTTCACTGCCTGCACTGAGGCGCTTGCCGGCTTCTCGCGGGCGCAGTACTACGTCGGCCCCTTCGGGACCGGGATGCGGGTCAAGCTGATCGCGAACCTCCTGGTCACCGTCCACAACGTCGCGGCCGCGGAGGCGATCGTGCTGGCGCGGCGGGCGGGCATCGACCTCGACCTGCTTGTGCGGGTCGTCGGCGATGGTGCGGGCACCTCGCGGATGTTCGAGGTGCGGGGCCCGATGATGGTCGCAGGGTCCTACGACGACTCGACGGCCAACGTCGAGATCTACAAGAAGGACCTCGCGCTCATCACGGAGTTCGCATCGGGGCTCGACTGCCCCGTGCCGCTGCTGTCCGCGAGCGCGCAACTGTACGCGGCCGCCATGGCGCAGGGTCGTGCGCACCAGGACGGCGCGGCGGTCGCAGCAGTGCTCGAGGGGATGGCGGGGGGCGGCCAGGCGGAGCGCGACGGGGACGGCGCGTGACGGCTGCCGCCTCGCTGTCGGGACAGGTCGCGCTGGTCACGGGGGGCGCCGTCGGCATCGGCTTGGCTTGCGTGGAGCGCCTCGCGGCCGAGGGGGCACGCGTCGCGCTGGTCGACTGTGACGCTGAGACCGGGACCCACGCCGCGGCGCGGCTGCGTGGTGGCGGCCAGGAGGTCGTGTTCACCAGTGCCGACGTGACCGCCGAGGACGACGTGGCGCGCGCGTTCGACGAGGTGATCGACCGCTGGGAGCGGCTGGATGTCCTGGTCAACGGGGCGGGAGGCTTCACGCGGGCGCCGCGCCTGCAGGACCTGGACCGTCGGGAGTGGGACGCCCTGATCGCCCTCAATCTCTCCAGTGCGTACCTGTGCTGCCGCCGGGCCGCCGGCCCGATGACCGCTGCCGGCTATGGGCGCATCGTCAACGTGGCGTCGATGGCCTCGCGGACCGCGGTGCCGCACGTCTCGCACGCCTACACCGCCGCGAAGACCGGTCTCGTTGGTCTCACGCGCAGCCTCGCCCTCGAGTTCGCCCCGTTCGGTATCACCGTCAACGCGGTGGCACCGGGCGTCGTGCTCTCGCCGCGGGTGAGCCGGCTCCATGCGGATCGCCTGGACGAGATTGTCGCCGCCACTCCCATGGGCCGCGTCGGCACGGCCGAGGAGATGGCCGACGCCGTGTGGTATCTGTCGAGCTCGGCAGCGCGCTACATCACGGGGATCACCCTGGACGTCAACGGCGGGCGGTACGTTCCCTGACCCACGAGCCGTCACCCGCACGAGAGGAGGAGCGACGATGGGCAATGCGTTCCACACCGCACATCGCTGGGACCTGGAGTGGCAGGACGACACTGACATTCTCAGCCTCGGCAATGGCGTACAGGTGAAGGTGATGTACGCCGATCCCGAGACGCAGCACGCGGACATGCTGGTCAAGTTCCCGCCTGGCTACGTCGAGCCGCGCCACAACCACGACAGCAGCCATTCCATCGTGGTCCTCGAGGGCCTGCAGATCGCCGAGGGGGTGCCGCTGCGACCCGGCGACACCTGCTGGGCCAGCGGGGAGGAGCCGCACGGGCCGTTCGAGTATCCCGAGGGGTGCGTGGTCTTCGCCAGCTTCCGCGGCGCCTCCGCCCAGCACCGCTACCCCGGCTCACCCGCAGGCGACATCT
>WHTC01000042.1 GCA_009379795.1 Nitriliruptorales bacterium | reverse complement strand
TGCGACCGTTTCCACGTCTGGCCGGCCCGCGATCCAGTGGCGTTGCTGTACTCGGGGCCGAGCGGGACGCTGATTCCCGCAGGCGACCCGGTGGGTGGCCCGCCCCTGTGCGAGGCTGCGGAGCGCGTCGGCTGGCGGGTGCTGGTCGGTGACGCACGCATCGGCCAGGCGCTGCTCGAGGCGCTGCCTCGAGGGGTGTTCCGGCGGCGTCCCGGGGTGCGCGAGCAGCGCTTCATGGCCGTGGAGGCGAACGAGGTCCGCGACCCCGACCGCGCACCCCCGCCGGGATTCCGGCCCGCGCGCCTCGCGGACCTCGACACCCTGGTCGAGTTCGCGTGCCTTCTGCACGTCGAGGACCACATGGGGCCGCCGATCGCCCGGTCGGCCCGCGGGTCGGTCCAGGCACGGCTGCGCGAGACGATCGAACGCGGGGAGACGTTCGTGATGGACCGCGACGGCCGCCCGGTCGGCAAAGCCGACCTGTCCCTGCGCAGTCACCGCCGCGGCGCCCAGATCGCGGGGGTCTATGTGGACAAGTCCACTCGTGGGCAGGGGGTGGCGAGCGCTCTCGTGGGCGCGCTCGTACGGATGCTGGTCCGCGAAGGCCTTCCTGGGATCAGCCTGCACGTTCGGGCCGACAACGAGCGGGCGATGGCCGCCTACCGCAGAGCGGGGCTGTGCGATCGGGGCCCCTGGATCCTGGCGCTGCGCTGATCAGGTCTGGGCCAGCACGCCCTCGTCCTCCAGCCGGACCACCAGATCCTCCGGATCGGTGCCGTAGATGACTGACAGCGCGCGCAGATCCTCACCGCGGATCGTCAGCACGCTGCCGTTGTAGTCACCACGCTGGAGCTGGATGGTGTGAGCGAAGCGCGATACAGGCCGCAGATCGGGATCCAGGTCCGACCGGGACAGGCGCCGCAGGTCAAGCATGACCTTGGTGGGCGCGCCGCTCACGAGGGGGGCGGACAACTCCTCCTTGGGGAGCAGTTCGCTGACCGGCACGTTGTAGAACTCGCTCAGTTCCGCCAGCTTGGCGACCGACACGGCACGGTCACCTCGCTCGTATGATCCGACCACCACAGCCTTCCACTTCCCGGAGGACGTCTCCTCGACCTGCTGCAGCGTGAGCCCCTGCTGCTGGCGGATCGCCCGCAGTCGGCTGCCGAGGCGTCGCTGATACTCGGACACTGTGCGAACTCCTTGCTGAGCACTCCACGTGCGGGAGGCCACAAAGTTACCTTACTTCGGCGCGATTATCACCCTCGGTGAGGGGAGTTTTCTCGCTGTGGTCACTGTCCGGCCGTCGACCGCATGAGAACCTGAGCGCATCAGGCTCAGATAGGGGCGGCTCCGGATGCGGCCCGCTTGCACTCACGGCGAGCGAGTGCTAGGTTTCCGTCCTGGCACTCGCCCCTTTCGAGTGCCAGGTGCGACGATACTACGAGGCGGAACAGCACCCGTTCCCGACCTCCCGCACGTCGCAGAGAATCACGACCAAGCCACAGGACCGCCCATCACTCCCTGCCGTGTGGCGGCGTGATGGACGGGTGGGAACCACTACTGCGAGGAGGACGCGTGGCGACCGTCACGAAGATCAAGATCAAGCCCCTGGAGGACCGGATCGTGGTGCAGGCCAACGAGGCGGAGGAGACCACCGCCAGCGGTCTGGTCATCCCCGACACCGCCAAGGAGAAGCCTCAGGAGGGCACCGTCGTGGCCGTCGGCCCCGGCCGCATCTCCGACCAGGGCGAGCGCATCAAGCTCGATGTGAATGAGGGCGACACCGTCGTCTACTCCAAGTACGGCGGAACCGAGATCAAGCTCGGGGGCGAGGAGTACCTGATCCTGTCCGCGCGCGACATCCTCGCGATCGTCGAGAAGTAGGAAGGCAATCCGTATGGCCAAGCAGCTGAAGTTCCACGAGGATGCCCGCCGCAAGCTCGAGCAGGGCGTCAACGAACTCGCCGATGCCGTCAAGGTCACGCTGGGGCCCAAGGGCCGCAACGTCGTACTTGAGAAGAAGTGGGGCGCTCCCACGATCACGAACGATGGCGTGACCATCGCTCGTGAGATCGAGTTGGAGGACCCCTACAAGAACATGGGCGCCCAACTCGCCAAGGAGGTCGCGACCAAGACCAACGACGTCGCGGGTGACGGTACGACCACCGCCACCGTGCTGGCTCAGGCCATGGTCCGTGAGGGCATGCGCAACGTCGCCGCCGGTGCCAACCCGATGCTGCTGAAGCGCGGCATGGAGCAGGCGGTCGAGCGGGTCGTCGAGCACATCGGGCAGCTGTCCCGCGACATCGAGACCCAGGACGAGATCGCCAACGTCGCGACCATCTCGGCCAACAACGACCCCGAGGTCGGCTCCGTCATCGCCGAGGCGATGGACAAGGTCGGCAAGGACGGCGTCATCACCGTCGAGGAGTCCCAGACCTTCGGCCTCGAGCTCGACTTCGTCGAGGGCATGCAGTTCGACAAGGGCTACGTGTCGCCGTACATGGTGACCGACACCGAGCGGATGGAGGTCGTCTTCGACGAGCCATTCGTCCTGATCGCCAACCAGAAGATCAGCGCCGTCCAGGATCTGCTCCCCGTGCTGGAGAAGGTCATGCAGGCCGGTCGCCCGCTGGTGATCATCGCCGAGGACGTCGAGGGCGAGGCCCTGGCGACCCTGGTGGTCAACAAGATCCGCGGCACCTTCCAGTCCGCCGCCGTCAAGGCCCCCGGCTTCGGTGACCGCCGCAAGGCCATGCTGCAGGACATCGCGATCCTGACCGGCGGCCAGGTCATCTCCGAGGAGGTCGGGCTCAAGCTGGACAGCGCGACCATCGACCTGATGGGGAAGGCGCGCAAGATCACGATCACCAAGGACAACACCACCATCGTCGAGGGCGCCGGCGCCGATGAGGACATCAAGGGCCGCATCGCCCAGATCAAGGCCGAGATCGAGAACACCGACTCGGACTGGGACCGCGAGAAGCTGCAGGAGCGGCTCGCGAAGCTGTCCGGCGGCGTCGCCGTCGTCAAGGTCGGCGCGGCCACCGAGGTGGAGTTGAAGGAGAAGAAGCACCGCATCGAGGACGCCCTGTCCGCGACCCGCGCCGCGGTCGAGGAGGGCATCATCGGCGGTGGCGGCGCCGCGCTGCTGCAGGCCGGTACCGCGCTGGAGAAGCTCGACCTCGAGGGCGACTACGCCACGGGTGCGAACATCGTGCTCCAGGCGCTCGCGGAGCCGCTGCGGTGGATCGCCGCCAACGCCGGCTACGAGGGCAGCGTCATCGTCGAGAAGGTGCGTGCGCTGGAGCCGGGTCAGGGCCTGAACGCCCTGACCGGTGAGTACGGGGACATGATCTCCTTCGGGGTCATCGACCCGGCGAAGGTGGCGCGTTCCGCGCTGCAGAACGCAGCCTCGATCGCGTCGCTGCTGCTGACCACCGAGACGCTCGTCGCGGACAAGCCCGAGCCCAAGGAGAACGCGGCTGCCGGCCACGGCCACGATGGTGGCATGGGCGGCATGGGTGGCATGGACTTCTGAGACCATCGCCCAGGCTTCAGGCAAAAGGCGGCCCTCCGGGGCCGCCTTTTCGCGTGGGCGCGCGCTGGCGCTTCAGGAATGAAGCGGCTCGGGTGTCTCACGCTCGATGCGGCTGCCGGTCGGCGAACTCTGGCACACCGGGCAGTCCGGGAGCGGGTCATCGCCGTTGATCGGATTCCTGCCGCGCGCCGCGCTGACCCGTCTCATCGCAGGACAGCAGTAGTACCAGCGCTGGCAGTCTGCGCAGTAGGCCCAGAGCTCTACCATGAGGCTCCTCCCGAGAGTCGCGACGGACTGTCGGTGGCGTCCGGGGACCAGGAAGCGCCGGGCGACCCGTGAACTGCGGTCGATACCATCAACCTGCCTGGCTCGGTCCGGGCTGTCAAGGGGTGAACCGGCGCGGACGGCCTCCCGCCTGCCTGGATACGCCGCTGCGCAGCGCTGTGAGCACTGTGCTTGCGATCTCCGGCCCATCGTGAAAGCGTTAGGGCACTGCACGCGGGCGGACCCGGTCGAGGGGGCCGCGGGGCCCCCGGTCCGCACGCAATGGACGGATCCTGTGGTGGGGCAGTTGTCGCAAGCAGTTCGAGGAACGTCGTTGCCGCGCCGCCGGCGAGTCAGGGCGGCGCTGTTGGTGTGCGCGGCCGCCCTGGCGGGCGCGCTGAGTTCCTCGTCTGCGGCGGGCGCCCAGGAGCAGGTCGACGACACCGCGGAGGTCGCGGCGGTCGAGATCCCTTCCGAGGCGGAGTCGCTCCGCCGGTGGCTGACCATCTGGGACGTCAACGACCTGGTGCTGCTGCTCGACGAGTTCTACCGGCAGCTGGGACCGGTCCTGATGTGCCCCGACGGCGACGTCTCGAGCCAGCCGTGCTACCTGGACTTCACCCACGGGGGCGATGGTGGTGGCGCGGTCGCGCTCGCCGACGAGCCGTCAGCCGACGAGCATGAGTCAGAAGGCGTGGAGGTCCCCGCGCCCTCGGATACGCCCGAGCCGGACGCGGGCCGGGAGGGGCCGAGCGCGGCGCCGCAGCCCCGCGCGCCGGTGACCCCCTCGCCCAGGAGTACTCCGACCACCACGGCCACGGCCAGTCCCGAGCCCCGGCCGTCGGGGCCGTCGGGCAACGGGGACGAGACCACCCCGCCGAGCAAGCGGGACGAGTCGATCGAACAGCGCATCACCGAACTGGTGAACGCCGCGCGCGACCGCGAGGGTCTGCCGCCGCTGGAGGTCGAGGTCTCCTTGGTGCATGGCGCGAGGACATGGTCGGCGCACATGGCGGCGCTTGTGAGCCTGACGCACGACCTCGACCTCCACCTGCACCTCCCGCTGGGCGCTCGGCTCGTCGGCGAGAACGTCGCGTTCCGTACCACAGACCACGAGGTCGCCGACAAGCTCCACCAGCAGTTCATGGACTCACGAGAGCACCGCCGCAACGTGCTGGACCCGGACTTCGACAGGATCGGCGTCGGCGTGGTGCAGTCCGACGGCCTGACCTGGGTCACGCAGCGCTTTGTCGGCTGACTGAACAGGACGAACCTGTAAGGGTCAACCGGCCTCCGACAGAGTTCGCGATTCGGCAGGTGTGTGTGCCGCATCGCTCGATAGACTGCTTCGTCCGGCGGGTGTCGCCAACTCGGAAAGGCCTGTCGTGGATGACCTCCGCCCCACCGCTTCTCAGGCGTGGGGCGAGTGCTATCGACAAGCGGTGGAGCATCATCCGTATCCATTGCTCCTGCTCGACGCGCGCGAGGAGGGCTGGCCGGTGGTGCTGTCCAACCCGGCGTTCGACCAGCGCATCTCCGCCATTGCGGAGCCGGCTGGCCGGCCCCTCCGGGACGTGGTGCCGGTTGATGCGGTCTTGCGAGTGGATACGAGCGAGAACACGCCGCCGCTGGAGGAGATCCTGGATGCCGCGCGAGACAGTGGGCAGGCGGCCCTGTTGGACGTCGTGCTCGCCTCGCGACCAGGGCCGGCGCAGGTTCCCCCCGGGATCGGGGAGAGTCGCACGCCCACCGTGGGCAGCGTCAGCTGGGCCGGGCGCCTGCAGCCGCTCGCCAAGGCCGACGGGGAGGTCTGGGGGCTGCTGCTCGTGCTGCGGGATCCCACCGAGGAAGGCGGGCTCAGCGGACAGCCGCAGCCACTGAGCGATCTCGCGCTCGAACTCGCCGCCGGCACCACTCCCGAGGAGGTGTACGCGGGGGCCCTCCACGCCGCGGTGAATACCGCCGGGGCGACCCGCGGAGCGATCCTGCTGTCCGAGGGGGACACCACGTTCACCGTCGTGGCCGCTTCACCCGGCAGTGGGCTGGAAGAGCGGCTGGTCCTGCAGGATCTGTCCTCGCCGGTCTGGCAGATCGCCTTCGGTCCCCGCCGCCTGCGCTGGGAAGCCGGCGCTGGGCTGTGCCTGGTGGACGCCGAACCGGGCGCGCCGGAGCCGGAGCCCCCGCCGTTGCCGTTCGCGACCATGCCCGGCTGGGAGCAGTTGCTGATGGTCGGCATCCGCATGCGTGGCCGGCAGCTGGGCGTGCTCGCGGTCGCCGGGCCCGGAGCCGGGTGGTTCGATCATCGGGCGCTGGACCGCCTTGGCCTGGTCGCCGAATTCGTGTCGATCGCGCTGGACAATATCCGTCTGATCGAGTCCTTCGCCCGGCTGGAGCAGCTGCTGCGGGGCGCTGTCGAGGCGTCGGCCGGGCTGGTCGAGGCCACCGAACCGTCGATCGTGCGCCGGCAGTTCCTCGACGCGCTGGTCACGGAGGTCGGCCTGTCCGGCGCCGCCCTGTGGCGCCGCAGCGAGGACACCGACGGCGGGGTCGAACTGATCGACTGGGTCGGGCTGCCCGAGGACGTACGCCGGCGCGTCGCCGTGCTGGACCCCACGACCATGGTGGCCAGGATGGCCACCGGGCGTCTGGAGGGCCAACTGCGGCACGCCTCGGCGGCCCCCGCCCACAGCAGTTGGCCGGGGCGCCTGCTGCGGCTGCTTCCGGTGCCCGAGCCGGCCAGGGGCGTCCTCGGGGTGTATGTCGATCGGCCACTGCCCGACCTTGTCGACGGCGTGCTGGTCACCCTGGTGCACGCGTTCGCCGCGGCCGTGCACCAGACAACCCTGCACAAGCGCGCCCGAACGGTGGTGAACTCGCTCCAGCACGAGCTGCGACCCCGCACGGTCGCGTTGCCGGACACCGTGTCGGTCGGGACTGTGTACCGCTCGGCCACCGCGGGGGTCGAGGTCGGGGGGGACTTCTTCGACGTCTTCCGGACTCTGGACGGGCAGGTGGGCGTGGCCTGCGGCGACGTGAGCGGCAAGGGCGTGGAGGCGGCCAGCCTCACGGCCATGGCGGTGTACTCGTTGCGCGCGCACGCCCTGCGGGGCGCCTCGCCCCGGGCCGTCCTGGCACTGGTGAACGGATCGGTGTGCGCGCAGACCTCGGCCGAGCGGTTCATGACCCTCGCCTACCTGCGCATCGATCCTGAGGGGTGGGCCACACAGCTCGGGCTGGCGGGACACCCGCCGCCCCTGCTGGTGGGCCCCGCCGGCGTCGAGGTGCTGCATGTGGCGCCTGACGTCCCGGTGGGCATCGACGAGCACAGTGAGTTCGAGGAGATCGAGATCCGCCTTGACCAGGGGCAGAGCCTGATCCTCTACACCGACGGGGTGACCGAGGCACGCCAGCACGGCGCCCCCGATGGTGCGTTGTTCGGCATGGAAGGGCTGCTGCGGGCGGTGCGGGAGTTGGCCGGCGACCCTCAAGCGGGCGCTCAGGATCTGGCCAGCGGCATCTATCGGGCGGTCGTGGACTGGACCCGCGACGGGACTTCCGACGACTGTGCCATCGTGGTGGTCCGGCGGGCCGCTGCCGGAGAGGGTCTCGGCAGTCTCGGCATGGATACCGAACTCATTCCCTAGCGGCGCCCGGGTCGACCGCGGGCAGCGGTCCACCGCGGAGCCGTTCGAGGGCGGCCATGACCTCGAGCACGCGCGGTTCGTCGTCCCATGCGCCGATCACCTGCATGCCAATCGGCGCGCCGCCGTCATCCGTGCCCACCGGCACCGATCCCGCCGGCACGCCAGCCAGGTTCCAGG
The DNA here is from genome assembly GCA_009379795.1 of Nitriliruptorales bacterium. Taxonomy (GTDB): domain Bacteria; phylum Actinomycetota; class Nitriliruptoria; order Euzebyales; family Egibacteraceae; genus WHTC01. The sequence goes on along the minus strand of WHTC01000042.1, from coordinate 11,447 downwards.
GATTGGTCAGGCGCGTCAGCGCGCCGACCACCGGCTGCGGCCGGCCCTCGACCGTCACCGGATCGACTCCCACCCGGGGGATCGTGCATGGCAGCGTGGGCGCGAGCAGCACATCCACGCGGGTGAACACCTCGCGCAGCACCACCCGCCAGCGCTCGCCCGCGCCACGGGCGGATGCCACGGTGGCGCCATCCAGCTGGCGGCCGCGCGCGAAGCGCTCCAGCACGTCCGGTTGCCACAGCGGCCGTCCAGCCCCCTCCGGCGGGAACGCCGCCAGCCGCTCGGCGTGCACGGCCAGCGCCTCGGCGGCCAGCACTCGCCCGGCGGCGCCGTTGGCCTGGGGCAGCAGGGGCAGCGCCACGTCGATCAGGCGGGCACCGTCGGCCTCCAGGTCCGCCAGCGCGGTCTGATAGGCGGCCCGGACCTCGGGATCGATCCCGACCGATGCCAGTTCCCGGATCACCCCGACGCGGGGGCGGTCATCCCCGTCCTCACCGGCCGGTCCCGCGGCACGCCCGCTCATTGCCTCGTAGGCCGCGGCGCATGTGGCCACCGAGCGGGCCAGCGGACCAACGGTGTCCAGGCTGGCGCTCAACGGCTGAATCCCGTCCAGGGGAATGCTGCTGAACGTCGTCTTGAGGCCGACCACGCCGCAGCAGGCGGCGGGGATGCGCACGCTTCCGCCGGTGTCCGTGCCCAGCCCCACATCGCAGATCCCCGCCGCCAGCGCCGCGGCCGACCCGCCGGAGGAGCCGCCCGCGATGTGGCCGGGAGCGCGCGGGTTGCGGGTCTGCGGGGTGACCACGCCGTAGGCGAACTGGTGGGTGGCGGTCGTGGCGACCACCGTGAGGCCCGCCGCCAGCAGCCGGGTGACCACGGTCGCGTGTGCCGCCTGCGGGGCGGGGTCCACGAGCCCTGGGGCTCCGCATTCACGTGGCGTTCCGGCCACGGCGATCAGATCCTTGACCCCCAGTGCCAGCCCTGCCAGTGCACCCGCCGAGGCGCCGGGCGGGGTGATTTCGAGCTGCCGGACGATCGCGCCGAGCCCCGGCTCCCATGTCGTGATCGCGGCCGCGGCTGCGGCCGCCTCCTCAGGCACGGCCTCAGCCACCAGCGCTCCCCCCGTTCCTGAGCCGCAGCCGGAACCACTCGGCGGTTCGGGATAGCCCTTCACTGAGCGACACCTGCGCCTTCCAGCCGAGCACCTGCTCCGCCAGGGTGGTATCCGGACGCCGCACGCCCGGATCGTCGACCGGGCGAGGGTGGAAGGCGATGCCGGGGCGCTGGCCGACCGCATCCTGCACCGCCTCCGCCAGTTCCAGGATCATCACCTCGTGCGGGTTGCCCAGGTTCACCGGTCCCGAGTGGTCGGACAGCAGCAGCCGGAGGAGGCCGTCGACCATGTCATCGACGTAGCACAGCGATCGGGTCTGCAGCCCGTCTCCGTGGACCGGGAGCGGCTCGCCCCGCAGCGCGGCGGAGAAGAACGCCGGGATGGCCCGGCCATCGTCCACCCGCATCCGGGGCCCGTAGGTATTGAAGATCCGGCTGACGCGCACGTCCAACCGGTGGACCCGGTGATAGGCCAGCGTCAGCGCCTCGGCGAAGCGCTTGGCCTCGTCGTAGACCCCGCGCGGCCCTACCGGATTGACGTTGCCCCAATAGCTTTCCGGCTGAGGGTTGACCTGGGGGTTGCCGTACACCTCGCTGGTGGACGCCAGCAGGAACCTCGCCTCCTTCGATCGTGCCAGCCCGAGCGCCTTGTGCGTCCCCAGCGATCCGACCTTCAGCGTCTGGATGGGATGGGTGAGGTAGTCCGCTGGTGACGCCGGCGAGGCGAAGTGGAGCACATAGTCCACCGCTCCGGGGACATGCAGGTAGTCGGTGACGTCGTAGCGCACCAGGCGGAACCCGGGCCGGCCCGTCAGATGCGCGATATTGTCCGGACCGCCGGTGAGGAAGTTGTCGATGACCGTGACACTGGCGCCACCCGCGACCAACTTGTCGCACAGGTGGGATCCGAGGAAGCCGGCGCCGCCGAGCACCGCCACGTGTGCTCCGTCGAGTGCCTGCATCATTGCTCCTGAGCGTCCGGGTAGGGCGCGAGCCTACGCCGATTGCGTGACTGTCCAGGACGACAGAGAGAGGCAACGACGTGCCGGTGTTTCCAAGCCAGGAGTGGATGGATGACTTCTGCGCCAAGATTGAAGCCGATCCCCGGTCGCCGGCGATGGCCAAAGCTCTTGAAGGCGTCTACCGGTTCGTGGTCGAACCGCATGGCGCGCTCCATGACCGGCACGCCTACGAGATCAGCATCGTTGCGGATGGTGACGGGACGCGCGTCGCTCCGCAGCCCGTCTCGGCGGACCCACCCAGGCTGACGATCACGGCGAGCTACCTCCGCTGGGTGCAGATGCTGCGCGGCGAGTTGGACATCCCCGTGGCGGTCATGCTGCGCCGGATCAAGGTCTCCGGAGACCTGAGCGGCGTGATGGGCAACATGTCTGACGCGCGGCCGCTCCTGGACGCCCTGAGCGCGGTCGATTCCACCTTTCTGCAGTAGGCGGCGATCATGGCGCATATCGTCGGCGACGACCTCCTGACGGGTTCCCCGCCTGGAGGAACGTTTGCGTCACCTCCCGCGCGTGGTTAGCTTCATGAGATCGCTGCCCATCCTGAAGGTGCCTGGTTGTCGTCGACGATCGCGGAGCCGCCGGGTGAGCGACCGGCGGGTGCTGAGCAACACTGGCGCCAGGGACCGAGCCTGCTGGCTGCGGTCTGGCGTCATCGCGCCCTGGTCGCCGTCACCACCGTCCTGGCCGGGCTTGCGGGATACGGCCTGTCCCAGTTGCAGCCGGCGGAGTACGAAGCGACCAGCCAGCTGTTCCTGACCGACCCCCGCCACCGTGCGGTGCTGCGGGGGGACAGCGGGCTGGTGGGTGACGGCGACTCTTCCATCTACGCCCCCCAGCAGGCCGAGTTCATCGAGTCGCACACCGTGCTGGAGGAGGCCGCCGCGCTGCTGGGCGGGCGCCTGCCGACCGCCGACCTGGAACGCCAGGTCGACGCCGCGGTCCTGGGCGAGCGCAGCCTGATCATCGGGGTCACGGCCACCGCCGCGGCCCCCCAGGGTGCCGCCGAGATCGCCAACACGGTGGCGCAGGCCTACCAGCAGGTGGTGGAGCGCACGGTCGAGAGCCGAGCCGAGACCGCCGCGGCCGAGCTGGAGCCGGCGCGTGAGGAGTTGCGGCAGCGCATCGCCCAACTACAGCAGGAGGCAGCGGCCGAGCCGGGCAACATCGTGCTGGAGGGGCAGGTGCAGGCGGTTGCCCAGCAGCTGCTCAACCTGGAGGCCCGGGTCCAGGAGCTGATGCTCGACGCCAGCCTGTTCGGTTCCGGGGTGGAGGTCTTCGAGGAGGCGGTGATCCCCGACGACCCGGTCCGCCCCGCCTCGGCTCGTGACTCCGCGCTCGCGGCATTGCTCGGGCTCGGCGTCGCGACCGCCTACGCCTACCGGGTTTCGGCACACTCCCAGGTGGTGGAGAATCGGACGGACCCGCGCGCGATCCTGGGCGTCCCGCTGCTCGGAGAGATCCCCGCCTTCGCCGACGCGGACGGCAGCACGCTGTCCGGACAGCTCGACCTGGATGCGGTCGCCTCCGAGTCCTATCAGTTCCTGCTCGCCTCGATCGAGCACGAGCTGGAGCAGCTTGGTGAGTCCTCGTTGCTGATCACCGGCGCTGCGCCGGGGGACGGCAAGACCACCACCGCCTTGCAGCTCGCGATGTCGGCCAGCCGGGACGGTCGCCGTGTGGTCCTTGTCGATACGGACATCCGCGGCCAGGGGCTCACCCAGCTGCTCGGGGTGCAGGACCGCACAGGGCTCACGGAGCTGGCGTTGAGCTACCTCGACGTCGACGAGAGCGTGCACTACCTTCCGGTGTCCGAGGAGCTGCTGCTGCCGGTGGTGGCGGCGGGTGGCCGGGTCGAGGATCCCGGCGGCTTCTTCCGTGGGCCCGGGTTCCGCAAGGCGGTGCACCGCATCAAGGACGAGGCTGAGCTCGTGATCCTCGACTCCTCGCCCCTGCTGGCGGTCGCTGACACGTCGGTGATCGCCGAGCAGGTTGGCGGGGTGGTGCTGGTCGTCAACCGGGGCGCCGCCCTTGCGCAGCTGGAGCAGGTGCGCGAGCGCCTCGCGTTCGTATCGAGCCCGTTGCTGGGGTACGTCTACAACCGTTCCGAGCAGCCCGCTGTGGGCACCTATGACCACGGGCACGAGACGAGCGCAAACGGCCGCGGGCTGCGTGAGCCGGTCCGCGACGTGAAAGCCGGCAACGGCTGGGCACGCACCCGTACCCCTGGTGCGGGCGGCCGTGGCCGCCCCAAGGACGGGATACGTTGAGCGATCTCCAGCCGGCGCCCCGGGCGCTGATCACCGGCATCACCGGACAGGACGGCTCCTACCTCACCGAGTTCCTGCTGGACAGAGGCTACGAGGTGCACGGGCTGGTTCGCCGCACGTCGACCTTCGCCCGGGAACGGATCGATCACCTTCACCTGGACCCGGAGGGCTCGCGGCTGCTCCTGCACTACGGGGACATGGCCGACGGTAACTCGCTGAGCCGCCTGGTGCTTCAGATCCGGCCGGACGAGGTCTACAACCTCGCCGCGCAGTCCCACGTCGCGGTGTCCTTTCAGAACCCGCTGTACTCGGCCGATGTGGACGCCCTCGGCACGCTGCGCCTCCTGGAGGCGGTGCGCCAACTGGATCGACCGGTGCGCTTCTACCAGGCGTCGTCCTCGGAGATGTACGGCAAGGTCGTCGAGACTCCCCAGACCGAGAGCACACCGTTCCACCCCCGCAGCCCGTACGCCGTCGCCAAGGTCTACAGCTACTGGCAGACCGTGAACTACCGGGAGGCGTACGGCCTGCACGCCAGCAACGGCATCCTGTTCAACCACGAGTCCCCTCGTCGCGGGGAGACCTTCGTCACCCGCAAGATCACCCGCGCCGCCACGCGCATCAAGCTGGGCCTGCAGGAGCAGATCCTCTTGGGCAACCTCGATGCCGAGCGGGACTGGGGATTCGCCGGCGACTTCGTCGAAGCGATGTGGCTCATGCTGCAGCAGGACGAGCCGAGCGACTACGTGGTTGCCACCGGCCGTCGCGCCAGTGTCCGGACCTTCTGCGAGGCGGTCTTCGGGATGCTGGACCTGGACTGGAGCGATCATGTCGGAATCGACAAGCGTTACCTGCGCCCCGCCGAAGTCGATCTGCTGCAGGGTGACGCGTCGAAGGCCGCGCGGATCCTTGGATGGAAGCCTCGGACCAGCTTCGACGAGTTGGTCCGCATGATGGTCACCGCCGATCTGGAACTCGCTCGTCAGGAGCGAGCGCTGGTCGACGCGGGCCTGAAACAACCTGCGTGGCGCGACGGGAGGCCGGGCTGATCCGGCCTCCCGCACCGGGCGCGACCATCCCACTCAGCCTCCTGCTGGCCGCCGTGGTGGCCGACGACATCCTGCCAGGCGCGGGCCTGACGCTGGGTCCGGCGGTTCTCGGCCTCACTGACGTGATCCTGGCGGCACTGCTGCTGACGGGGTTGGGGCGGCTCCTGCGTAGGCCACGGCCGGTCACAGGATCAGTCCTGGCGCTGCTGCTCGGAGTGGCCGCGCTGCTGTCGCTGCTGCGAGGTATCGGCGTGCACAGCACCGCCGAGGCGCTCGCGGAGGCACGGCCGTGGCTGGCCTTCCTGTCGGCGACGCTGTTCTTCTCCAGCCTCGCCCCGAACCCGCGGAGCTGGGATCGCCTCGCGCGGGTCTGGCTGGTCGCGGCCGGCGTGCTGGTCTTCCTGCTCGCGGTACGCGGGACGGCGAAGCCTGCGGCCGCCCTGCTGCTGGTCCAGGCGTTCTTCATCGCTCTGCCGTGCTGGCGCCAGGACCCCGCGCCCGTCCTGCGGTGGGCCGCTCCCGTGCCGCTCGCCGCGGTCGTCGTGCTGGGGGAACCCATCGCCGGACTGGCGCTGCTGGCGGGCCTGGCGGTCACCGCCGCCAGGAACCGGGGATTGGCGCGGCGAATGGTCCCGCTCGTGGTGGGGGCAGCGGCGCTCGCCGCCGTCCTGACACTGGCCGTGCCGGACGGCCCCGCGGCCGGCCTTGTCCGCCACGGTGCTCACGTGCCTGTGGCGGCCCGTGCAGAGGGCTGGCGATCACTGCTGGCCACCGAGGGGCCCCAGGGATTCGCCGACACCCTGCTCGGGAGTCCCTTCGGCGGCGGCTTCCAGCGTGAGGTCTCGGGCACGATGGTCACGGTCTCGCCGCACAGCATGGTGCTGGAGGCGGCTCTGCGCCTGGGGATGGTGGGGCTGGGCCTACTCGCCGCTTGCTGGATCCTGGTCGTCGCGCGCCTGCGCCGCGTGGCCGCCGGAGCCGGGCTGCTCACGGCACCAACCCTGCTGGTGCTCGTGGTCGTGCAGGTGGGGGCCGCGCTCACCGCCACCCTGGGTCCGGAGCAGGGAGTGGTCCTGGGTCTGGCACTCGCGAGTAGCGCGGAGGTGCCGCTCGGTTCGCCTCCGCCCGCGTCGTCCGTTCTGCGGGTTGCTCCGGGCACACCGCCTGGGTGAGGATGGGATACTGGTTTCGTGGGCCGTCCCGCGTGTCTTGTCGCTTGCTGATCCCGGTCGCGTTCGGGTGCGCCTGAGGAAGTGGTGGCGCCGGCATTCACGAGCCGGGCCGGAAGGGAAAGCATGCGTGCGTCGCGCCGACGGGAGTTCACCGACGTTGTGGTGGTGGGAGGCGGCATCGTCGGGCTGTCCGTCGCGCACCACCTGCTGCTTGCCCGCCCCGGCGCCGGGGTCGTCCTGCTGGAGAAGGAACGGGCGCTCGCCCAGCATCAGACCGGCCGCAATTCCGGCGTCATCCATTCCGGCATCTATTACCGACCGGGGTCGCTGAAGGCGCGCACCGTCGCGCGCGGGCGTCAGGCCCTGCTCGACTATTGCGAACAGCACGACATCATCCACGAGCGTTGCGGCAAGGTCATCGTTGCGACGGACCAGGCGCAGGAGGGTCTGCTCGAGGGCTTGCGGGAGCGGGCCGCGGCCAACGGAGTCAAGGCGGACAGGATCGGCTCCGATCGTCTGCGCGAGTTGGAGCCCCACGCCCGGGGCCGGGCCGCACTGCACGTGCCGGACGCGGGCATCGTCGACTTCCGCGCCGTGTGCGCCGTCCTGGCGACCGGGCTGCGCACAGCTGGTGCGGATATCCGCCTGTCGAACCGGGTGACCGGCGTCATCGAGGAAGCGAACGGCGTCACCGTGCTGACCCCGCGGGGGCCGATCCGCGCCCGCCAGATGGTGAATTGTGCCGGGCTGTACGCCGATCGCATCGCCGCCATGGCCGGCCGCGGTCCGCGCGCGATCCGCATCGTGCCATTCCGCGGCGAGTACTACGAACTGGTCCCGGAGCGCCGAGGGCTGGTGCGCAACCTGATCTACCCGGTGCCCGACCCGGCCTTTCCCTTCCTCGGCGTGCACTTCACCCGCATGATCGACGGGTCAGTGCACGCCGGTCCCAACGCGGTCCTTGCGCTGTCCCGCGAGGGCTACCGCTGGTCGTCGATCAACGTGCGCGACTCGTGGGAGACCCTGCGCCACCCCGGCTTCCGGCGGCTGGTGCGGCGCCACGCCCGCACCGGGTTCGGCGAGGTGCATCGCTCGCTGCGCAAGCAGGCCTTCGTCGGGGCCCTGCAGGGACTGGTGCCCGAGGTCGGCATGGACGATCTGGTCCCTTCCACGGCAGGTGTGCGCGCGCAGGCGCTTGCCCCCGACGGCCGGTTGGTGGACGACTTCGTCTTGGAGGAGACCCCGCGCGCCCTGCATGTGCTCAACGCGCCCTCTCCCGCGGCCACGGCATCCTTCGAGATCGGCCGCCGCATCGCCGAGCGGGTCACCGCGCGCGCCGCGATGCCGGCGTAGCCAGGTCGGCGCGGACCATCTCCTCCACGAGTTGCGCGAAGCTGGTGCGTGGCGTCCAGCCGAGCACCTCCCGGGCCATGGTCGCATCACAGCGGACGGCGGGGATGTCAGCGGGACGGTAGAGCCGGGGGTCGATCTCCACGTGGTCGTGCCAGTCGAGGCCGACGTGGCTGAAGGCGGCGTCGAGGAACTCTTCCAGGGTGTGGCTCTCGCCGGTCCCGATCGCCACGTCAAGAGGCTCGGGATGCGACAGCAGGCGGTGGAGCGCCTCGACGTAGTCCCTGGCGTGCCCCCAGTCCCGGCTGATGTTGAGATTGCCGAGCTTCAGGCGGCGCTGCTCCCCGTTGAGCACTCGGGGGATGGCCGTGGTGATCTTGCGTGTGACGAAGGCGGGCCCGCGCCGGGGACTCTCGTGCGCGAACAGGATGCCGTTGCTGGCGTGCAGGCCGTACGCCTCGCGGTAGTTCACCGTCGTCCAGTGCCCGTAGACCTTGGCCGCCGCGTAGGGGCTGCGGGGGTGGAACGGCGTGCGCTCGCTCTGAGGTGGCGGGTGGGCGCCGAACATCTCGCTGCTGCCCGCCTGGCAGAACCGGATCGAGGGGTCTGTCCGCATGATCGCGTCGAGCAGTCGCACCACGCCCAGGCCGGTGACCTCCCCGCTGTGCACCGGCTCAGCGAACGAGGTGCCCACGTGCGACAGCGATGCCAGGTTGTACACCTCGTGCGGCGCGGTCGTCTCCACCAGCTGGGTCAGGCCGTCACCATCGGTCAGGTCCACGGCGTGCACCCGTAACCCTGGCTCGCCGGCCCGCAGCAGCGGTCCCAGCGCCGAGGTTGACGGATCCCGCCCGGGCCGGACGGTGCCGTGGACTTCGTAGTCGCGCGCGAGGAGGTGCTCGCAGAGATACGACCCGTCCTGTCCCGTGATTCCAGTGATCAGCGCGCGCCTGCGTCGGGTCACGAGTCACTCCCGCCCTTCCGGGGCCATCCCGGACGGTCGGTGGTGGACCCGGCCGGGGCTGCTGCTAACGTCCAGCGGATCATGCCCAACGAAAGGCAACCGGGGTGAAGGTCAGCGTCATCGGAACGGGCCATGTCGGGCTCGTCACGGCGGCCTGTCTCGCCGATCTCGGGCACGAGGTCGTGGGTATGGACGAAGATCTCAGCAAAGTCGGCCAGTTGCGAGCCGGCCAGGTGCCCTTCGTGGAGCCGGGGCTGCCCGAATTGGTCGCTTCGGGCACCCGATCCGGTCGCATCCGTTTCACCCACGACGCCACCGAGGCGCTGGACAGCGTGGACGTGCTGTTCATCTGCGTGGGTACCCCCCGGCGCGAGGACGGCCGTCCCAACCTGTCCTACGTTCAAGCCGTCGCCTCGACGGTGGCGACCCAGGCTCGCCATTCGATCGTGGTCGCCGAGAAATCGACGGTGCCCGTCCGGACGGGGGAGCGTATTCGCCAGGCACTCCGGCTGGCCACCCAGGCACGCGACGGAGGTCATCATCACCAGGTGGTGAGCAACCCCGAGTTCCTGCGCGAGGGCACGGCCGTTCAGGACACGCTGCGCCCGGACCGCATCGTGGTGGGTGCGGACTCCCCGCGGGCCCACGAGGTGATGCGCGCGTTGTACCAGCCCCTGCTCGACCGCCACGACTGCCCCTACATCGCCACCGATGTGCGCACCGCGGAGCTGATCAAGCACGCCTCCAACGCCTTTCTGGCCACCAAGATCAGCTTCATCAACGCAATGGCCCGGATCTGTGAGCTTGCTGGTGCGGACGTGCACACGGTGGCCGATGCGATGGGGTACGACCCGCGCATCGGCCGGGCGTTCCTCAACGCGGGGCTCGGCTACGGCGGGTCGTGCTTCCCCAAGGACGTCGAGGCGTTCATTCACATCGCCGGCGAGCTCGGCTACGACCTGGGCATCCTCCGGGAGACCGACCGCATCAACCGGGAGGCCAAAGCCTGGCCGGTCCAGCAGCTCCGCCGCCTGATGTGGAACCTGCCCGGCAAGCAGGTCGCCATCCTGGGCGTGGCCTTCAAGCCGGGCATCGACGATGTGCGTGATGCTCCTGCGCTGGACGTGATCGACGGCCTGCGCGCGGAGGGGGCCCGGGTCCGGCTGCACGACCCGGAGGCTCTGGAGCACGTCCGCGACCGCTACCCCGACGCGGTGTTCTGCAACTCGGCCGAGGAGGCGCTGCGGGGCGCCCACGCCGTGGTCGTGTGCACCGAATGGGACGAGTACCGCAAGCTCGCCCCCGAACGCGTCGCCGAACTGCTGGAGTACCCGGTCGTGGTCGATGCCCGCAACATCTGGGACCCGGAGGCGCTGCAGGCCGCCGGGCTGCTCGTGGCCAGTGTCGGCCGCCCCCTTGCAGCGGTGACCTGAGCGCTCAGCGGGAGGGGCGGCCGCGCATCGGGGGCACCCGGGCGGCACGCAGCAGATCCTCGACCTCCTGCGCCTTCCACCCCCGGTCCAACAGGGCACGGGCGATCCGCGCCGCTGCCAGCGCGGAGCCGCAGGAGGGGCAGTAGGAGGCGCGCTCACCGCCGTCGGGCAAAGGTTCCGCGCAGAAGGGGCAGACATCGCCCAGCGCGGCGAGCTTGGCCAACGGGGGCCCGCCGGCGTCCGCCATACCGTCCAGATAGCCCTGGGCGTACTCCCAGTCCACGTACTCGTCGGGGCGGGGGTCATACGCCGGCTCGTGCACCGGTGTCTCGCCAGACTCGAGGAGCGCACGGAGGTTGTTCTCCAGCATGTCCCAGCCGTAGAAGTGCTCCTCCAGGCAGTCCTGGCAGTACAGGCTGACGCCCTTGTAGCCCTCAGGTTCGAAGACGCGCTTGAAGGCGCCCAGGTCCTCGAGGTCCCGGCGCACCGATGCAGCCTCACGACGGTCCAGCGGCAGCGGCAGCGACTCGTCGTTGTCCTCGTAGTCGTCGAAGTCGTCGTCGTCACTCATACCCGACGAAGGATAGGAGCATTTGGTCGGCGGTACCCTCCTGTTGACAATTCCTGCGCTACCCTGACCCTATCCAGTCCCTGCACCCGGCGCGCTTCCGTTGATCCGGCGTCGGGTGTTCGCCTATTCACGGGAGGTCGGTCGAGGTGGCCGAGGTCGAGATCGGGATCGGCAAGAGCGGTCGCCGCGCGTACGGGTTCGACGACATCACGATCGTCCCGTCCAGGCGGACCCGGGACCCCGAAGACGTCGACATCAGCTGGCAGATCGACGCCTACGAGTTCGCGCTTCCGCTGCTTGGTTCAGCGATGGACGGAGTGCTGAGCCCGCGTACCGCGGTTGCGATCGCCAGGCTCGGCGGCCTGGGGGTGCTCAACCTCGAGGGGTTGTGGACCCGGTACGAGGACCCGGAGCCGCTGCTGGAGGAGATCGCCTCGCTCAGTTCCGAGCTGGCCACCGCCCGGATGCAGGAGATCTACAAGGAGCCGGTCAAGCCGGAGTTGATC
>WHTC01000498.1 GCA_009379795.1 Nitriliruptorales bacterium | reverse complement strand
GTCCCGTCCCGTCCTGGCTACGGCGGTACTCCGCTCGGCACCGGACCATCACCCGATGTCTTTGCCGATGTCGTGGCGCAGCTGTGCGGAAAGCTCGGCATCGACCAGCTTGCCGTGGCCGTCGGAATCTCCGCAGGCGGCCCGACTGCGGTGGCTATGGCCGCGCGCCATCCTCAGCTCGTGCAGCGACTCATCCTGCAAAGCGCCGTCGGCCCGCTCTCCTGGCCCGACCGGCTCACCCGAGCTGCCGGCCGGGTGTTGTTCAATGCCCGTACCGAGGCCCTGGTCTGGCGCCTGACTCACGCTCTCCTGCGCAGGTACCCGACTGTCGGCTTGCGACTCTTGCTCCGCGACCTCACCACTCTGCCCATCCGTACCGCCCTGGCGGGGCTCGGCAACGAGCACCGCCAGGCGCTGGTTGACCTGCTGATGCAGCTGCGGTCGCGTGCGGGGTTCGCCAACGACCTGCGGTGCCTGGCCCAAGGGGTGTCACAGCAGATCACCGAGGTCACACAACCCACGCTCGTGATCGCCACCCGTGCGGACGGCTCCGTCCCCTTTGCCCATGCGCAGGCCCTGGCCGCTGGCATCCCGCGAGCGCAACTGCTCACCAGCGGCGCAGACACGCACTTCATCTGGTTCGGCGAGGGCTATCCGAGGATCTCCGACGAGATCGCGCAGTTTCTTTCGTCCCCTGGCGGGACGGTCCGGGGAACGGCGTAACCGACGGGCCCGCGCTCGGCCTGCGGACGGTCAATAGTCGCCGTTCGAAGCTGCCCCTGAGTACCTCCAGCTCAGCTGTTGGTGTTGCCCATGTTTGACGCGCCCCCGGCAGGGCACGGCAAGCATGGGCACTGTCTGGGTCTGTGGGGTGTCGCAAGGTCAGGTGCGGCTGGGCCAGTGGTGGCGGCACTTCCTGCCAGCGCTCGGCATCGGGCTGCTGATCCTTGGGCTGATCGTGGTGGCCGTGGCGCTCGTCGCGATCGTGGCGGCCACTGCCGGAACCGGTGACGCAGGCCGTGGCTCCGCCCCGACGGCGAGCGGCGCTCCGG